>JBFIFS010000152.1:0-5742 GCA_041602695.1 Kiritimatiellia bacterium
CGAAGCACTCGACCACCTCAATCCGACCATAGAATACGGCGTAACATTCGAGCGCGGCACCAAGGTGGCCTACGGTGACAGGGAACACTTCTACATCTCAGGCACGGCCAGCATCGACCGCAACGGCGAGGTAGTCCACTTAGGAAGCGCGGAAAGACAGGCCGCACGGACTCTCGAAAACATACAGGCCCTCCTCTCGCCGCATGGCGCGGATCTGGGCCACATGGCCTACCTCATTGTCTACCTGCGCCACCATGGTGACGCTGCAAAGGTGATGCGGGTTGTTAAAGAGGCTGTCGGAAACGAGACCCCCGTGGTCGCGGTCAAGGGATCAGTCTGCCGTCCCGACTGGCTCGTCGAGATCGAGGGCGTCGGCATAAAGCCGGCCTCAAACAGCTGGCCTGCGTTCCTCTAATCATCATACGACATCACGGAGTCGCTCGTGTCCTTGCAGTAATTGCAGCTTGAACCAAGCGGGCCTTCTCTGTAAACTCTGCGCGTTCTCAACAAGTGGAGGAGGTACAGCATGGATCAGGTAATCGTCAGGGCAAAGGAACTTGCCCTTATCTTCGGACCCAAGATAATCGCGGCAGTCATAATACTGTTTTTAGGACGGCTAGTTGCGATTGGACTCAAAAGGGTCCTCGTTCGGCTCATGCAGAAGAGCAAGGTAGAGGACACCCTTATTTCGTTCGTGGCAAGCCTGGCGTATGTAGCGATGATGACCTTCGTCATAATCGCCGCTCTCGGAAAGCTCGGTATACAGACCACGTCCTTCGTGGCTGTAATAGGTGCCGCCGGTCTCGCAGTCGGCTTGGCGCTGCAGGGCTCGCTGGCGAACTTCGCCGCCGGCGTCCTTATGATAATCTTCAAACCGTTCAAAGTCGGTGACTTTGTGGAAGCCGCAGGAACCGCCGGTGTGGTCGAGAAGCTTGGAATTTTCACGACTGAGCTCAAGACCCCGGACAACAAGAAGGTCATAGTTCCTAACGCAAAGGTGACCGGCGACAATATTACAAACTACTCGGCCAAAGAGCAGCGCAGAGTCGATATCGTTGCTGGCGTGAGCTACGGCGACAATTTGGACAAGGTCAAAAAAGTCCTTGAAGATATCCTCTCCAAGGAGGAACGCGTCCTCGATGATCCCGCGCCAACTATCGGCGTTCTCGAACTCGGGGACAGCAGCGTCAACTTCGCGGTACGCCCCTGGGTGAAGACGGCCGAATACTGGCCCGTGTTCTTTGCGCTTCAGGAAACCATAAAGAAGCGTTTCGATGAAGAAGGCATCGCCATACCGTTCCCGCAGCAGGACGTCCACCTGCACAAGGTCGAATAGGCAGCAAAGAAATATTAGCCAGGGGATGGACCCCACCCCCTACGAAACAAATAAAGGCCCAGGATCCACGCGAGGTTCCTGGGCCTTTGCTCTTCGATATAAAGAGACCCGGCCTAGCCGTTCAGTTTTTGGACGGTTTTAACGTAAAGTCCTTTACCGTCAGTCCACGGATGTTGTCGCCCCCGCGCGAGCACGTGAATACGTTCTCGCCCTTCTTGAGCGTCACCATGACCGGACCCGACTCCCGCCACATGCCAATAGTGTATGGCAGCGTCAACTCAACAGGTTCTTCAGCGCCATTTACCTTAATCAGAATATTCTGGTCTGGGCTTGGCGTAACAACACGGGCCGTCAGCGCATACTTGCCTGCTTTAGGCGCCTCAAAAGTGTATTCGAAGTCCAGCGCCTTGCCGTTGCGGCTGTAGTGCATCTGCTTTCCGCCCAGGCTGCTCTCCATGAAGAGCACCTTGCCGGGACTGTTAGTGCCGAATGTGCAGGCAACTGCCGGCAGAGTTATGGCACCGTCCTTATCGACGAGAACGGCTTTGTCTTCTTCGGTGATAAGGACTTCCTCCACGACATCCTTCACTTTAGACTCGTTGGCTTCTCCGATGTCAGTCCCGACCGCAGCAAGGGCTACCTTCTCGGCTTCGTCCGCTATACGCCTCTGTGTATAAAGAGCAACACCGTTCCACAAGCCTGACGGCCCCTCATGGAAACCGAACCTGTATTCTTCGCCAAGGGCACTGCCGATTATCTGGGCGCGGCGCACCTGTTCGAATGGTTTGCCCGTCAGCCTTCCCCGACTGTGCGCATCAAAGTCAACGCCTTCGCCATAATCAGTCCAGCCCCACGGCCAACCGGCACCGAGACAGACAACCCATCCATCAGGAGTCCAGTGAGCAAGGGCGGCGTGCCCGCGCTGAGGCCTCCTCGTAGTCGGCACGCCGAAGGCGCGGAGAATGAAGCGGCCAAAAAACGCGCGGCGACCGCAGATACCGCCGTTAGCGAGGATGTTCTGAAAGAACTGAAGCTCCGGCTTGTCGAACTTGTTGTACTGCGACCCGTACCTTACGTCCGTCTTCACTGCCTTGACGTAACGCCACTTGTCATCAGATGTTGAAATATGGTCGGGCCGATAGTTCCTGAGCATCTTCCTTCCCCAGGCAAGTACCTCTTCAGTTTCATCACCGTTACCGACCATTCTGTAATCCCAGACAGTCATGTCCTTGAACCCGGGATCCAGCTCACCGGCAAGATATGCCTCTTCGAAATGAAGATAACGTTTCACGGGGTCCACAGTCTTCGAAGCGTCAGCCTGCGCCTCCGGCGGCCTCTGCCCTACAGGCATCGCATGTTCGAGCGCGGTACCGAGCGCAAGCCTTTGAAGGACTCCATCGTCCTTGATCTTGCTGCTCGCCTCCAGGATCGCTTCGTACACCTCCATCGCCTTGCCGTATTTGCCGCCGCGCGCTCCGTCAGCCACCGCCATCTGGAACATCAGGCCTTCGTCCTTAAACAATCTTTCCAGACGCTTCTCCTCGTCCTTCCCCTGCTGCGCGTATTCCGCAAGTCCGCGCGGTGTCGCGTGCGAGATTATGAAGTACCTGGCCAGGACTCCATCAAGCTTATCACTTTCAAGGAATTCCTTGAGGTCAGCCATTATCGCCTTGCTCGGTGCTATAGCGTTCGTCGCCGCAAGAGCCAAGGCTTCCTGGGCTTTCTTGAAAGCCTCAATCGCCGGATCGCCCTCTTTCTTCTTATTCGCGCCCCTGAGCCCGTTCAGCTCGGCGGCCTCGGCCTCGGCTTCTGCCTGGTAAGCTTTCAGGAATTCGCCTGCCTTTGCCTCATCGATTCGCGGCAGGGCCTGCTTTATCTGCACCTGAAGGATCTTCATCTGACCGGCGTACTTTGCTTCAAGCTTAAGGCCCTTCTCTGTCAGGGGAACAGGCTCAGGCTCAGGCGCCTTCCTGGCCGCCACCGCGCTCGAAGCACCGGCGAGCACAGCAATCAGAATCAGGTAACTGAACTCTGTAATCTTACATTTCATTAGAATCTCCCTTTTTTATAACTACAAGACTAACCAAAGAATAGTGACCTTCGGGCGCCCCGACAAGGGGTCCAAGAGACGCCCCTTTACAGGGAGAAACGGGTTCTTCCCGTCTACACGCTACATGCCCTCAATAACACTGACCTTCACGTTGGCGTAAAGGGCGGACCTAGTATACATATGCCGCAGGCCTATGCGGCCCTCTGTCACCGGCGGCGCAGCGGGATTGGACATGTGAAAATAGTTTACCTGCTTTGAATTCTCGACTTTCATGTAGAGGTCATGCCCCCTCTTGATAACCGTAATGTGGTGCTTCTCTCCTGTCTTGAAGAGGCCCTCTGGATAGTAGTCAGGCGTAAGATCGGTGTTCTTCAGGCCTTTGCTGTTCGGGATATACCTTCGCCCGCGAATGTATTGGGTACGATCGTTCCCGCTATTGGGAAAAGCGGCGTAACTTATATGGTAGGTATTCATGTTATTGTAGTACGCCTTCATTGACGGGACTTTCCGCAGCTCACTCCACTCGGCAATATCCGTTGAGTAAGGGGGCTTTCCGCTGCCCGTGGCCTGAATGTAAAGTATGGTTACGCACTGCTTCTCATTATCAAGCCGCGTGTAGTCATACTCGATCTTCAGGTCGCCCTCGAAGCTCTCTTTGGTCCAGAGCACCATGTGGTGGGCGTCGTTCTTGAATTCAGGACCGGCCGTCAACGTCATGCCTTCCTGGCCGTTTGTGACCGTACCCACTTCTCCGTCAAGAAACCACTTCTTTGTCCAGTCGTTGGTACAGGAATCCAAAAACGCCTCATGCCAAGGACCAGCGGCGTCAGCTCTGCTGAAAGCTGCTTCGCCCGGATCGTCAGCTTTCAAGCATCCTCTTAGAGCAGGCGCAACTTTGATTAGTTCAGGCACAATCAGGGCGGCAATGGCTTCGCCCCCTTTCCTGTTGAAATGAGTCCTGTCGCCTTCCTTGAAGTTGTAGGCCATGCTGGCCTCTCTTCCGATTCTGTTGTGGTGGGCTTCACTTAGGGAGTAAAGGTCTATGAAAGGCACTATTGTCTCAGCAGCAACGGATCGAGCCGCTTCGGCGTAGGCATCCAGTGTGGCTTTGTAGGAGTACTGATCATTCATGACCATGTTGGAAATGATCTTGCCGTCCTCACCAAAAGAGCGCCGAACGACTGAGCTGAATATAATCGGCCTGCCGCCGGCCTTTCTGATCTGCTCCACGTAGGACTTGAGCTTTTCGCTGTAAACTTTCGGATCATACTTCTTCTGATCATTGTGCCCGAACTGAATCAGGACATAATCAGGCTTCAGGCTGACAAGTGTCTCGAGATTCTTGGACAGGCTTTCGAGTGTCGCGCCGTTCCTTGCGTAGTTGAGTACCTGTGCCTTCTGATTGAATTTACCGGCGAAGGCCGGCCCCCAACCAGACTGTACCGCCACGGTGGAATCTCCAATCAGACCAATCTTCACCTTCTCCCCTCCGAATACCGACACAGCCATAGACATCATCATGACAGCGCTCAATGTCTTCATTCAGCCATCCATTTCGTCCTGCCCTATCACTTACATCTCCCCCAGCAAATCCTTCAGTGCCATGGCTGCTATATCAAAACGGGCGTCAGCATCATCGCCGTAATACTTCGGCCAGAGATGGGGCTCAAGTGTCAGAAAGGATCTAAACCCGTTACTGATCGCCTCTCCGAGTATCTCCTTCAGACCTCCATCACCCTGTCCGGGAGGAACGACTTTTCCGTCAGCAATCTGGGCGTCCTTTATATGAAAGTATTCCGTAAATTCTTTCAGCAGAGGCCAGCAGTCTTCCAAGGGTTTCTGGCCGGCCTGGATGAAGTTGGCGAAATCAAAAACTCCTTTAAACGCACCGGTCGGATAAAAAGTCTTATAGAGATCAAGACAGCACTCTGCCGTTTCGCCGTAGATATGCTTCTCATTCTCGTGCGCCAGCATGACGCCTGTGCCTTTTACCACATCGATGAGCTTGCCGATGTTGTCTATGACCTGCTGGCGACATTCCTCTCGTGTCTTATCTTTCGGAATACGGAAGGAGAACATGCGGATGTACGGAGTCCCGAGAATGTTGGCGACTTCTACAAGATGGCGGCACTGCTCGACCTGCGCTTCAATCTCATCCAGTCCAGCCTTCCCCAGTCCTGAGCCCGCGGCGGAGAAAAGGATGCCGGCATCATCAGCGCGTTTCTTGATCTCGCGAATCGAAACTAATTCCTGCTCATGCAGTGCCTTGCCGTCCACATTTCTCAACTCAATATGAGTAATGCCGTTTCGCCTCACCGCCTCAAGCTGGTCCCCAACATCCTTACTCGCCTCGACA
>JBFIFS010000153.1:0-5731 GCA_041602695.1 Kiritimatiellia bacterium
CCTCCTGAAAGGCGTCGTTGCCTATCATTGATGAGGGAACCTGCCCGGACATGCATACCATGGGTACTCCGTCCATATTTGCAGTTGCGAGGCCGGTCACCGTGTTGGTTGCTCCGGGACCGGAAGTAACGATACAGAACCCAGGCTTTCCCGTGGCCCGGGCATAGCCGTCAGCCATGTGGGTGGCTCCCTGCTCATGGCGAGCAAGGATGAATTGGAAAGGGGCGTCGTACAATTCTGAAAAGATATGAAGCACCTGACCGCCGGGCAGCCCGAAAATGGTGTCCACGCCGGCCTTCTTCAGGCTTTCAACTATACATTCTGCTCCCGTTTTCATCGGGTTGTCCTCCTTAACTGGGAAAAGAGCCCCAAAAAAGGCAGTTTCCCTTACATACTGGGCATTTAAGATGCGTTAATTGACGTAAACAGTCAATAGTTAAAGAGTTGCAACAGATGGGGAGGACCAAGCCCGCGGCACCATGCCGCTGACGTCTAGCTCAGCTGTGCATTGATGAGCTGCGCGAGAGCAGGGAGTTGAGGTGTATACGCCATGCAGTCGTTCATCAGTATCAATGCCGGCCGCATATGTTCGGCAAAGTGGCCCATTCCCTCGACTTTCCTGAGTCGTCCGAACGCCCCCAGTGCCTGGGCAAGGCGTTGAATGCCCGCCATATAGGTCATTCGCTCAGTTTCGTCTGACCTGAGCCCTGCCAGCTTGGAGTACTCCCGCGTGAGCATCTTTCGGGTTTCGATGTCAAGGGAGACGTAAGGATCAAGAAGAAGTGAAGCGAGGTCGTAATGCCTTGGGCCAAGGCGCATCCCCTGGAAATCGATGAGAACGGGCCGGCCGGCCTTGAGCATGATATTGGATGACTGCAGGTCGCGATGGATTAGAACGCGCTCCCTGCCGAGTGCTGCCGGAATGGAGCGCAGTTCCTTCTCGATCTCTGCAGTCCTCTTTTTGCTGAGGCGTAATGTGTTTTTGAGGTAATGTTCCGCGAAGAGCTCCCGCTCCCACGCGTAGAGCCCAGGTGTAAATGGCGGCTCAAGTTTAAGGCGACTCTCCTGCGCAAGCTGGGCCCCCTTCGAGTGCAGCACAGCGGTGTAACGTATGATCTGACGGTAGAGTTCGTTTCGCAGATGGGCGGGCATCTGCCTGGTGGCATCCTGCAGGGATACGTCGCCAAGATCCTCAACAACGCACATGTTGCGGGAGGGCCGGTCCAGAAGAAGGGCGGGAACAGGCAGCCCGAGAGAGCTGAGGAACTGAAGGTTCTGAGCAAATTTTGCATTTTCCGGCCGTGCGTCATCGTCGTATTTGATGACCAGTGAAGGCGTCTTAGTGCCGTGGAGTCGGAACAGCTGCCGGTTGGAGCCGCGCGGCGGCAGTGCTTCAACGACGGCTCCGCTGCCGAGCCATGCCTGCGATTCGAGTACAGCCCGGTCCGCGGTGTCGAATGCTGAACCGAGATTTACCACGGCACGCTGGAGTTTCCCGCTCGCGTTTACATGATCCGCGACTATGCAGTTTTTAACAGATGAGTGGGGTCCGATCCGAACGCCGCTGCAGATGATAGAGTTTTCGAGCTTAGCGGAGCGCGAGACGACCGCGTCCGCGGCGGCTGATACCATGCCGGAAACGGACACGCCCTGCGCTTCCATTAATTGCTTTGATTTCCGCAGGTGGCTCTTCAGTCTCGCCGCAACCTTGGATTTCGGGCGCCGGGCTGACGCGAGCTCCTTGTGGCAGGCGATCAGCTTTTCAGGACTCCCGATGTCCGCCCAATAGGAGCCCGGATCCTCAACAGCCAGTACCCTGCGCCCGTCCTTGATCGCAGCGGCATATGCCGAGATTACTGAGCTGAAGGTGTCGTTTGGGATGAACTCCATGATTCCCGGTGAGACCAGATGCAGTCCGCAGAAGGTGGCGGTGAATTCAGTGCCTGGTTTGGCCGATGAAAAAGACTCGATCTTATGATTTCGGACGTCGACTGTCCTTGGTCCGGCACGGGAGGTGACCCAAAGGCAGGCGAGGGCCCTTCTTCTGGCGAATTCGCCCGCCAGCACCTCCGGGTCCAGTTCGAAAACGATATCCGAGTTAATGATCCAGAACGGATCCTTTCCGATAAACCATGACGCCTGCCGAATCGCGCCCCCCGTTCCGCGTATTTCGGGCTCGAAAGAAAAGGCAATACATGATTCCGGAAAGCTGCCGTTTCGAACATACTCGACGAGGGGAGACGGGGCGTGGTGCAGGTTGATCAGTATATCTTTCACGCCCCAGTCCATAAGGCATTTGACAGTGTGATCGATAATGGGTTTACCGGCGAAAGGCATCATCGCCTTTGGGACACTGGTTGAAAGGGGCCGCATGCGCTCGCCGAGACCTGCCGCAAGAATGATGGCTTTTGATGGTAATGTCATGAGGACTTTCCCTTACGATACAGCAGGACATTTCGGCGCTGGCGCATGAAGGGCTGTCGCGCCTTCCGCCAGCGGGACGCCAGCTGCTCTATGCCGGTGTCCTTTTGGAGCGCGAGTCTTGTCGCCGGCCCGCCGAAGAGCTTGTCGAAGAATTCAGGCCTTGCTTTCCTGCAGTTCCAAAGCCTCGCCTCGCCGTGCTCTCTGCTGAGAGCGGCAAGGATGGCCGCGCCCGTTGTGACGGGTTTGAACGAGCGGGGAGAAGTGACCTCAAGGAGGACCGTCTTGCTTTCATCTATCGGGTGGAACAGGACCCCTGGCAGCATCCAGCTGTTCAGCAGCGCCGCCACCCGGGCAGGGGCCAGCCAACGTGTGCTGAAGGCTTGAAACGATATGGAGCTGCCGCGGAGAGCATCGAGGACAGGCAAGGCCTCGCAGGCAACGGTAGAAAGGTAGCAGAGCGCAGATTCCCATGATGTTATCGCCGGGGAGGGGTTGACCCATCCTGGTCAGTCGTCCTGTGGGTATTCCTCACGCCGATAACCTGTCATTCGGGCGACCATCAGTGGGGGGGTGATACCCATGTATCGTTCGATCCATCGGGCCGTTTCGCCTGTGGTCATGCCGTAAGCCATCGGGAGCCGCGCTGGTGCTATAAAGGACTCGAAAGGTTTCGTAAGCAGTGGGCCGTCAACTGAGTTGGGTAGCGGCACCGGGCGGTCGGCAACAATGACCTGGACGCCGTGCTCCTCGGCCGCGCTCATGATGTTAATCATTGTAGCCAGGTATGTATAGCAGCGGGCGGGGATATTCTGGAAGTCGACTATTATCACGTCCACGCCCTGCAGCATTTCGGGTGTCGGCTTTCGTGCGGCCCCGTACAGCGAGTGTACCGGGATCCTGTACTTGGCGTGCCTGGTGTGATCGACGCGTGCGCCGGCGCCCGCGGCACCGTCAAATCCATGCTCCGGCCCGAAGAGGGAAACCAGTTGTGCTCCGTGTTCAAGAAGCATGTCAGCGGAATGCCGGCCGGTCCGGTCCACTGCTGCCGCATGAGATGCAAGCGCTAGTCTTTGATCTCTGAGCCAGCCGGAGTGTCGGCCGAGCAGGTTCTCAATCCCTGTGCGAAATGACATATATCAGGATATAAATGCTCGGGCGCAAATTGCACGAACAAAACCGGCTTTTCAGAAATTGCGCCGGGTCAGGGTTTTCGCTCCGAGCCAGACCGGTATTACTGTCGCTGCAGCGGTCAGCGCCAGCAGCAGGAAGGAGCAGCCAGTCACAGCCCTGTGAAATACGGCGGTGGATATCTTGCCGGTCAGCCTGTAATGAAAAGCCATGCTGTACGGAAAGATAGCGAGTAGCAGGAATCCCAGCGAAAGCACAAGGTTCAATGTGCCTCCGAAACCGGAGACTATAGCTGATGGGTTGCGCTGGCTGAGATCTATGAATGTAGCTCCCAGGCCGGTGGAAAGACCGCAAACGGCAAAAGAGATGGCAACTGCCAGGGAATAGGCCACAAACCGGGTGACAGTGTTTACGCCGAGCATATTGCACGAAAGCGTCATCAGCCATACGCTGATGAGTGTCATGAACAGGATAGATGTCAGGAGCTTTGTCATGAGGATGCGCACCATAGTTGTTGGCGCCAGGCCCAGTACCCAGAAAGACTGGCCTTCCAGGGAGAGCTGAGGGTAGATGAATCGGGATCCTATAGAAGTCATAACAGCTGAAACGCTGAAGACATTGAGGAAGGCGATGGTATTGCGCCAGCTGTCTGGAAGCATGTGGTAATGAAACTGGCGCAGGTTCGAGAAATAGAGGGCCAGCATACCGAAGAAGATGAGGACCTGTGACCACTGCGCGGCGTCCCTCAGGAACGTCCTGGAGTCCTTCATGAAAACACCCCGTACGTCTCCGGGCAGGAAGGAGAGGAGCCTGTGCAGCGGGCGCAGGAGCACCTTTCTGGCCTTCCGCGGCGACGCTGACTCGTTCGAATACATCCATGAGGCTATAAAGAAGTGATTGCCGCAATACTGGAGCAGAAAAACGAGCACCAGCGCGCTTGAGGCGGTCAGGAGCAGGAACATCCCTGCCCGTCCGGAACTGCTTTCTGCCGCGGCCAGGATTCCTTCCGCTGTCCAGTAGCTTGGCAGAAAAGGGTTGGATGCCAGGGCCATGCCGGGAACAAGCCTCGCCAGGCTGAGCTGAACATCGGCGTTTGGCTCGTAAACCTGATTTGAGTACACCCACAATCCGACTACGGCGCTGATCGCCATGGCGACCAGAACATACTTGAAAGCCCTGAAAGCCAGGAGTATCCGGACCACCAGCAGTAGCGCAAGGTTGCCGAGCGCGCATGAAAGGAAGAGAAACGGCAGGGAGAAGAGGATTGTTGAAAGAAGGAAGGAAAAGGGGAGCTGTTCGTGGACGGCGTAAGCACCTATGAACGGGAGGATGGTAAACATGAATGCCCAGGATGACCACAAGGTGGATTCGAAGTACTTGTAAGTCGTCAGGTCTGAAGGGGAGAAGGGGCGCACAAGGAGGAAGCGCATGTCGTCCGAGCGGAAGAAAGTGGCGTATGACGTGACGATGCTGGATGCTACAAGCATGGCGAAGAGACCGAAGAAGAACATGGCGAACAAACGGTCAATTATCATAAGTCCGATTCCGCCGAGCTGGTTGAGGAATTCGAAGCCGGAGAGAAACAGGCGATACATGCCGTATTCCAGTCCAAAGGCGAAGGTGAGTATGAAAAGGACCTTGAAGAGCGACTGCCGTTTCAGTATCTGGCGTGTATTGGCCGTATGGAACCGATACCTCTTGAATAGAGCCTGAGAGTTCATTTCCTGTGTATTACATCCTCTGCTGCTGTCAGGCCCAGGAATACGCTCTCCAGGTCACCGGTGATTTCGAATTCTGACTGGATTTCCTCCAGCGTCCCGAGTGCGATTACTTTTCCCTTGTTGATAATGCCGATGCGGTCGCCGATATCCTCCGCCAGGGCTAGAATATGCGTAGTAAGGAATATTGTCATGCCCTCCCGGGCCTTCTGCTTGAGGAAGTCTTTGATCAGCCTGATGGTATATGGGTCGAGTCCGATAAGGGGCTCATCGATGAAAAGCACTTCCGGCTGGTGCAGGAATGTTGCGGCGTAGATGAGGCGCTGCCGCATGCCGTGCGAAATGTCGCGGATGAGGGCCGACTTGAAGTCATGTACCCCGAATGTGGTGAAAAGCTCCTGTCGCCTTGTCACCAGCTCGGAATAAGGGATCCTGAAAATGTCGGCAGTAAACTCCATGAA
>JBFIFS010000154.1:0-5719 GCA_041602695.1 Kiritimatiellia bacterium
CGTTATGCCCTGCACGGCGGCGGGAACATAATCACCGCTTATCGAATCCAGCACGCCGCTGACCGTTGCCGAACCTGATCCGGTGTCCGACAGCGAGTCATCGCCGTCCCCGGATTCGCAGCCCGTCACAAGAAACGCGACGCACGCCGCGCCCAGGACCCACTTCAGCATTGCCCGCTTGAACATACTTACTGCCTTTCTTTATACAAATAGCTGCTAATATACGTAATTGTCTCATACCACAGCGTGGTAGTGCAAGTCTTGTGAATGGACATTATTGCGGACGTTTCGGGCCGGAAACGCGCTCAGCGGCGCAGGAGATCAACAAAGCGGTAGGCGAGGCCGTCCTGGTCGAACGGCCCTTCTTCATGTGTGACTTCGAAGTCGTCAGCATATTCCGGAAACCAGGTGTCCGCGTCGTCGGCTTCATCTTCTATAACGGTCAGCGCGAGCTTGCGCGCCCTGCCTATGAGTTCGGAATAGAGCTGTCCGCCGCCGATGATGAAGATTTCATCGCCGCCCTCGCTTTTTGCCGCAGCTTCAAGGGCGGCTTCGATGCTGCCGGCCGTTTCGCAGCCTTCTGCTGAATAGCCGGGCTGCCTTGTGACTATGATATTGGTCCGCCCGGGCAGGGCAAACCCGATGGACTCGTAGGTCTTGCGTCCCATCACCACCGGATGGCCCATGGTTGTCCGCTTGAACCGCTTGAGGTCATCGGATATGCGCCAAATAAGGCCGCCGTCGCGGCCGATCTCGCGGTTGCGTCCTACGGCACATATCAGGGTGAGTTCCATCAGAAGCCGCCAACGTTCGTGATCGGCGCCTTTATCGCGCCGTGCGGGTCATAGCCTTCAAGCGTGAAGTCTTCCTGCTTGAAGTCATTAATCTCTTTTACTTCAGGATTAACCTTCATCGTGGGCCAGGTGCGCGGCTCACGGGATAACTGCTCGTCGATCTGGGCGAAATGGTTTGAATAGGCGTGGACATCGCCAAAAGTGTGGACGAACTCGCCCGCTTCAAGGCCCGTCACCTGCGCGACCATAAGCAGAAGCAGCGCGTAGCTCGCAATATTGAACGGAACGCCCAGGAACACGTCCGCGCTGCGCTGGTAGAGGCCGAGGTTGAGCCTGTTCCCGTGCGTTACGGAGAACTGGTACATCGTATGGCAGAAAGGAGGCACTTCGTTCGAGTTCTTCTCCGAAGCCATCGCGTAGATGAAGTCGGGGTTCCAGGCCGAAACAACATATGATTTCCGGAACGGCTTGCTCCTCAAACCGTCTATTACCCAGCCAAGCTGGTCGATTTCCCGCCCGTCGCTTGCCGGCCAGCGTCGCCACATCCTGCCGTATATAGTTATAAGCTCGCCCCATTCCTTTACGAAATCGCTGTCGGCAGGCTCCGCCTTGATCTTGGCGATGAAATCTTCCTGCGCCATGTCCGGCAGTCCGTGTTCGGCGCAAAGCTTGTGGTAGCGCTTCCAGGCCCATTCGTCCCAGATGTGGACGTTGTTGTCGACGAGGTACTTGACGTTCGAATCACCCTTCAGGAACCAGAGCAGCTCGACGATGATGCCGCGCATAAAGGTCTTCTTGGTGGTAAGCAGCGGGAAGCCTTCCGCCATGTCGAACCGGATCTGCCGCCCGAACACCGACTTTATGAAAGGCAGCTCTTCGCCTTTGTCCACATACTGCTGCTTCACCTCGTCCGTCAGGAAGACCTCTTTCTTGGATCCGTTTTCCACTATGTCCTTCAGCAGGTCCAGGTACTGGTATTCCGGATGCTTCTTATCGCTCATTATGGTTCGCCTCCGTGCGAAAGTTTACAGTTCAAAGACGGAGTTTAAGACGCGGGATTCAAAGTTTGAAGTTCAAAGTTTGAAGACGCGCCTTCTTCGCGCGCTACTGCTCCTGGTGGTCTGAGCAGTCGGAGACGCTGCTGACGACATTAACAGGTTTGCCCGCCCTGAATGCTTTGAAATTCCCAATCACCTGTGTGACCAGCCGCTCCCTGGCGGACCGGCTTGCCCAGCCTATATGCGGGGATATCCAGCAGTTCTTCGCGGTCAGCAGCGGGTTCTCAGGCGACGGCGGCTCCGTCGAAAGAACGTCCAGGCCCGCGCCGGCGAGCCGGCCCATATCCAGCGCGTCAGCGAGCGCCTGCTCATCCACCAGGCCGCCCCGGCTGGTATTGATAAGGAACGCCGTGGGCTTCATCATGCCGAGGCGCTCCCGGTTCGCCATGTTCTGCGTTGTCTCGTTGAGCGGACAGTGCAGGCTGAGCACATCGCTGCGTTTAAAGGCTTCATCCAGGCCGACATACTCCACCTCCCTGCAGTCCGGGTCAGGCGTCCGGGTGTGGGCGATGACCTTCATTCCGAAGGCCGCGGCCAGCCGCGCCACGCTCTGTCCGATGGCGCCGCAGCCGATGATCCCCATCGTCAGGCCCGCGAGCTCCGTTATCGGCGCCTTCCAGTAGCAGAAGTCCCTGCTCTGGCACCATTCGCCGGACTGCACGGACTCGGCATGGACGTCGATCCTGTTGGCGAACTGCAGAAGGTGCGCGAAAACGAGCTGTGCCACAGACATCGTGCTGTAAGCCGGCACATTGGTGACAACAATCCCGCGGTCGGCCGCGGCGTCGAGGTCGACCACGTTGCAGCCTGTCGAAAGGAGGCCGACGTATTTCAGCTTCGGGAGCCCCGCTATGACAAAACGGTCCAGCACGGTCTTATTGGTAAGGACCGCCTCGGCATTCATGGCCCTTTCTATGGTCTTTTCAGTCGGAGTGTATTCATGGATTTCGAGGTCGCATATGTCCTCGAGGTCGTCCCAGCTCAGGTCGCCCGGGTTTGTCGTATAACTGTCCAGTATTACCACTTTCATTAGCTGCCTCGTTTTAAGCGTGATTCCTGAGCTTCATCTCCATCGGGTGCGGATGCAGGTAACACTGATCCGCGAGATACGCGACCTCATACTTCCTCACATAATGCTGGACCAGGACCAGCGGCACTATGAGAGGAACATAACCCATGCGAAACTCCTCAATAATCTCGAGCAGCTCTTTCTTCTCGCCGCCGTCGAGCTGCTTCGTGAAATAGCCGATCATATGCTGAAGCACGTTCACGTGCCGCGGCACTGTTGTCTTGATCTTGAGTACCTCAAGGAGCTTCTCCTCGTAGGCCGCGACCTCGCCCTTTGTGATCTTTCCCTTCCCGCCGGCTATCATACGGCCCATTTCAGATACTGCTTTTGCGTTGTGCGACATGATCAGGAGCTTGTGCGAGGCGTGATAGTCCATGAGGGCCTTGCGCGATACGCCGTCCTGGACCGCGTCCCTGTAACGCTTGAGCGCAAATATCCGCTCGATGAAGTTCTCGCGGAGCCCGGGATCACAGAGCCGCCCTTCCTCTTCGACGGGCAGCAGGGGGAACCTGGCCATGAATTCCCTCGCGAAAAGGCCCGGCGCCCGGCCCGACATTCCGCCATGCCCGTTATAGACTTTGACGCGCTCCATGCCGCTGCTGGGCGATTTTGCCTTGAAAATGAATCCGCAGAGCCCCTCGTCGGCAAGCCCGTCGAGACGGGTCCGGGCCCAGTTGAGCATCCTGTCGGTGTGGTCTATGCCCGTCCGCTGCGTCATGAGGCGGGGCTCCTCCACGGTGCCTACAAGCCGCATGGCTTCGCGCGGCACGGGCAGGCCGCACTCCACTTCAGGGCAGACCGGCACAAATTCGACGTACTTGCCGAGCGTGTCGACAACGAACGAGTCCCTCTTATGCTGTCCGTCATACCTTACGCGTTCGCCCAGCAGGCAATGACTTACACCTATCGTGATCCTGTCTGACATACATATGCCTCCTCGAAGTACGGCAGAATACCCCATGAACGCCCGGACTAGCAAGACCGGAACTCCTCTCTGCTTGCAAAACGCGCCGATCAATGGCTATTATATGCGCCACAAAAAATGGAACACCCAAAACATACCTTAGGAATTTCCAAGCTGCGGCGCGGCGCACTGCTTGGCGGAACTTATATCGCGCTGATCGGCGAGCACGAGGCTATGGTCAAATGCCTCTACGAGACCTTCGCGATTGCTTATCCCCGGATGAAGGCGTTCTGGCTGCAGCTCGCGCGGGAGGAAGAGCAGCACTTCCGCCTCGTGAAGGCACTGGAAGGTGACATCCGTAATTCCGATTTCTCCTTCAAACGCCCGGCCTTTACTCAGTCGCAGGTCAAGGATTCCATCGCGTGGCTGTGCGCCCGCAAGGAGCGCGTACAGCGGGGCGGAGTTTCCATAAACGACTCTCTTGCCATGTGCATCCAGATAGAACAGGGAATGGTCGAACACCGCTTCTTCGACATCATGGATGACGATCAACAAAGCATACGGCAGGTGCTGATCCAGCTGGAGAAATCGTCCATCCTCCACCTGCGCCGCGCACGCAAGGAGGCCGGCCGGCTGAGATGGAAGATCTTCGGCAAACACAGGAACAAGCCCATACCGGAAGAGAAATGGATCAACGCGCCGATCAACACGCCCGAAGACCCGTCCAAGGCAGTGAAGGTCGCACAGGCGGCCATTCTCGCCGCACTCATCAGCATGGAGGAGTGCGCCGGGGCCCTTTACAACACCTACGCGGAACTGCTCCCGGAATCGGCAGATCTTTGGAGCGAGCTGGCGGCGGACGAGATGACGCACGCCAAGATGCTTCACAGCCTCGAGGACATGCTGGACAAAGGCGCTACATTCCAGCACATGGGCCAGTTCGGCGTGACGGAGATCAAGCATGAGATCGACATGCTGCGCAACGCCGAGGCAAAGGCGCGGCGCGACGGCATTTCGTTCAGTGACGCCATGATAATGGCGCTGCGCACCGAAAGCTACATGGCCGAATGCGAGTTTTACAAGACAGTGGAATCAGACGCTCCCGAATTCAAATACATAGCCCAGCGACTCGTTGACCTCACAAAGGACCACATCAAGCGCCTCGAGGCCGGGACCATCCCGCTGGCCAGCGAGATGGCGGCAAAGAGGAAGGAAGACGAAGCTGACAAGTGGGCCCACTGGGATGGCTGATGCCGCCCTGCCGGTGCCCGCAGTTCCAGGCGCTGTTCCTGCTGTATCTATTTAGATGAGCATCACTGTTACAATCGACGGAAAGCAGACAAAGATAGAAGCAGGCTCGCCGGTTTCCGACCTGCTGCCCGAATCGGGCCGCCTGGATGACGGCCTGCCGATCATCGCGGCGGTCGTCGACAATGACATCGCCTCTCTCTCCTATCCCATAAATGTGGACTGCCACATACAGTTCCTTACAATGGCCGAGCCGCATGGATGGCGGGTATACCGCCATTCACTTTGCTACCTGCTCGGCAAGGCGGTGCACGACCTCTACCCTAAGGCGGATTTCTCCGTTGAACATTCGTTTGGACTCGGCCTCTACTGCACCTTCCACGAACAGCCGGATGACGAAGGAGCGTCCGCTGAGCAGATAGAAAAGATCTCCGATCGAATGAAGGAGATCGTCGGGATGGCCCTGCCCATCGAGCGGCGCAAAGTGGCGTATGCCGATGCTTCAGACGCTTTTGAGAAATCCGGACAGGCGGACACGCTGGCCCTGCTGAGCCACCGTAATCCGCCGCATATTGTCCTGCACTGGTGCGAAGGCTTTGTTGACCTGGCCCACGGGCCGCTGGTGCACCACACAGGAGTGCTGGAC
>JBFIFS010000155.1:0-5709 GCA_041602695.1 Kiritimatiellia bacterium
AGGTCCGGGTTGCGGTAGCAGCAGTAACCGCATCGGTGGTTGCACCTATTGGTTGGCTTGAGCCTGATGTGAATGGGCGGGGGAGCATCGCCCGCGGCTATCTGCTGCAGTCGCTCGGGAAAATGAAATATCTTCGCGCTTGAATAGACGTTAGCCATTACTCAGGATCCTTCCCGCGATATCAGCGGCCCTCAATCCGTGCTTTACTCTCAGGTATTCCTGGCTGCCTGCTTCTGACGCAAAGGTATCGGGCAGGGCAAAGCGCAGCGTCTTTGTGTTCAGGCCGGCAAGCACGATGCAGTCCGTAACCGCGCTTGCCAGGCCGCCCCTGGCGACATGTTCCTCAAGGGTAGCAATCGTTGCGCACCGGGTCGCAACGTCCTTAACGAGTTCCTCGTCCAGAGGTTTGACCGTATGCATACTGATCACTTCCGGATTCACCCCGTCTTTCGCGAGAAGGTCCGCGGCCTCAATCGCTGTTGGCAGCATGCTGCCCGTCGCAACCAGGGCGATGTCCTTTCCCTCACGCAGGCGGATGCCTTTTCCGATTGTGAAATCGGGAAGACCGCTGTCCTCATGTACTTGTCGCTCACCGCTCTTGCCAATTCGCAGATAACACGGGCCTTCAAGCAGCGCTGCTCCACGTGTTGCCGCGCCTGCTTCAGCGGGATCGCCCGGACATACAACGGTCATGTTGGGAAGTGCGCTCAGCACGGCTACATCTTCGATTGTGTGATGAGTGACTCCTGCGGAGCCATACGTAAGCCCTGCGCCAACGCCCACAATAGTCACCGGCAGGTTAGGGTAGCAGAGATCAACGCGAATCTGCTCAAAGCAGCGCAGCGTTACAAAGGGGGCGATTCCGTAAGTGAAGACACGCTTGCCTGAGGAGGCAAGTCCGGCGGCAATGCCAACCATCGCGGCCTCGGATATGCCGACGTTCAGGAAACGCTCGCCAAAGGCCTTCTGGAAGTCGTCAAAGACGTGAAAGCCGGTATCGCTGGTCAGGAGATAAACGGATGGGTCGCGCTCCATGATTGCAGTCAGTTCCTGTAGAAACGCTTGCCTCATTGCGATTCTCCATCGAGTTCCTTCAGGAATGGATCCAGCTGCTGATCTGAAACGTTGAAGTAGTGCCATCCTAGGTCGTCTTCCATTTCTGCAACCCCTTTGCCGAGGACCGTCTTTGCGACCAGAACAGAGGGTTTGCCGGGTTCCAGTGGTGTGCGTGCAAAGGCCTCGGAAAGCTGGTTGAGGTCGTGCCCGTCCACCTCGGCCGCTGCCCAGCCGAAAGACTCGAACCGTCCGGCGTGAGTTCCGTTCGGCTGGATCTCGCTGACGCGGTCATATCCCTGCAGGTCATTGGCATCGATGATTGCCGTAATCGAGTCGAGGCCCAGTCGCGCGGCCTGTATTGCTGCCTCCCATACGGATCCTTCCTGCAGTTCGCCGTCTCCCATAAGGACATAGAAACGGTGCTCTTTCCCGTCGTGTTGGGCCGCGAGTGCCATGCCGATCGCTATTGCAAGCCCGTGCCCCAGGGACCCGGAAGACACTTCCACTCCCGGGACAAGTTCGGCGCATGGGTGGCCGGTGAGCGGACTGCCGTCCGAGAGGAAAGTCGACAGGCTCTCCCTGTCAATAAAGCCCTTTTGTGCAAGTGTTGCGTAGAGTGCTGCCGCAGCGTGTCCTTTGCTGAGTATCAAGCGGTCACGTGTGGGATCGTCGGGCGAAGGAATATTCATGCGGTCGAAATAGAGTGAAACCAGAATGTCGACGGTCGACAGCGCGGAGCCGACGTTTGAGCCCCTGCGATGCATGCGGACCACATCTTTCCGGATTTCGCGAGCAATTGCCTCTAGTATCATGCCTGTCTCAGTGCTCCTCTATGGGAGAATACTAACAGAAGGTAACGAAGGAAACCAAGGGGCCAAGTCGCGGATAATCTTAGTTAACTTTGTTGCCTTCTGTTCAAAAAAAGATGCTTGATCAGATAAAATCGTCGTGGTCCAGGGGGTTCTTGAGGCGGGAAAGATAGCAGTTGCATTCATCCATACGGCAGACATCGCGGCACTCCTCGGTCACTTTCAGGTCACGGTCTATGAAGTTTAGGACCGCCTGTCGCCTCGCGCCGTTCCATATATCGCTCATGCTCTCTTTCTCAGCGTTACCAACCAGGAAGCGGGGGTCACCTGCGAAGACATTGCACTCCCATACATCTCCGTTGGCGGAGACAAAGCAGAGGAACTGTGTTCCGTAGCAGTTTGAGTAGCGCTTTTCCCTCCTTAATCGTCCCATCGCCTGGGCGCGGAATATCACCCTGAACGAGTCGGTCTGGATTTCCTCCAGTTCTGCCTGAAGATGTGCGTGCTTCTGATAGTCTGGTGACAGACGACATTCGCTCATTGGGTGCTGAGAAAACGGTTTGACGCTAAAATAGTCAACTTTCATCGATGCCAACTGACGGGCGAGCGAGACGACGCCGGCCGCGTTTTCATCCAGCAGTACGAGTTGGACGCCAATAACCACATCGAGTCCCAGGTCGTTCTTTCTTTTTACGGCCTGCTCGAGGTTTGTCATGACTTGGTCGTAGGACTCTGGGCCGATGCGGTGTACCGCTGCGTAGTTTGCCGCGTCATAGCCGTTAATTGAAAAGCGGATCCATTTCAGCCTGTCAATTAGCGGCAGCCGTGCTTCGGTGATGGGTAAGCCGTTTGTAGTAACGGAAGTGCTCATCCTTTCAGACGCGTAGCTGGCAATGTCTACCGCATCTTCATGCAAAAGCGATTCGCCGTGTCCGGCAAACATAACTGATCGATTTCCGAGGGCATACAGCTCGTCGATAATCCGTTTCGCGGTTCCCGTATCGATATCGACCGCGGTTTTGTTGACGAGGTAATCAACGCCGCAGAAAACACAGCGGCCGTTACACCGTGTTGACAGCTCCATCTCAGTATAAAGCGGGCCCCTGGATGTGCCGTTTTCAAGCCAGTATGCTACTTCACTCGGGTGGAGCATCAGTCGTTGACTGTCAAACTTGCTGTCGTACATCAGGACAGTATCCTCTCTATCTGTTGAGCAACAGCTGCAGGGCTTATGCCATGCATGCAAGTCTCTCCGAGGACGCACACAGTAGCATAACAGGGACGGAAGGAACAGGGCGTGGGGGAGTTAACAATGTGGAGGTTTTTCCATTGCCCAAGATCAGAGGACGAGGTCGGCCCAAATAGCGCGAGTACCTGTTTGCCCAGCGCGAGTCCAAGGTGGAGCCCAAGCGAATCGTTGGTAACGAGCAGACGGCACTGATTGATCCAGTCTATATAGCCGTAAAGATCATGGAGGCACTGCTGGTGCGAGACGCTGTATTTCTCGGAAACGCAGGATTTCAGGTCGTTCCAGGATTCTTTCGGCCACGCTTTCAGTGGGCACAACGTGCCGACATGGATGTTGAATCCAATGTCATAGCTTTGACTTGTTTCCGGTTGGTATCCCAGCAGATAGCTTTCGCCTTGCCATTTTGCGCCCAGCATTCTGTATACCAGGCCCACCCATGGCTGGTTCAGGCGCTGCGCGTCGTCGTGGGTCCTCACGACAAGTGACTCGTATTCCTCTTCGCACGCCTTCGCCTCTCCAGTTTTGCTGTCCAGCGTGAAGCCGTATCGTATACCGGTCTCGACCTCGTCTGCCATAGAGCAAATCTCAGGGACTTTCTCGAGGTTGATGACCTTGTCAAAGGTCTCGTTCTTTATCCCCACTGCATCAAACTCATCAAACGTTGCAAGTCGGTCGATGAGTGAGTTCCCTTTCAGCAGAGGCAGGGCGGCTTTGTCGGTTACCCACGTCACATGATCATCCCTAAACAGGTGAAGAATCGGCGTTGTTCGCAGGACATCGCCAAGGCTGCAGACCGCACGCACATGCGGCACAAAGGTTTCAGAGTAGCCCGGTTTTATAATCAGTACTCTCTGTTGCTCGCTCACTTCGCCTCAGCCTTCCTCTGTACCGGCAGCTAGAATTTCAACAGAGGTATGTCCGAACTCCTGGAACCGGTCTGTCTTTACTTTAAGATCACATGGGTTGCAGAAGCCGAACTGATCACAGGGCCGAAATGCCTGCTCTATGTCGAACCCGTCATCGCAAATATTTCCTATCGCCGGACGGCCCTCGTAAAGGTCTGCATGGCAGCGGAATACATCACCTGCGGGGCCGATGATAAGCTCGGTTGTCCGGCATTCCACGGTGGCGTGCCTGCGGCGACTAAGGCCTTCTGGATACCTGTAAGAGCCGCTGAGCGTGCCGTTATGCTCGCCAAGGAATTCCTTAATACGAAAATCAATGCCGCGTTCTGAGCAAATCTGGCGGGCCTCCGCTATGGCCGCTTTGCTTCCCGGATGATCAACTGCCCAGACGCCAACCGAGTACCCATGCTCAAGCATTAGGGCCACTTTTGCCACGACGTCATGAATGTCCATCTGTCCGGGATGATAAGACACACGAATGGAGGCGTAAGGCGCGTCCCTGCTGACGCGTTCGCTCGGTATTGTCGACATGAATGCATCAATGTCGAACTGCAGGTTCGTGAGGATATCTACGTTAAGGTCATCTCGCAGGCCGCTTATGATGCTGAAGAAATCCGGGTGCAGGCTTGGCTCGCCGCCCTGCAGCGTGACGGGCAGGTCGGGCCTGGAAGCGATGCGGTTAAGTCCCTCTACCCACTGTTCGCCGTCAATGAGGGAATAGCGAGCCTTCGATCCACCGTAAGCGTTGATACAGAAAGGACAGCTCAGGTTGCATCCGAGTGTTAGAAACACAGCTATGTAGTTGTAATCACCAGGTATTTCGAGGCTCTTCATGGCATCTGGACAAAATGTTAGCATAACGGCGTGGCCGGGAAAGTCATTAAGTGCGGGGTATTACGCAGTTGCGATAGTTGTCTGCCTGCGGCTAGAATAGCTTATCTATGACTGCTCGCAATAGTACATCAAAAGGGGCCGCCGTCCCGTGGTGGTGGAATGACGTTGGAGATGATGAGGCAAAGGGCATTACCGATGCTATCCGTGACCACCGGATCCAGTGCGGGCCGGTCTGTGCTGAGCTCGAAGCACGCCTTGGGGAAACCCTGAAAGTCGGGCACGTTGTTATGACTTCCTCCGGCAGCGCCGCGCTTGCCGTTGCTTTGATGGCTTGCGATGTCGGGCATGGCGATGAAGTCATTATTCCTGCCGCATCGTATATCGCCACAGCACATGCCTGCCTGTTGGTTGGAGCAAAAGTTGTACTGGTGGATATCTGTTCCGATCGCCCTGTCATTGATCCCGACGCAATTGAAGCCGCCGTCACGGAGAGGACAAAGGCGATCATGCCGGTCCATCTGAATGGAATCGCCTGCAACATGGGGGCAGTCACCGCTGTTGCCCAGCGGCACGACTTGCTCGTCGTCGAGGATTCTGCGCAGGCATTCTACTCCAGCACGCCTGAAGGATACCTTGGCACGCAGGGTGACGTCGGCGCGTTCTCGATGTCTATCGCAAAGCTGCTGACTACGGGAGAGGGAGGTTTCGCTGCGACGAACGATGAGGGCCTGGCTGAACGCCTCCATAAGGCCCGCAATCAGGGAGTAAGGACGATCGCAGATAACCGTTTCGACGCCGCTGGTTTCAACTTTCGTCTCACCGATGTCCTCTCCGCGATGGGTCTGGTCCAGCTGGG
>JBFIFS010000156.1:0-5699 GCA_041602695.1 Kiritimatiellia bacterium
CCAAAGCCGGATAGCGGCGCGATCTCAGTCACTGAGAGGTCCGTGGTGAGAAGCAGGCGGCAGCAGTATTCGAGACGCTTGCGGCGAAGCTCCGCGTTTACGCCACGCCCTACCTGCTGTCGGAAAACCCGTTCGAGACTCCTTCTGGGCATTCCGGCCTCGTCAGCGACGTCATCAACCGAGATGTTCTGATCATAATTATCCCAGAGGAACCTTATGGCCCGGGCTACGCGGCTGTCGGACACCGGCAGCACCTCCGTACTGCGTCGCCGCACTACTCCAGCAGGAGACACAAAAACAGGCACACGCGGAGCATCACCTCCATCCATCAGCTGCTTGAGCAGGTACGCCGCTCTTCTGCCGATATCGTCCCTGGCGGGATCAATCGATGAGAGCGGGACTGGTGACATTTCACATACGGTAGAACCATTGCCGTAGCCCAGCAGCGCAACTTCGTCCGGAACGCTCAAGCCCTGCCGGTGAGCAATGACTATGAGCTGGGCCGCGCGGTGGTCGTTCGGCGCAAGTACAGCCAACGGCTTTGGCAGGCCGGCCAACCAGGCGCCTATCTCCGGAGCCAGCGTTTCAAACTTCGATGCCTGCCCTTCTGGCGACGAGTCAAAAGACCTGTTTCCGATGCGATAGAGAAATCGCTCCAGTCCAAGCTCAGCGGCGCGCTCGATGAACCCTTCATGCAATTCGCGGTTCATCGACCAGGGATCACTTCCAATGTGCGCAACTTGCCTGAACCCTAGCTCAGCGAAATGGTCTGCGGCCATACGCCCCGCTTCATGCTGGTCGGGAAGCACCGCGGGCACTTTATCGTCCTGCGGATGACGCAACGTGCCAAGCCTCACAACGGGACATCTCATCGTCCGCAGTGCCTTTACCACCCGGTCAGTCGGCAGCCGCGTAAGCAGCGCACCACTCGGGGGAATGTCAGCGGGTATGCTGCTGAACGTAAGTGACAGGTTGAGCAAGTCCCATCCAAGTTCTCCAGCCATCTCAAGGATCCCGATCGCCTGCTGCTCGCCGGCTATGTCGACCAGGATTCTCGGTCGGCCCGCCTTCCGGAAACTATGTCTGGATTCTGCCATGCTGGGACTTTTTTAAATGAGCGAACATAGGGTCTCAAGCGACACTTCAGCGACGCTGTGGACGACAAGGTCCGCATCAGCGAGACGCTCAGCAGGAAAAGAGTTCGTCACCGCAATACAAGCCGCTCCAGCAGCTTTGGCCGCTGCGACCCCGCTTACGGCATCTTCAATGACAACACATCGACTCGGCTCCACGCCAAGCCGCTGCGCCGCCGCTAGAAACATGTCCGGCGCTGGCTTTCGGGCATGAGGCTCCGACCCGGTTATAACGACCATCCTGCCATATGGCACACGGGCAGATCTGAGGACCGCGTCCGTCTTCTCCGCAGTGCTGCCGGTCGCAATGGCTACAACCCATTCCGGCGACTCCAGCGCTGCATCCATGAGCTCAAGGATTCCGGGAAAGGCCGGCAGCGGATCACTCTCGAGCATAGAGAGAATGTTGTCCTGCCTCGCCTGGACGGCCCTGGCGACGTCGTCCTCCGACATCGCAAGGCCGTTAGCATCACCAGCGGCTTTCATGTAGGCCTCTGCACCCCTGCCGATTCCCGCCTCGAAATCCGCTCGACGGACACCTTTGAGGCTGAACAGATCTTCAAATACGCGAATCGATGCCCGGGCATTAAGATCTTCCGTGTCAGCAATGACCCCATCCATGTCGAAAATCAGGCCGAACTTTCCACCGTTCATAGCGCATTGACTAGCATCCTTATCTAATACTGTCAACTTAACCCTCCGCAATCCGGTCTGCCGCAATGCCCGGTCAGTTCTGCCTTCAATAAGCGCCCGCACGCACTATAATAAGATCATGCTCAGATCTATCAGTGTGGCTTATCTCTTGATCTTTGCCCTGGCGGCAGATGCCAGCGAACCGCTCGTCACGCTCGCGAACGGTAAGCTCAATTACCGGACCGTCGAGAATGGTGACCGAATCCCGGACTTCTCCGATTGCGGATACAAGGGCGGCGGCATACCCATCCCCCTCGCCAAAGTAAAGGCAACCCTTACCCCCCGGCCTAGTGGCGACGACACCGAGAGAATCCAGCAGGCAATTGACAAACTTGGCTCGGGCAACAGCGCTGAGGCCGTGCTCTTAAGAGCGGGCACCTACCGTGTAGAAGGAACTCTCTACTTCCGAAGGAGCGGAGCAGTTCTGCGCGGCGAAGGCCAGAACGCAGGCGGAACAGTCATCATAGCAACAGGAACAAAGAAGAGGTCCCTGATCTCAATAGGATCCGGCAGCCCAGGCAGGGAAATCGCGGGCAGCGCAGTCGAGATCGCTGACAAACGAGTGCCGGTAGGAGCGAGGACGTTACGTGTCGCGGCGCAGAACAAATTCAAACCCGGCGACGAGGTAGTAGTTGTACGCCGCGCCAACACCGACTGGATAAGCGCACTGGGAACAGACAAACTCAGCCGAGGCCCGAGCGACAAGGTCAAGAACTGGAGCCCCGACGGATACACACTGCGTTTCGAGCGGACAGTTACGGCCGCGTCGGGAAATTCAGTTACCGTCGACGCTCCCATCACCTGCGCGATCGAAGAACAGTTCGGCGGCGGGTACATCTGCAGAACTGAACCCGACGGGAGGATCCATAACGTTGGAATCGAAAGCCTTCGAATGGTCAGCGAATACGAAAAGGGAAAAGAGAGCCAGGACGAGGCACACGCATGGGACGGCATCAAGATCGGCGCCCTCCGGGACGGTTGGGTGCGCAATGTCACTGCCGTCCACTTCGGATACAGCTGCGTCAACATTTCATCGAAAGGAAAGAGGATCACCGTACAGGACTGCGCCTGCCTGGACCCCGTTTCACAGATAACCGGCGGACGCCGCTACTCGTTCGCGCTGGCTGGCCAGCTCTGCCTGTTCCAGCGCTGTTATACGCGGGGCGGAAGGCATGATTATGTCATGCACGCGCGTGTGCCGGGACCAAATGTCTTCCTGGACTGCGTGGCGGACAACACCCATTCAGACTCGGGCCCACACCACCGCTGGGCCACTGGAACACTGTATGACAATGTGGCCTGCGGAGCACTGAACGTCCAAAACCGGCGGCGCTCAGGAACAGGCCACGGCTGGGCAGGCGCCAACATGGTGTTCTGGAACTGCAGGGCCAGAAGCATAGACTGCCAAAGGCCGCCGACTGCCAACAATTACTGCATCGGCTGCACGGGAAACATCAAGGGCAGCGGCCATATGGAATCCAAAGGAAGGCATGTAGAACCGAGGAGCCTGTACCTGCGGCAGCTCTACGACAGAAAGGGCATCGGAGCGGTCAAGTCAGTTTCGTTTAAGGAGCAGCTGGAAGGCAGTGTAGACGACATGGTTCGCACCCACCTCTCCAAGTGAGATATTGACGGCAATGCCGCGGTCGCCAAAAATGTCGCCGGGACATCGCCCGAGCGGGCGAACCGAAACTCCAGCCTGCCGCGAATACAGATTGACGACCCCCCTCGACATTGTATATTATTCTTTGACTGGAAACGTTGGAGTCATCGAATGAAGACATCTCCGAAGCACGAAAGAAGCCTGTTGGGGCCGATGTTTTTAGTCGTTGCCATGACATGCTGCACAACAGCGTTAGGCAACAGCCAGCTCACCTCTTCCCAGCAGAAGGAAGCGAATAAGAAATCGAATATCGAACTGATTCGCATGCAGCTCAGGAACGAATTCCAATACGCCTCTGACATATACTTCGGGGAAAATACTGATCTGGCTTACACCGACAGCGTTCCTCCTTCCAAATCAGCGAAAACTGTCACCGAACCCGAGGAAAACACGACATCTTCAAAGCCGTCAAAAGCGGAAGAGACTTCGAACGATACGAAGACAGAGGAAGTCGCGAGCTCACCTTCTTCGACAAGCCAAAGCAGTACTCCCGCTGCACAGAATCCTGCCACCCCGGAAACCCCAACCGATCCAACCGAACCGACAGAGCCAAATGACCCGGGCCCGGTAATCACAGAGCCGCCGCCCGTTGTGGAGCCTCCCGTCATAGACCCCCCACCGCCCTGCCCTACATGATAGGAGGGCGTTCGGAAACCTGGACGGTTTCCACCTGACTCGACACAAGGCCTACCAATGACCGTATCCGCAAAGTTCTTTGCCGCAGCACTTGCACTTGCAATCCCTCTGTCATCATCACTTGCGCAGGACGACAGCGAGGTCGTCGTCGAAGGCAGGGCGCTTGAGAACGTGATCGTAGACCGAGACTTCTACGTTCGCCTGGTCGCAGAGAGCCGATTCACCTCGGACGACAATTCGCTTCTTGCCGAGGACGTGAACTATGGGCGTTTCCCGTCAAAGCTCTATGACGCTCAATTGACATTTGCAAGCATCGACAAGTTCAAGATCACATCCGGTTACTCATCGTGGAACAACGACCAGGGTCTGAGCGTAAACCGGAAGTCACTCACAATGCGAATACCACTGAACGAGAAGTGGAGTGTTTATCCGCGATACCTGCTGCACAAGGAGGAAGACTCTCACCGCAATTACTACTACCTGGCGCTCGGCGGATGGTTCGCAAACGTTTACACCTACACGCAGTATGGATCTTCCGTGGACGAGGACGGCGCTCACCGCTCACAAGTTTACCAGTATTTCAGCTGGCAGCCCAAGAATACGTCCTTGCGTCTCGGCGCTTCGGGATACGCAAGCAGCGAGCTGGATTCTAACGATATAAGCACATGGCAGGGAAAGGCCTTCGTATCCTTCCCGATAATACCGGACCTCACGCACCTTCACCTTGCCGGGGCATACACTGACTATGTCGACATCCTGCAGTACAACGAATACGAAGCCAGCGTCTATCAGGCTGTTGGAGCTGCAAGCAGCCTGAGGCTGAGCTACAGGTACTACGAGGACTCCTCAGAGCTCTTCTCGCATTCCTACAGCCTTAAGGCCAAACACTACTTTCATCCGCGACTGGGCGTCCATTTGGGCTACCGACGGTATGACCACAGCGATGGCGCCGATTTCGACACCGTGTTCGGCGGATTCAACCTTCTCATCTAGCGCCTTGTGCTGCGGGCGACTGCACGCGCCGCCTCGCGATCGGCGGTCTTCCGCTTTATTGTCTCGCGTTTGTCGTGCCTCGTCTTGCCGCGCCCAACCCCAAGCTCCACCTTGACGCGGCTGCCTTTGAAATAAACGCTGATGGGAACAATCGAATGCCCCTTCTGTTCGATCGAAGCCTTCAGCCGTAAAAGCTCACGCTTATGAACCAGCAGTCGACGCTCACGAGTAGGCTCATGATTGTGGATGTTTCCCTGCTCGTACGGAGAAATATTCATGTTCAGAAGAAACAGTTCGCCGTTGAGGACGCGCGCAAAGGCGCCTTTGAGGGAAACACTTCCCGCGCGAACCGACTTCACCTCAGTACCCATCAGCTCGATCCCCGCTTCGAGTTTATCAAGAATCTCATAATCACGAAGGGCATCACGGTTGAGGACCCTGCGACGGTCCTTGGATTTGGCTTTAGCGCTCATAACGGAAGATAGTTTACGATTTCCATTCAGAATTAACAGTCAGATCTACAAGGCAGCTGGAGACAAAGAGGCCCCGCCACACTGGCGGGGCCTAAATAGAAAACGGGG
>JBFIFS010000157.1:0-5564 GCA_041602695.1 Kiritimatiellia bacterium
CCAGGTTGGACGAGTTAGGTGCTGACCGTATTGACAGTATGGCGCAGGCTGACCTTGCGTTCAGCCTTCAGCTCCTGCCCGGCGTTCCCATGTACCTCGAGTTCTGGGCCGCAGATGAAGAGTTTCCGGCCGGCTGCAAGCTGTTTGTTGACAGCAGCGCTATCGACAAGCTTGATATCGAGTATATAGCCAGGCTGATCGGTAAAGCAGCGAGCAGCATTGCCGGAACGCCTGTCCGCTGACTGCCGGCTATTGCGGGCGCCGGCGCGAGAGTGCGCTACTTAAGCATGTCGGGAGTAATGCCTTCTTCTTCCCAGGCCGTATCAATCTGGAATTGCCTGCTGACCATTTCGCGATAAAGACCGTTCTTCTTCATGAGCTCATCGTGGTTGGCGTGTTCAACTACCATCCCGTCGTCTATAACCACGATCTTGTCAGCCTTCCTGACTGTGGAGAGGCGGTGTGCGATAATGAAGACTGTTCTGCCTTTCATGAGTGAGTCCAGGGATGACTGGATGATTTGCTCGGCCTCCGTGTCCACCATGGATGTCGCTTCGTCCAGGATAAGTATCCTGGGGTCGGTCAGGAACGCGCGGGCTATGGATATTCGCTGTTTTTCGCCGCCGGAGAGGCGCACGCCACGCTCGCCGATCACGGTTTCGTATCCGTCCGTAAGCTTTTCAATGAAGTCATGGGCGTGCGCGGATTTTGCTGCACGAATTATCTCCTCTTCCGTTGCCTCGGGCCTCGCGTACTGGATGTTTTCTTTCACAGACGCGTTAAAGAGGAACGTGTCCTGCAGTACTATGCCTATTTGTTTGCGCAGGGACTCCTGTTTCAGGCTGCGCAGGTCATGTCCGTCGATCAGAACAGATCCTTCAGAGGGATCGTAGAAGCGCGGAATAAGGTTAACCAAGCTGGTCTTTCCGGCTCCGCTTCGGCCAACGATTGCTACGGTCTCGCCTGGTTCCGCTTTTACGGAGATGTTTTTGAGGACCATGTCGCCGGTTTCATACTTGAAGCTGATGTTCTTCAGCTCTACGCGTCCTTCTGCGTGTTCAAGCTCCACGGCGTCATCAGCATCCGCGACTGAAGGTTCCTCGTCGAAAAGCTCGAAGATGCGGGCCATCGAGGCCAGTGCCCGGTTGAATATGTTCTGCACGTATGCGAGCGAACCTATTGGGCGGTAGAATTGCCCCATATACCTATGGAACAGGTAGAATGTTCCGACGGTCATGGATCCCTTAACACCCTCGACTCCGCACTTGTAAACGAGGAAGATCAGACCGGTAGACGTTATGAGGTGGAGCAGGGGAAAGACGGTGCCGAACATCAGCGTGCTCTTGTTGTTGGCCTGCCAGTATGCCTTGCTGGACCTGTCGAATGTCTCAATTTCGGGTTTTTCTTTCGCGAAGGCCTTGATCACGCGGATTCCGCCGATCCGCTCCTGCAGGTTCGAGTTTATTTCGCCCAGCTCGACTCGTATCTCGCGGAACACCGGCCGGATAAAGCGGGCGAAGGCCCAGATTCCTGCAAGAAACAGCGGCAGCGGCAAGAGAGCTATTATTCCCATCCGCCAGTTCATTACGAAGAGCACTGTGACGGCGCCGACGATATGGAACACGTTGGTAACTATGCTGTCGGTTCCGTGCACGACCATGTGTTCTATGGCCCCCACGTCATTTGAGACGCGCGACATCACGTCTCCCGACCGCTGTCTCTCAAAGAAATCCAGGCCGAGCCTCATGATATGGCGATAGCAGTCCATGCGGACCTGGTAGACGAACCGCTGTCCCAGGAAATGCATAACAATAGTGCGGCAGGCCGAAAGGATCTGGTGTCCGGCAATCGAAGCAAGGAGCAGCCAGCACAGCGTCGGCAGCGGCTCAATGTCCTTAGGTACGATGACCTTGTCTGCTATGTCCCTTATGATCAGCGGCGCCCATAGGCTTGCGGCGGTGCTCAGGATCATGAGGGCGAGGGCGGCGAGGATCTTGTACCAATGAGGTCCCAGCTGGAGCAGGAACCACTTAAGCATGCGGCGGTCAGTGATCTTCAGCTTCGGGCTGCTGGGGTCTTCTGTCATGCTTGCGCCGCGGCGCCCAGCCATCCCGAAAGTCTTTGTCATTCGTCCTGATCGCATCATCCAGTCCTGTTGTGATATGAAAAGATGAATATGCCATATCGTCGTTCCGAGTTACAGAAGAATGATCCTGATACGACTGATCAGCGCTTGTCGGCTATTGGGATGAGGACTTCGTTTCGGCGCAGGAACCATAAGGTGAAGGGTGGATTATAGCGCGCCCATATCGGCTCGCCGTCCGGCTCCAGGCCCTGCTCTTTGAGCCAGCTTTCCAGCCTGTCTTTGAACTTCAGGTAGCGCTTTTCCGTCCAGCGCCCCGAGTAACGGATTGCTGCGATCCGCCTCGCCGGTATTTTTCGGATCTTGACCGCCTCATCGGACGGTGCTGGTATCGTCTCCATCGTGAAAGATGCAGGCATCATAAAGCTTACCGCGAACTCGCCGTCGGAGCTGCGCTGCTGTGATACCGGAGCAGTCATGGCGATCTTCTCGCCCTTGCTTTCCTGTGAGACGGGGGCGGTCATTTCTATCTTGGTCTTGGACTGGTTCTTGCCCGAGATATAGTTGAATAGTCTTCGGAATGCTATGTTTCCCGAGTCCTCAATGCTGGCTTTCACAATAGTCTCTGCTACCAGCTGCGGCTCATAGTCGCGGACCTCGATATCGCCGTCCTTCTTGACTACCTTGTATTTTGCTTCCTCTATAGCCATTGCGGATAAAGCCCCCATAAGCAAAAGTGAAATTGCCAGCATTGAACGTATTGTTCTCACATGACCATTGTAGTATGCCTGATCTGCAGTGCAAGCCTGGCAGATCACAAAAAAAGTCTTTTAGGGCTTTTCTTTTCAGTGAAGTGCGTGACACTTCATTTTGAAGCGCAAACTCGCGGGACCAGCCGATGTGGCGGGTCAAAGAGCAAAGCACGATGGAGGCGCCAAATGTCGGAAAGTCGGAGAAGATCGCCCGTTGGGCAGCTCTATGCTGTCTACTCACCCCACAGGAAGGACATACTGAGAGGTCTGTTCTTTCTTTTTTTCCAGAACTCCTATGTGTGGCTGTCGCCGATCTTTATTGCTCGGCTGATAGACCTGCCGGAGTCTGACCCCCAAACACGGATGGCCCGTTTTCTCGTCTGGGGCTGCCTCATGCTGGGCCTGATACTGTTGAATTTTCCGGCCTCATGCCTGAGGTCGAGGTATATGAGCCGGCTCGCGCGCGGCATAAGCCGCGATCTTCGCGTTGGGCTGGCTCAGCAGCTCCAGCAGCTTACGCTGCTTTATCACAGCAAGCACAGTGTTGGACGCCTGCAGTCCAAGGCGATACGGGACATCGAGATCCTGGAGGCGCTGCCCGGGCAGTTCGTGGCGGTTTTGTTTAACACAGCCGTTGCCGTGCTCGTGGCAATAGCGGCCATCGCCGTGCGTGCCCCGAAGGGGCTTATATTCTTTGCGGTACTCGTTCCCGTGTCCGTGGCGCTGCGTCGCTATTTCCATAAGCGCATGCAGGTGACTACCCAACAATACAGGCATTCATTTGAGACTATGAACGCTGGAATTTCGGACATGATTACGATGATGCCCGTGACACGGGCCCATGCGCTCGAGGGGTTCGAACTCAACCGTGTAACCGATCGGATACAGGATGTCTTCAGGAAAGGGCGTCGGTTTGACTGGCTCATGAACCTGTTCGGCACCAGCTCGTGGGTATTATTGACCTTCTTCCAGGCCTCTTTCCTTCTTGGAGCTGTATACTTCTGCTTCCTTGGCAGGATATCGGTCGGTGATGTGCTGATGTTCAACGCGTTCTTTGCGTCAATATCAGGCTCTGTGCTGAACCTTCTCAATGTGATGCCCATGCTTGCCAAGGCCAGGGAATCGCTGTGCTCGATTAACGAGATCCTGCACGCCCCTGACCGTGAGGAGAACCATGGCAAGCCCGCTGTCAGCGAAGTGAGCGGCAATCTTCTCTATGATGGGGTTACGTATTCTTATCCTGAAGGAGACAGGCCCGCGGTCGACAACATGTATCTCGATATCAAGTCCGGAGAGTCGATCGCTTTTGTCGGTCCGAGCGGCTGCGGCAAGAGCTCGATGCTCGCCCTCGCGTTAGGTTATATCCGCCCGCAGTCAGGCCGCATGCTTCTCGACGGTGCCGACATGGGAAAACTGGATCTTCGCAGCTACAGGAAACATGTAGGCGTTGTCGCGCAGGATGTCGTGTTCTTCTCGGGCACAGTTCTGTACAACGTCGCGTATGGGACAAACGGCATACCGCGCGAGAAGATCGCGGACGCGATCAAGCTGGCAAATGCCTGGGAGTTTGTTGAAAAGCTTCCTGACGGGATGGAGACCAAGCTTGGTGAGGGCGGTGTTGAGCTTTCAGGCGGCCAGCGGCAGAGGCTTGCCATTGCCCGCGCCCTGCTGCGCGATCCGAAGGTCCTTATTCTCGACGAAGCCACCAGCGCGCTGGATGTTGAGTCGGAGATGCTCGTTCAGGACGCGCTAGACCGCATCATGCGCGACCGCACGACGATCGTTGTTTCGCACAGGCTTTCTACTGTGCGGCACTGCGACAGGATCATCGTGCTCGATGAAGGGCGGATAGTTCAGGAGGGCACGCACGATGACCTTATGGAGACCCGAAACTTCTATTCGCGGATTATCAGGGCGACCAGTGTGGCGGCGTGATCGGATTCCGCTATTTTATTATCACGACGGTTCCGCCCGCCGGATTCATGGTGGTTACGCCGGAATCAGTCGAGCTGTTCAGGCAGAGCTCGAAATGTCCGTTGCCCAAGTCGAAGAGAGCGCCGTCATTGGTCGCGTTGTTGATAAGTGAGGCGTCATAATACCACTTTGTGCCTTGTATTTCGACAGGAGTGCTGCTTTGCGAGTTGTAAAGGGCGAACAGTTGCTGGGCGTCATAGGCTTTGTAGAGGAGATTTGTTTCGCTGCTCAGGTTATAGAGGCCGACGATCTCACCTGCGGATAATGCATTCGACCAGACTCCCGCATCGCTCATTGCGCCAGCAATGTCCTCGCCGAACTGGGATGTGCCTCCCAGTTCAAACTTATCGTTAACTATCCAGGTATTGTTGAAAGGCGTCGTGTCAGAACCTATCAGCACACCATCTATGTAGACAGATGCCCTGGGTTCGCTGTTGCCCACGATCACGCAGTGATGCCATGCGGCGTCGTCAACATTGTAGCCGGAAATGTCAAACCAGCGACTGTAACCCGTTACCTGGAACTTGTTCCATATGCCGCTCCGGCTGCCGATGATTGTGTCCGCGCCTGCGTCCGCTTGTTGGTTTCCGTCGGTTTTGACCCAAACAGACCACGTGAAGCCGTTGGTCAGGTTGATGCCCTGGGTCCCCAGTACCAGCCGGGAGTCCTCGGTGGTGTAGTAAACAACGCCTCGGAGGGGATCATTACTCCAGGTATGTCCGCTTCCCTCTGTAGTTGCATCTTGGAATGTGAGG
>JBFIFS010000158.1:0-5410 GCA_041602695.1 Kiritimatiellia bacterium
GCCCTCGCGGCAGCGTTTGCCGCGGCACACCCGGCCGACATTGCCCTGGTCATCGAGCAGGCAGACGAAGAAATACAGTTCAAGCTGTTCTCACTGATTCCGTCTGACCTGAAACCGGACGTACTGGCAGAGCTTGAAGAGCAGGCAGACGAAGTCCTCGACGCCCTTACATCAAGGGAAATATCCGACCTGGTGGGCGAAATGGCGCCGGACGACGCGGCGGACATTCTTGGAGACCTCCCGGACAAGCAGTCCGATGAAATCCTCGAACTGATGGACAAAGAGGACTCGGATGAGGTCCGTAAGCTTTTAGAATATCCGGAGGATACCGCCGGCGGCATCATGACCACGGACGTGATCGCCGTTAAGGCGAACCTCACCGCCCAGCAGGCCCTCGACTCGATAGCCGGCCTGGAATTCGATGAACCTTTCTACTCGATCAACATCGTTGACGACGAGAACAGGATGATCGGCTACGTGAATATATGGGAAATCCTCATCAGCAAAGATAAATCGATGAAGATAGGCGATATGGCGCACAGAAGGTTTATCGCAGTGAATGCCAACGAGGACCAGGAGGAAGTGGTCCGCCTGGGCAGTCATTACGACCTAAGCGTGATACCTGTCGTTGATGATGAAGGCAGGCTCCTGGGACGAGTCACCCACGACGACCTGGTGGACGTGATCCAGGAAGAGGCCTCGGAGGACATCTTCCGCCTTGCCGGCTCGGATGACTCCGAGCTCGAGGAACACTCTGTACTGCGGAGCTGCATGACCCGGCTGCCATGGCTCTTCATAACTCTTTTCGGCGGGTTCGTTACGAGCCTGATATTCAGCGCCTTCTCGAACCGCATATCCAACATAGCGGCGCTTTCGTTCTTTGTTCCGGCGGTGATGGCAATGGGCGGAAATACGGGAATCCAGTCCTCAACACTCATCGTCAGAAGCATCGCGCTTGGCTCCATGCCGAAACACAACGTGATGACGTTCCTCGCCAAGGAACTCTCAATCGGCGCCGTCATGGGACTGGTGTGCGGCAGCATAATCGGTATATTCGCCTATTTCATGCTCACATTCACCGGAGGCGAGCCCTCTTTACTGCGGCCGCAACACCTCGCAGGAGTCGTTGCTGCCGCGCTGTTCTGCGCGATGACCTTTGCGGCCGTCTTCGGGTCATGCGTGCCCATCCTTCTCTCACGGTTCAAAGTTGACCCCGCCGTGGCCTCAGGCCCCTTCATTACGATCGTAAATGACATTTCGGCACTTGCGATATACTTCACTGTAACGCTGATGCTGCTCATGAGCATCGGTTCATGAAACATGCCATACCTGACACACAGATGATCCGCGAAAATATATTTTCCGAGACAATCGCAACAGCTTTGCGGACCTACCAGTATTCACGCACCTCGAGCGTTATCACCTGGCTCACTTCTGAAAGAGGCATGGTCTCCACAATCGTAAAGGGATCATACCGGCCCAAAAGCGAGTTCCTCGGACAGCACGACCTCTTTTATACATGCGAGCTCATATACTATGACCGGGACAGGAACGGGCTGCACGTGGCAAAAGAGTTCACACCCGTAAAGACGAGGACGGGAATACGCGACTGCTGGCGCTCTGCAACGCTCGCCTCTTATATTTCCAGCCTGCTGTGCGAAAGCGTGCAGAACGATCCCCACAGCTCCGAGCTCTATGACCTCGCCAATCTGGCTTTTGATTTTCTTGACCAGAGCGATGCCAATCTTCAGCTTCTGTTCTGGTTCGAGCTCCAGTACCTGGGCTGCCTGGGCTTTGCTCCTCATCTGGCCAACTGCTCGCGATGCGGCGGGACGTTCCAAGCCAGCAAGCCCGTCTCGTTTTCGGTTTCTGACGGCGGGCTCCGCTGCTCCACCTGCGGCCACACCTCGTCATCAACAGGCAGGGGCCCTTCGCCACTCATCATCCAGCCGGATACACTCGCCGTGCTTCGCAACTGGCAGAAGACGGGCAGCCCCCGGACTGCCCAGAACACCAAGTGCTCCCCTGCTCAGACAGGTGAAATATCAGCACTTCTGAAATCGTTTCTGGACTTTCATGTTGCTTTTCAGGGCGAAAGCCGGAATATTGCGGTCAAATTGCTGCGAACCAAAAAGAAAAGGAAGAACTAATGAGATGGATCCCCATATTGGCTTTGGCACTTCTAATGACATCATGCTCCGGTGAGAAGGAGCCCAATGGGCCGCAAGAAGACGGCCAGGCTGTCGGCGCGACGGCACCGCAGGACAACACGTTCCTGATGACGCCGAGCGCGACCGAAAACCCCACCAACCCAGTGGTTTCGGTCGACGGCGAAATCCTCACGGTTGGCGACCTTCAGATGGAGTCCGGACTTCGACTTGGCAATCTGGGCGGTGCGAACCTGACACCTGAGATGGTGGCGCAGATGCGCAGCATAGTCATTGATCAGTACATAACGCGCACCTTGCTGCTGAATCAGGCAAAGAAGCAGGAGCTCAGCGTATCGGAAGCCGATCTGGACAACGAATTTGCCGAAATCAAGAAAATGATTCCTCCAAGTGTCAGCATCGAGGACATGCTCGACCAGAGCCCGCTGGGCCGCGACGCGATGATGGATCACATCAAGAACAAGATCCTTATCGGGAAGCTCACTACACAGCTGGCCACAGAAAAGGTTGAAATCTCGAAGGAGGAAGTAGACGAGTTCATCGAGAAGAACAAGGAAGAGCTCACACTCCCCGAACGCGTTGAAGCAAGGCACATCCTGCTTCTCTTCGAACCCAACGACGATGACGCCGCAAAAGCGGAAAAGAAGAAGAAGCTGGAGGGACTCCGCAAAGAGATCCTGGATGGAGCTGACTTCGCGGAGGTGGCAAAAAAGCACTCCCAGTGCGGCTCAGCTGAGGCCGGCGGAAACCTTGGAACTTTCGACCGCTCGCGAATGGTTCCGCCTTTTGCCGAGGCGGCCTTCTCCCAAAAGGTCGGGGAAATCGGCGACGTCGTGGAGACCCAGTTCGGCTATCACATCATCAAGGTCGAAAAGCATGAAGAAGAAGGGATGCATCCTCGCGAGGACATAGAGGCGAGAATACGTGACCTTAAAATGCAGACCGTGATGAAAGATTATATAGCCGAGCTCCGCTCAAAAGCCGACATACAGATGTTCAATAACTGAGAGATGCCGCACCGCTAGTTCACGGCAATCTCTCCGCCTCTGACGTCGACCTCGACACAGCCGCTGTCGCGGCTGCCGGATACGATGCTCCTCGCAATAGGCGTCTCGACATGCTGCTGGATATACCGCTTGAGCGGCCTCGCGCCGTAAACCGGATCGTAAGCCGCGTCCGCTATGAACTCCTCGGCTTTCTTCGAGACCTTCAGCCCGAGCCCCCTCTCCTTTAACCGTGTACCCAGCTCGTCAACCTGCAGGTCGACAATCCTGAGGATTTCATCCTTCATAAGCGGCTTAAACAGGACCGTATCATCCACCCTGTTCAGGAATTCAGGGCGAAACGCCGACTTGAGCTCACCCATGATTCTTTCCCGGGCCGACTCCCTGATGTTTCCAATATCGTCGATTCCATCCAGTAGATACGGAGACCCCAGGTTGCTAGTCATGATGATGATCGCGTTCTTGAAGTTCACGGTCCTTCCATGCGAATCGGTGAGCCTGCCCTCGTCCAGAATCTGAAGCAGGACATTGAATACATCGGGATGCGCTTTCTCGATCTCGTCCAGCAGGATGACGCTGTATGGCTTCCGCCTGATCGCCTCAGTAAGCTGGCCTCCTTCATCAAACCCCACATATCCCGGAGGCGCACCTATCAGGCGTGAAACAGTGTGCTTCTCCATATACTCGCTCATATCAAGCCTGACCATGTTGTCCTCAGAGTCGAAAAGGGCCTCTGCCAAAGCCCGTGCAAGTTCCGTCTTACCGACACCTGTAGGCCCAAGGAATATGAACGCCCCTACTGGACGCTTTGGGTTCTTTATCCCCGCACGCGCCCTCAGGACCGCGTCCGCCACGGCGGATACTGCCTCGTCCTGCCCTATTACCCTCTTGTGCAGGTGCTCATCCAGCTTCATCAGCTTCTCCTTCTCGCCTTCAAGCAGGCGCGTGAGAGGGATCCCTGACCACCGTGACACGACCTCGGCAATCTCCTCTTCCGAAACTTCTTCCCGAAGCAGGCTCGGCTGCCCATCGCTGTTGAGTCCCTCTTCCTTCTTCCGAAGCGCCTCCTCCACCTCCGGAATCTCGCCATGACGCAGCTTGGCTACACGCTCAAGGTCATACTTACGTTCCGCGTCTTCGCTCTCCCTTTTCGCGGCTTCCAGTCGTTCGCGCAGCGCCCTGACCTCCTGTATGGCCTCCTTCTCATTCTCGTAGAGAGTGCGCATGGCATCTCCCTGCGCCTTCAGGTCGGCCAGCTCCCGCCTGAGCGCCTTAAGGCGCTCTTTGCTCGCCCGATCCTTCTCCTTCTTGAGCGCTGTTTCTTCAATCTCAAGGCGCATTACTCTGCGAGTCACCTCGTCCAGCTCAGCCGGCATGGAATCTATCTCGGTCCTGATTGAGGCACAGGCCTCATCCATCAGGTCTATCGCCTTGTCAGGGAGGAAACGGTCGCTGATATACCTGTCAGAAAGCACCGCCGACGCTACCAGCGCCGCATCCTGGATCCTTACACCATGATGCACCTCGAACCGCTCCTTGAGCCCACGCAGTATTGATATTGTGTCCTCTACTGTCGGCGCATCAACTACAACTGGCTGGAACCGGCGCTCGAGCGCGGCATCTTTTTCTACATACTTTCGGTACTCGTCGAGCGTGGTCGCGCCTATGCAATGCAGTTCGCCGCGCGCGAGCATGGGCTTCAGCATGTTTCCGGCATCGGTAGACCCCTCCGTGCGCCCGGCGCCCACAATCGTATGCACTTCGTCTATAAAGAGAATTATGCGGCCGTCAGAAGCCTTGATCTCCGACAGCACTGCCTTCAGGCGCTCCTCGAACTCACCGCGGTACTTTGCCCCGGCCATTAGAGAAGTCATGTCCAATGCAAAGATCGTCTTGTCCTTAAGCCCCTCCGGCACGTCTCCATTGAGAATCCTGTGGGCCAGGCCCTCGACTATGGCCGTCTTGCCTGTACCCGGCTCGCCAATGAGCACCGGATTGTTCTTTGTCTTCCTGGAAAGAATTCTTACTACCGAACGTATTTCTGAATCACGACCAATGACTGGATCAAGCTTTCCCGACCGCGCGAGCGCAACAAGGTCCGAACCGTACTTGGTCAAGGCTTCGTACGAGCCTTCCGGATTGTCAGTCGTTACCCTCTGGTTGCCGCGAACGGACTTCAGCTCCGCCAGCACCCGCTTCCGCGTCACGCCGAATTCATCCAGCAGCTTTCCCGCGAAA
>JBFIFS010000159.1:0-5404 GCA_041602695.1 Kiritimatiellia bacterium
TACTGAAGCCTCGTCTCAATGGGCACGTCCAGGCCATGGATCACCACCGTTTCGCCGGGATCAGCAGCCTGTACAACCAACCCCCCTGAACCATCATCGGACACATAGTAGGACGTGTAATCGAGTTTCGGCGGCGCTAGAACCCTGTAGTGAATCGCCATGAGCCGCTCGATCCGTTCGTGCGCCAGATCCACCGCGGCTCCCCTGCTGCGATGAACCGCCATTGTGCGCCGACTCACATGGGCCATCGAGGCTCCGCCGACTGTCAGCCCGGCGGTCAGGGAAAGAATCGCGGACACTAATGTCGCAACAAGAAGTTTCACCAATGTAAATCCATGTGTGCCATCTTTCATTCGTAATCTCCACTGTTTGCGTAAAACGTTTCCAGCTCTACCCGGTCTGATTCTTTCTGGTGGTACCCGACTGAAACACTAAGTAGAAGTCCGTCAAATGAAACCGTTCCTCCGTCTATGTCCGCATACTGAAGCCTCGTCTCAATGGGCACGTCCAGGCCATGGATCACCACCGTTTCGCCGGGATCAGCAGCCTGTACAACCAACCCCCCTGAACCATCATCGGACACATAGTAGGACGTGTAATCGAGAGTAGTCGGCGCGAGAACGTTGTAATGAATCGCCCTGAGCCGCTCGAGCCGCTCGTGCGCGAGGCCGAGTGCCTCCCTCCTGTTTCGCTGGACAACTATGGTGCGTCGGCTCATATGAGCCGACGATGCGCCGCCAATGGCAAGGACGGCGAGTATCACGATTGACACCACCACCTCAACCAGCGTCATGCCGTCATTGTTTCTTTTCGTTTTCATAAAGAATAACCACCTTCTCCACGCCGGACTCGTCGTTCACAATAAACACCTGCTCGGGCTCTATGCGCAAAACCCGCCATCCCCCGACTACATCCCCTTTCCCGGCAGCCTGGTTGTCAAACACCGCCAGAGACGGCTTCGTCCTGCTGAACATGATCCCCTCAAGCCTCGGAACCGGCGGGGGATCGGCCTTCATGCTGGTTCCGGCCCTGCCGTTTCGCGGTGCAGTAACAGCAGGGAGCACAGGCTTGACGATGCGGACCGGGACGAGAAACGCAAGATCGTGCATTGGAACCGGCTTCTCCGATCTTTCGACGAGGGCGCGTGACAAGCCGAGTGCAGTGTCGCGAGCCCCGAGGAACTCTGACACGTCGAGCTGAGGGCTGACTCCGGCAATAAACGCGCGCAGATGCACTCCAAGAGCCGTGAATCCGATCAGGAGCAGAAACGCCACCGGAAGCATTCGCACCCTTCTCTTCCACAGCTTCTGCGCTGACTTGAGACTTAGAGCCGCCGTGCCAGCATGATTCATTTCAGCCCTCCACCAGATAGATATTGAACGTAAGGTCGCACATGTAGTCACCCGCCTTTTCATGGCCCGCCGTGCGAACCCGTAAGCCCGAGACTGTCACCAGGAGGTGCTCAGACTCCAGCAGGCGAAGAAACTTTACCAGTGACAGGTAGGAGCCCCTGCCCTTAAGCGTCACGCTGAGGTAAGGCACACCGGTGTGCCCCTCGTCCGGCGGGTCGGAAGCTTTCTTCTTCCTGGATATCGATGATCTGCGCCCCTGAACAGAGCCGTCCGACTTGGACACGGACAGCGTCTCGACAGTGAACTTGGAAATTGGAGCCAGCTCATCCAGCCATGAGCTTATTGCCTCCGTGGAGTCGGGCAGGTCGGCATCATTCCTGAGGACCCGCTCAAGCGCTTTTGAGACGTCCTCACGGCAGGCCGATAGTTCAACAATGGCCCGCAGGCGGTCCCTGCTCTCAGACAGGCGCTTCCTGGCCCAGTAGCAATATCCGGCCGAACCCGTCTCTACAGCTATCAATGTGACGAGCGGAAGCCCGATCCAAAGCGAGAATATCGCCCGGCTGCGCCTGAAGATTCCAAGGTCCATTTCAGATTGCCCCCGTTTTGATAATGCCTTCGTACTTTAGAAGGATCATGCTTCGAGACTCGACAAGCTGACGCTGGACAAGAGCTGGCTTTATGCTCTTGACCACTGCCGACAGCACCGCGTCGCCTTCCCACGCCTGTATAAGCAGCGCGGAGTCAACCTTCGCCCCGCTCTCCCGCGAGCAGGCGATATCGAACTCGAAGTTTCCGGCATCTTTCATCTCAAACCGGACCAGGTCCATGCCGGGCTCAAGCGGCTTTGCGATGCCTCCGAGTATTGGCGACAGCAGGGCCTTGCCGTCCAGGATGCTCTCTATGCGCCTCATCTTGTCCGTCTGTTTGTCAATGTCACGCGACAGGTCCTGCAGGTAGTGGAGCATGTCCGCCTCGGCGCTGTATTCACTGCTGAAATCGGCCTCTATCAGCTGGGTGTCGCTTATGAAACGGTGGTGGGTGATGACTTCCTTAGTGGCTTCGGAGCACTCATATACAAGGATGGCGCCCGCCATGAGGACATAGAGATGCATCTGCCAGAATATCGCTCGCCTCTGCCTGAAGCCGGGCACCTGGTCTTTTATAAGGTTGAGCCTGAAGGTGTTCATCTTACCCTCCTCAGCCCCAGGCCCATGCTTCCGACAAGCTGGCCGCCCGCGTCCTCGAGGATATTGCAGCGGCGCCTGGCGTGTCTCGTCAGCTTCACATCCTGCAGAGGGTCCCAATAGAGCACAGGAAGCCCTGTCAGCTTCCGCGTGGCTTCCATTGTTTCTTCCAGGTCAGCTTCATTGCCAAGGCAGTATACAGCCTTGACGGGCGTAGACTGCATCGCCAGCCTGCTCAGCTCAATCACCTCCATCAGGGCTTCAGATGTGTAGTGTGACACTTTGTGCGTCTGGGTGCTGTGTGCCGCGAGCGATCGGGCGTAAACGCACTCTTCTTCACGCAACACAAGAATGTCGGCGTGATGGCCCTCCAGGCAGGCCACGCATACCGCCTGGTCGCGCAGCTTGTCCGCATTTAAACGCATGAACAGGTTGGCGACAGCCATGGCGCTGATGTCGACAATTACAGGAAAGAGTTTGGCCATATCAAGAATGCTCAGGAGCCGCGTAAGCTCAGCGCGCGGCACTGATACGTAGAACCCTTCGCGGCCGTCCCCATCGGTATCATACAGATGCATATCGATCGCGAGGGATTCGGAACTCATTTGGGTATACTCCTCAGCGTCAAGCCGAAGCGCTGCAAGGAGCTCTTCCTCGGTCAGGTCGGGGTATGAAAACGTCTTCCACAGCAGCGAATCGGAATGGATCCCGGCGCACACGGTGTAGCTGCCGAAGCCGCCCTGCTTCCAGAGCTTGCGTATGGCCGCAGCTATCTCTTTTTCGCCGGCCTCCACATCAAAGGGCACCGTGCCCGCGGCTTTAACAGATATCTTCCCGCCCCTGCCGAAACCCAGTAAAGATGCAGCAGCACCATGGTCGCCTATATCAAGGCCGACCATCCGCTCGGAAGCTCGCTCTTTGTGCCTTATGTGCATGCTGCACCTAAACCGGGTAATGCGGTTACAAGCCGGCCCTCGTCCATGCGCCTTCCTCGTCCAGCGTGATCACTATTCCCGCCGCATCGGCGGCCTTAGGCGCTATGTTCCCGGAGTCTCCGTCAGCCGTTACCGTAAAGCTGCTTGCGTCTGAACTGAACGTGTAGCACTCCTCGCTGAAGTAAGTGCCGTCCAGGTCTCCATCACCTATACCGACAAGCGATGTTGCCGCCGCAGTCGCTCCGGTCGGATAAGAGCTGTGCTCAGCGTAGTAGATCCTGAGCGCAGTCCGTATGGTACCGCATCCGGCTTCAGCCTCCGTCGCTATGGCGCGGCGCTTGTTGGCGGTCATGAGTGGAATAGCAACCGCAGCAAGTATCGCCACGATGATTGCCACAACCATCAGCTCCACCAGCGTGAATCCTTTGTTGTTTCGTGCTCGTTTCATCGTACGTCTCCCGTTTGTTTAACCGATGCCTTTCAGCTTACTCTCGTTCGTGTTCTAACCGCCGCCTGCACCTCCTTCATTTCTTCGTAATCTCATCAATTGACCCCTGCTGCCACTGTGAAGACGGGCATGTATATTGCCAGGACCAGAAGGAGCACCACCGCCCCGAAGGTCACAATTACAATCGGCTCAAAAAGGGCCATGGCAACCATGATCGATCCTTCGACTTCGCCTTCGTAAGTTTCTCCTACCTTGTCGAGGACCATTGGCAGCTTGCCGGAAGACTCACCCACTGACACCATTCGCAGCATCAGATTTGGAAACAGTGTCGACTCACCCACGCTCTCGGAAATGGACATGCCCTGCACGACATTGTCGTGCACATCCATCATCGCTTTTCTCAGGACCACGTTCTTGCTGATCTCGGCGCTAAGCTCAAGCGCGTAGGCCATCGGCACGCCGCCCTTTACCATCATCGCAAGGCTCCTGCACATGCGCGCGATAAGCAGCTTCTTTACGCATACACCGAACAGCGGCACCTTGAGCTTCATGCTGTCCAGCATTCGCCTGCCGGGCACGGTACGGCCAAAAAGCCATATTGCGAAAATGACCAGAGCCAGGGCCAGCAGCAGCCAGGCGCCATTACTCAGTATGAAGCTGTTTATCGCGAAGGCCGCACGGGTGATGGCCGGAAGCTTCGCGTCGAACTCCGCGAACACTTCCTGGAACTGCGGGAGCACGAATATCGTGATTATCACGCAGACGACGACAAAGAACACGGCCACAAATATGGGGTACGATACTATGCTCAGCAGCTTACGCCGCAGGGCACTGTTGTGCTCGAGCGCCACCGCTATACGCTCGAGCGTGGGATCCATGCTGCCGGACTCCTCAGCCGCGTGTATCAGCGCAACCGTGCTCTTGTCAAAGATGTGCCTGTGGTGCGCGATCGCTTCAGAGAAGGACGCGCCGTCATGAATCTTGCTGATTACGTCCTTTAGCGCGTGCCGGAAGATCTTGTTGTCAATGTCACGGGCTATGCACTGCAGTCCTTCACGAAGAGGCACACCGGCGCTAAGCGCGACGGAAAGCTGCCTGAAGAAGACGGCCCTTTCCGCGAGGGAAACGCCCATCACCGGACGACGGGTGCTTTTGATGACCCTGTCCGAGGCATTGTGCTCATCCTCGCCATTCTCTGAGATGCTCAAGACCGTGAGCCCCCGCCCGCGCAGCTCCTCGAGGGCGCGGTACTTTGACGGCGCTTCAATGTAATCGCTGACACGGCCGTTACCGCTCGCCTTAGCTATGTATGAATACCTGATCATGCCACTATCCTCCCTTCAGAGAAGCGCTCTACCGGACAGACACTGATCACTTCTTCCAGGCTTGTTAATCCGTCGCGAACTTTGCGCATCCCGCTATGGATGAGCGGCATCATGCCCGCGTCCATGGCGGCCTGCTTAAGGTCTGTATCACTCGCCA
>JBFIFS010000160.1:0-5381 GCA_041602695.1 Kiritimatiellia bacterium
ACGGTAAGATCTTCGACTCATTTGAAGTAACGCGTCCACAGCGTTAGATGGGCGATCAGCTGGGTGAGAGTTTCTTCTTATATTGACATCCACTTTCACGCGGACGCCCGCGCGGATGGCGGCGGCGATCTGCGCGCGGTGTCCGAGTGGATGGGTGCAAACAGCGTTGATCGCCTGATAGTGCTCCCGCTTGAGCGAATGCTTCCCGAGAATGAGGACGAGCGGCAGCGGATGATCGATAACTTCAACTCGTATGCCGGACGGATATATCGCTTCTGTGTGGCTTTTCCGGAAGACCTCTCAAGTCATGAGGACGTCGTTGGGCTCTTGAGAAAGGAGAAGGATGCAGGTGCAATTGGGTTCGGCGAGCACTACGGCAGGGGGCTAAACTTTGATGACCCGAGATGCATGCAGCTATATGCAGCGAGCGCTGAAGTTGGGTTGCCTGTCCTCTTTCATATGGATGGCGAATGCAATAAGGACGGCCCCGGGTTCGCACGCCTGGAGAACGCTCTCTCGACGCACCGTGAATGCGTCTTCATTGGTCATGGGCCGGGCTTCTGGTCGAAGGTGAAAGCTGCGGACCGACTCATGAGCAGGTTCCGGAACCTTTACGCCGACATCTCCGCCGGGAGTGGAGCGCGGGGCATTGGCAGTGACGTGAATTACGGCCGGGAGTTTATTGTCCGGCACTCGGATCGCGTTCTTTTTGGAACGGACGGCGGTCCGTGGTCTCTAGGCAAGAAGGAAGCTGCCCCTCAGTTTGAGCTGGTAGAAAGGCTGGGGCTGCCGCCTGCGGCAAAGGAAAGACTTTGCCGAGTAAATGCCGAAGAATTGTTCGATTTAGAAAAGGACCCATGCTAATCTCGCGGAGTAAGCTTATGAAATGGATGATTTCACTATTTGTTGTGTCTGTGGTCGGCACCTCGGAGTTCGCGATGGCTGACGAAGCTCCAGTCCCCGAAGGGCGGCGGTTGCGCGAAATCGTTTCAGAAGATTTTCCAGAGGGGGCTTTCTACATTGGCGGCACCACGGGCTGGAAGAAGAGGCCCGAGGGCTCGGGTGTTATCATTGACCGCGAGTTCAACTATGTATGTCCTGAGAACGATTACAAGCAGAGCACAGCGCATCCCGAACCCGGCAAGTGGAACTGGGAGCTGGGCGATGCTTGGGTGAAACATTGCGAGCAGACTAAGCAGGTCATTCGTCTGCACGGCCCTATAAGCCCTCAGTGTTCGAGGTGGGCAAAGGACGACGCCCGCACTGCCGACGAACTCAAACAGAACCTTATCGAATTCATGACGGCGCAGTGCAAACGATACGACAAGTATGAGCACGTGAAGTGGATGGACGTTGTCAACGAAACCATAAGCAGGAACGGCGAGTGGTTTGGTCCGAAGAAGGGCACGGACAAGTGGGAGAATCCCTGGCCGAAATTAGGGTATGACGAAACGCATCCGCTCAGGCCTCCGCTGTATATCAAGTTGGCCTTCGAGATCGCCAATGAGCATGCCCCCAACACAAAGCTCATTATTAATCAGCACGGCGGCATGGAACCGAAGATGTGGGCAAAGGTGCGGGCGCTCGTGAGCTACCTTCGTGAGCAGAACCTCCGTGTCGACGGAATAGGCTGGCAGGCACATATCGACACCGGATTTGAGAAGAAGCCTGAGCATATGAAGGAGCTTCATGATCTCATCGAGTGGGCGCACGCAAACAAGCTCTCATTCCATGTGACGGAAATGAACGCATGGCTCAAGGGCGAGAAGAAGGATTACAATGCCCAGGCGGACACTTTTGCCGCCATCCTCAGCGCGTTGCTTGAGCACCGTGATAACGGTGAAGTCACTTGGAACGTCTGGAACATTACAGACGCTCTCGCTTGGACGAAGAACCGGGACAAGCACGGTACGCTTTTCGATTTCGACGGCAAAGCCAAGCCCGCTTACTACGCCATCCAGAAGGTCCTGGAAAATCCTCCACCTCCCAGGAAGGCTGTCAGCGAATAGGGGATGGAACCGGCTGCGGCGCGAGCTGGAGCCTATAGTGTATCCATCTCTTCCATTTCTGCCAGGCGCCGCTGGTTTCTCCTGTAACGTGCGGGCGGTGCGCCCATGTACTGCTTGAAGATTCGCGAGAAAGAATAGACGCTGTCGTAACCAACCTGCACGGCGATTTCGGGGAGCTGATCGTTAGTGTGAACAAGAAGCTGGCCTGCCGCCCCCATTCTTACCTTGATGAGGAGCTCTTTAGGCGGCGCTCCGTAGGCCCAATGACACAGCCTGCGCAGTGTGCTCGGAGAGACATGCAGTCGATCCGTCATTCGCTTCTGTGTCCAATCCTCCGCCGGAGATCTTGCGATTTCATCCACGAGCTTCCTGAGCTGCAGCACGTGGGGGCCAGGCTCGACCGTTGGGCCATGATGCCTCAGGCGCCTCAGCAGCGTTGTCAGCATCTTTGATTCGCCCCGCGCAGCAGACATGGCCTGGCCGTCCCGGCTCTTATGCGCGTCCAGTATCTTTCTCAATAGTATGTAGACAAGGGCCGCCGAGTCGTACTGTCGAATGAACGGCCCAGCCCGCTTAAGGGGGTCCCAGAACTCGGTATTGTCGATGGTGATATAGAGCCAGTGGGCAAGGACGTCATCATCACAAACATATCGGAACCCCACACCGGGCGGGCAATACATCAGGTCGCCTGGCCGAAGGGTCTTGATTTGGTTCGGGTCGCCAAGCAGGGCTTTCATTTCTCCCTGGAGTACCAGCGTGAATCTGTGGGGATTGGACCAATGGTACCTCTTAGAGCGGCGGCCTTTCCTCCATGTTATCGCGGCTTGGACGATGTCAGCGTCGAAAAGCGGTTTCGCCACCTCCCGCGCGCGCGGGTTGTCCCAAAGCAGGTGCTCGCTCAACGGCTCACCTTCTCCCGGCGGGTCCGGTAAAATATCGAAAGGGCTCTTTGGTGTCTCACCCATAATGGCAGGAATACCTTAGAAAAAGGACTTATGCAATCAATTAGTGACTGATGTGGATATAATTATGGCGTTTCAGCCCATTTACTAAAGATAGTGCATCTGTGAATATTACGCCTATGGACATAAGAAAGAAAGCGGCGGCAGGGAATTGGGGTCACAAGGTTCTCCGGGCGTTTCGTTTCCTTGTCCTGCTTGTTGCGGCGATGGTTTTTTCTGTCACCCCTGCGCGCGCCGCCCTCGATATCCTGATCGTTGGCTCAACCCATTCCTTTTCAGAGGGCGGCGAGGCAAATGTGCTGCACGAGAAGCCCTTCAGTCCGCCGTCCGTCGCAACTGAACTGCAGAGCATTCTTGCAAACGATTCCGGCATCACCGAGCCTGTCAATGTCGTCTTCGATGACATCTACAAAATGACGACACGCTACGTGCAGACCAGCAAGACAGGCTTCAACACCTGGGACCTGCACTGCTACAGCCTGGCGCAGCACTACATGTGGCCGGACGGCAAGACCAATCGCCTGGACAACCTGCGTGGCGAGGCCGGCACGGCATGGGATTACGTCGTGATCATGGCGGACCCATACATCATCGCGAACTTTCCCGGGATGTATGCGGAAGGCGCCAAAATGCTCATCGATGAGGTTCGCCAGGGCACGGCCGAACCTGTTCTGTTCGCGCAGTGGCCCGAGAACACCTCAACGTTCACTGTGTCCAATTTCAACGAAGTGGTTTACCGGGTAGGTGACAGTGCTGCAGCCAGAGTTGTCCCAGCGGGCAAAGGCTGGGGCTCACTCGTGCCCCAGGACTCGTCGGCGAACCATCCAACGCCTGATGGCGCATACCTTGCCGCGGCGAGCATTTACAGCACTCTTTTCGATGCCAGCGCGAAGGATTCAGGTTACTCATACGACGATGCGATCGCGGACCACGCGCTCAGCGTAGTGCAGGCGAACCAGGGCGCGCCGCAGTATTCAGGCGAGTACGCGATCACGAATGTGTTCATGATGAAGTATGTGGACAAGAGGCTCGTCTCCTTCCGGGAAACCGGCACCAGCACAGAGGACCGCATCAGGACGGAGCTCAACGACATTGATGTGCTCTATGGAATTACCGTGACCACGACCGCTACGCATGATCCTACAGACTGGGACTTCAATTACGGCCGCGGGAATGACCGCTGGGAAGACGACAAGGACTACTCCGTTAATCCCAGCATCTATGACAGGTCCTACGGATTTCCGATGCATTACTACGGGATGACCAACGCAATCAGGCATATGCCGTTTGGAATCGACAAGCAATACTTCACTGGAAGCTCGTATGAGGACGGAACGGACCTCGGCATTGCCTACAACATGGTCCGTCCCGGTACGCGCGAGACGAGCCTTCCGGCAGACGTTCGGTGCGTCCCGATCAGGCTGCTGTGGACAAAGATGAGCGAGATTGCGCCTACGCTCAACCCGCTGGGGGACAACACCCACATGGCGCCATACCTGAATAATGCAATTGCCGCTTACATGCTCACGCTTCTTTCCGGGCGCTGCCCGATCACCGAGGAGCCGGCTCCACAGGGATCGTCGGCGTGGAATGACTGGCTGGGACAGAAGATCGGCTATGAGACGGCATGGCAGACGGCCCACATTACAACCCGCGCCCCGGGCTTCCAGGTGCTGCCGACATCCGCCACGGCCTCGAATGTGACGCCAGCCAGCTCCGAGACTCTTTCGGTCAGGTTCTGGTACGCGCCGACATCCGATGTCACGGTAGCCGTGAGCACAGATGATGCTTATGTCGGCGTAGTGACACCGACGACGCTCACCTTTACTGCGTCGAACTACACGAATGTTCAGACCGTCACGGTAAGTGGCCAAACCGGTTCGGCCGGATCACACACATTCAATGTTAGCTTCGCGACCACATCGGACGACCACATCTACAATGGGCTTCACGATTCGTGGGAGTTTGTGAATACTCGACCAGAGGGGCCTCTGCCGTCTGACATATATGTTACGGGCGCCGGTGTTACCATTCTGTCGGGCGATCTTCTTCCTGATGTTGCGGACGACACCGACTTCGGGGTGACGCTCGGGTCCGTCGCCCGTGCCTTTACCATTACAAATGTTTCCGGGTCGGTGACGGTGGACCTGACTAACTCGCCGAGGGTTACGCTAACTGATTCGTCAGGTTACTTCACGCTGACCCAGGATGCGGGCTCTTCCTCTCTGGCTCCGGGCTCGTCCTCTGCTTTTGAGATAACCTATTCGCCCTCTGTCGGCGGCGTTCACACAGCTATTGTCTCAATTGCCAGCACCGACGCGAATGTACCTCTATACAGCTTTGCTATAAGCGGCACGAGGCCTTCCTCTCCGGTAGTGGCTGTGCAGGGCGGAACAGCTGTAAACGCGGC
>JBFIFS010000161.1:0-5374 GCA_041602695.1 Kiritimatiellia bacterium
AAGGTGAGGCATGGTGCACGAGTAGAGAGCGAATATCAATGAAAAACACTCGCACCCAGATGTGCTCTATCCATGGATTCGTGCCGCCCCCGCGCACTCACCCCAAGGGGCTTCTCGCAGGGCTCGAAGTCTCTCTCGTCCTGCCCTCGGACTCGCGATGAGCTACGGGCGCAAAAGGTGAGGCATGGTGCACGAGTAGAGAGCGAATATCAATGAAAAACACTCGCACCCAGGAAGGTGCAGGCACACGGCTTCTTGGTCAGGCGCTCATGCCAGAAGAGGCTTCGCCGTAAACGGCTGCGCCGGCGTCCCTGATGATCTGGCGGAATTCTGCCATTTGCTCGTCACTGAACATCTTTGCCTGGGTGACGGGAAAATCCCTGCCAAGCTTCTCGTATTTGGAGCGACAAAGGGGATTGAAATTCAGGAGCTCGATCGGGACCGTGCTGTCTACAGAAGCGACATACTTCGCGATTGCCGTCACATTGGAACGGGTCCCCGTCATCTCAGGAACCAGCGCTATTCTGACGATCTTCTTAACTCTCTCCGAACAAAGCCGCTCGAAGTTCTCTTTTATCCCGCCATTGTCCTGCCCTGTCCAACGCCTGTGCTCGTCAGGATCCATGATCTTGAGATCAAGCAGAAACAGGTCGGTATGCGGCAGTATGAGATCCAGGGCTGACCAGTCACAGAGCATGCCCGTCTCAACTGCGGTGTGAATTCCGGCGCTGCGGCAGGCTTTGAGCAGCTCGGCGGAAAACTCAGCCTGTACCGTGGGGTCGCCGCCCGAGAGCGTCATTCCGCCTTCAGAGGTATCATAGAACACCGTGTCCCGTTCGACGACATTCATGACGTCTCCGACGCTCATTTCTTCTCCGACTAGCGTAAGGGCTTCTTCCGGGCACTCGGTCACACAGCGGCCGCAGAGAGTGCAGGCAGCGCGGTCAATCTCTACATGCTTCTTGCTGAGAGAAAGAGCGCCTTCCGGGCAGGCTTCTACACAGCGGCCGCACCTGACGCATTTCCCGTCCCACCATATCAGCTCGCGCTTCGGAGCCAGTCCCTCGGGGTTTTGACACCATTTGCAGCGAAGGCGACACCCCTTGAGGAACACCGTAGTGCGAATACCGGGGCCGTCGTGCAGTGAAAAACGCTGAATATCAAATACAATGCCGTTCATGAGGGGCGCTCTCGTAAAGCCTGCGGCAACTGCCGTACACTGCAGCCGGTTCTATTGCTGGTCAACAGTTGCGTGACCCTCAGCACCGTACTGGTCCGTGACACTGATGGTCTGAATTCCATTCGCTCTGTTTCGCACATACGTGCAGGAATAACCACTCTGTGCACTGATGAAGCCGAGAAGAGGATTGCTGACTCGCCATTCCAGCGGCAGGGACAGCTCCCTGAGTCCTGATTCCGTGGCCGTATTGGTGTCCGCAGCCACAGTGAAAGTCACAGCCTCGCTTTTGTTGGTCGTATTGTAGGCAGATGGAGTCACCGTAAGGCCGGTCGTATCGCCTCCGGTCTCACAACCGCTCAGAAAGCCGCCAAGAACACAGGCGGCAATAGCGAATATTAACGAAAAAGCCACAGATCTCTTCATTTCCATCTCCATACGTTGGACCCTAATCTCCCAAACCCTGCCCTGCCAGTCAAGCCATTCCCGCAGGACCCAGCCTGCTGCTTTTTTGGTTGGTTTATTTTCGCTCTCGTGTAGGATACTGTTGAAGATTTTTTTATAAGACAAGATGACTACAGGGAGACACTGAATTGAAACGACTGAAATTGGCCTCCACGATCGTCCTTACGGCCATGCTGGTTCTCGCTGGCGGCTGCAAGTTCAGCTCGAAAGAGACCACCATTGATAAGATTGAAGTCATGTCGGGAAGCTCCGACCAGTGCGCCTTTGCGGGCGAATCCTTTTCCAAGCCAGTAAAGATAAACCTGCTTGGCCCGTCGCGTGGACTTATGCCGGGCAGCAAAGGCCAGCGCAAGCCTGTTACGGAGGAGAAGATAGCAATAAAGGTAAGGCCGGGCTCGGACCTGCTCGTCAGCGCCACGGAACTCATTTCGGATTCGGGCGGCCAGGTACGCTTCAACGTGACCGCCGGCAGTGCAATCGGAGACCACTACATCGACATCTTCCCAGTCTCCGCGCCTGAGAAGAAAGCGACCGTCAGGCTGATCACCGGCATCAAGATCGAAGGCGGCAAACAGGAGCCGTCCGCCGAGTCCTACGGCGAAAGCCCCATTCGCGTTACCCTGAAGGATGGCGACGAGCCCATGAAGGGCGTTCCCGTCTACTTCAACGTGTCGGGCGCTCCACACAAAGACAACAAGGCGAAGGTAAAGAAGCACGAAGTGCTGACCGACGAAGCCGGCGTCGCTGAAACAGAGTTTAAGGTCGGCAAGGCAACGGGGGTCTACAAATACTCTGTGGAAGTCAGTGATCCAGTGCGTGACTTCCATATCCGAAAGATAGAAGTCAAGCAGATGGGCATGAACTTGCCGGGCTTCATTATCGTGGTCCTCGGCGGCCTCGCCATTTTCATCTTCGGAATGAAGAACATGAGTGATGGGCTGCAGATGGTTGCCGGCGAGAAGATGAAACACATCCTGCAGCTTTTCGCCAAGAACCGCTTTGTGGCCGTAGCCGCCGGCGCGCTCGTCACGGCCATGGTGCAGTCCTCAAGCGCGACGACGGTAATGGTCGTGGGCTTCGTGAATGCCGGACTTCTCAATTTATTTCAGTCCATAGGCATCGTGTTTGGCGCAAACATCGGAACAACTATCACCGCCCAGATGATCGCTTTCAAGCTGAACGAGCTCGCGCTTCCCGCGATCATAATAGGACTGCTTCTTTCCATGCTGGGTAAGCGACAGGTCTTTAAAGGATGGGGGCAGGCGATCCTTGGGTTCGGATTTCTGTTTTACGGGATGACCATAATGGGCGGAGAGCTCAAGCTGATCAAGGACTTCCCAACGTTCATAGGGTTCTTCAACCGCTTCGACTGCTCTCCCATTGACGGACGAATTCCCTTCGGCTCGGTACTCGGCGCAATCGCCATAGGGACCACAATGACCGTGCTCATACAGAGCAGCTCGGCCACGATTGCCATCGCGCTCGCCCTGGCTTCGAGCGGCATGATTAATTTCTATACAGCGGTGCCGTTGATTCTCGGAGACAACATCGGCACGACCATAACCGCGTTCCTCGCCTCTTTGGCGGCCAACAAGCGGGCGAAGCAGACGGCGATGGCGCACGTGATGTTCAATGTGCTTGGGTGCACATACATGGTGGCCCTTCTTTATGTGCCGTTCCCGGGCAAGGACACGCCCATCTTCCTGCATTTGATCGACATGATCACGCCTGGCAATGTGTTCTCGGAGACTCCTGAAAACATAGTTCGCCACATCGCCATGTCCCACACGATGTTCAATGTGTTTAACGTATTACTCTTCCTTCCTTTCGTAGGCGTTATCGCCAGGATCTGCAGCTTTGTGATTCCCATCAAAGCTGAGGAGAAGGTGGAGGTGAACTATCTGGATGCGAACCTCCTGACCGCCCCTTCGGTAGCTATTGAACAGACCATCCAGTCCATCCGCTACATGGTGAAGGAGTCATGGGCAATGACCAAGACCGCAATGGAGGAGAGTTTCCTGCCCGGAAAGTTCAGCCAGGAACGCGCGGCCGAGCTGGCGAAACGAGAAGACCGTATTGACGAAATCCAGTCAGAAGTAACGAGTTATCTTGTCCAGATCACCCAGCGCGACCTGACCGAACCGCAGTCAGAGCTCATACCCCTGCTCATGCACTGCACGAATGACGCGGAAAGGATCGCCGATCATACCGAAAACATTCTCGGACTCTCGCAGAGGCTCATGGACACAGGCAAGAACCTCTCGGATGAAGCCGTCAAGGAGCTGAAAGAGCTTTGGAGGACCCTGCAGGAAGAGGCGGAAAGCGTGATTAAGGCGCTTAACAATACCGACAAGGCTGAAATCAAGGTTGCACTCAAGAAAGAGAACCAGATCGACAGACTGACCGACCTCTACGAAGCAAACCATGTGAGCAGGCTCAAGGACGGTGACTGCAATGCCGTGGCGGGAGTCATCTACATAGAGATCCTCAACGAACTGGAGAAAATCGGCGACCACCTCTCAAACATCGCTGAGAGGACGGCGAAGATGCGCAAGCATCACGTTGAGCTGAACTAAGGCCGTCCGGCGAGAACTGGCGGCCGGTCAGTTGGACATTTCAAGGGCAATTATCCAGCTTCGAACCTGGTCGGAATCGCTGGCGTTGGGCCGCAGGGTCAGATACCTGCGATAGTGCATCACGGCCTTACCGGCCTTCTTCAAGTCCTGGTCATACAGGATGCCTAGATTGTAGTGTATGTCCGCGTCCGTGGGATCAATGCGCAGCGCCCTCAGGTATTCAGACTCAGCGTCCCTCACGCGTCCTTCCTTGGCATAAATGACGGCCATGTTGTAATGCATGTCCAGCTTCTCTCTGTCATTGACCTGCTGCACTTCTGATCGCGCCCTTTCAAGCAGCTCGGCCATCTTCTGGGCCTTCGCAAGGCGGTGCTCCCTTCGATCGAGCTCCACCCGCAACGCCTCAAGCTGCTGCTCACGCAGGCTGAGCTTCTTCTCCTTTACGGCAACGTCGCTCTTGAGGGTGTTTACCTGCTCCTCGATGTTCGGAAGTTTCTCAACAAGCTTCTTGTACTCTGCGCCCTGGCGCGCCGCCGCAAGCGCCTTTTCGTTCACTTCCTTCAAAGCCTGCTTGGCCTTCTCGGCTTCGGCCGCAAGGTCTTCCCTCTCCTTGGCCAGCTTGCGGCGCTCAGACTCAATCTCACCCAGCCGCTTCTTCAGCAAAACGTTTTCCTTTTCTTTTTCCTGGAAGAGGTCTGACTGCTGCGCAACCTGCGCCGTGGACGAAGCCGCCGTGGCGGCCTTACTGTCCTGCATCTTCTTGAGTCTGTCCAGCTCTGCAGTAAGCATGTCCCTCGACTTCTCCGCTTCTGCCAGCCTCACCTCCAAATCATTTATCTGCTCCGGGCTCATAGAGCCGTCCTGCGACTTCCTTAGCGCATTAATCACCTGCACAGAATCAGACAGGCTCTGCTCCATCTCCCTGATCTCTTTGACCATCCTGGCGCTCTCATTCTTGGCGAGTTCCTCGTCTTTAAGCGCCTCCGCTATCTTCCTGCGCAGGTCCAGGTTTTCTTTGAGCAGCTCCTGGTATGCCTCATCATCCCTGATCCTGGTCGGCGTCTGTTTTGCGGGCTCCTGGACCTCTGGCTTTTTGGCAGGGCCGTCCCCGCTCCAGGACCATTTGAATCCGCCCCCCACTTTCTCATCAGCGGTC
>JBFIFS010000162.1:0-5359 GCA_041602695.1 Kiritimatiellia bacterium
CAGCGGAAAGTACTACTGGTACTTCTCAAACCATAACAAGGAAACCGGCGTAATGGTGGCCGACAGGCCAGAAGGACCTTATGCCGACGCTTTGGGCGGCCCGCTCGTCGACTCCTTCGACCCGACTGTCTTCGTCGAGGACGACGGCACTCCCTATATTATCTACGGCGCGCATGACTATCGGATTGCGCGCCTCAAGGACTCCATGATCGAGCTCGATGAGGAACCCCGCGTCATCCCCGTTGATCGTAAAGGCGTTTTCAATGTCGTGGACAAGAACTCCCTGCACAAGCGTAACGGTATCTATTATCTGAGTTGCTCCGCCGCATACGCGACCTCTCGTGAGCTCTATGGACCTTACGAATATCAAGGGCGTGTTGGCGACGCCTGTGGACTAGACACGAGCTTTGCGCATGGTGATTTCTTTGCCTGGAAAGGCGACTGGTATCACGTGTGGTGCAAGTATCGTGACCGAAAGATTGATCGCATACGCGACTGCCTTATTGCCCCGGTAATCTACGGGTCAGACGGATCCATGTGTGACGACCTGAGCAGCCTAAGACCTCATAATCCGGGGCACTGATGATCAGCAAAGATCGAAGCGGTCCAAGTTCATAACTTTGTTCCAGGCGGCGACGAAGTCCTCTGTAAACTTTTCCTGGGAGTCTGAACACGCGTATACCTCGGCAAGGGCCCGCAACTGGGAGCTCGCGCCAAAGACAAGGTCCACTCGAGTGGCAGTCCATTTGGTCTTGCCTGTTTCCCGGTCAGTGCCCTCATAGATGCCTTCCTCTGAGCCGGGTTTCCATTCCGTGGCCATGTCCAGCAGGTTGACGAAGAAGTCATTTGACAGAGTTCCTGGGCGATCGGTGAGCACGCCGTGCCTCGAGCCGTCGGCATTAGTGTCTAGCGATCGCATTCCGCCGACGAGCACTGTCATTTCCGGCGCGGTCAGTGTCAGAAGTTGCGCCTTGTCGATGAGCAGGTGTTCAGCCGCAATTGAATATCTTCCCTTAAGATAGTTACGGAAGCCGTCGGCTGCGGGTTCGAGCACCGCGAACGAGTCTTCATCCGTTTGTTCCTGCGCCGCGTCTGTGCGGCCGGGCGTGAAAGGCACACTCACATTCTGTCCACCGGCCATCGCGGCCATTTCGACACCAACGCATCCGCCAAGCACTATGATGTCTGCAAGAGAAACCTTCTTGCTGCCGGACTGGGCGCCGTTGAATGTCTGCTGTATGCTTTGCAGCGTCTCAAGAACATCTCTGAGTATCTCAGGCTGGTTGACTTCCCAATCCTTCTGAGGCGCAAGCCTTATCCTCGCTCCATTGGCGCCGCCGCGATGGTCGGATCCCCGAAACGTTGAGGCCGATGCCCAGGCGGTAGAAACAAGCTCTGAGGCGGTGAGTTGTGAAGCGGCTATCTTCTCCTTCAAGCCGGCAATGTCGTTGTCATCAACCAACTCATGGTCGATCGCAGGCACCGGATCCTGCCAGATCAGTTCTTCCTGCGGCACCTCTGGCCCGAGGTAGCGGGACCGGGGGCCCAAGTCCCTGTGCGTAAGCTTGAACCAGGCCCTGGCAAACGCGTCCTCGAACTCTTCCGGATTGTCCAGGAAACGCCGCGAAATAGGCCCATATACAGGGTCCAGCTTTAAAGACATGTCTGCTGTAGTCATCATCGGCGGATGTTTCTTGGAAGGGTCATGTGCGTCGACGACCATATCGCCTTCTTCCACGTCCTTGGCTTGCCACTGATTGGCACCGGCCGGGCTCTTCACCAGTTCCCAGTCGTACTTGAAGAGCACCCTAAGGTAGCCCAGATCCCACTTAATCGGATTCGGTTTCCATGCGCCCTCAATGCCGCTTCCTATGGCATCGCCACCTTTTCCGCTGCCGAACGAACTCTTCCACCCGAGCCCCTGCTGCTCGATAGGTGCAGCTTCAGGCTCCGGCCCGACAAGTGAAGGATCGCCCGCGCCATGCGCTTTGCCGAAAGTGTGGCCTCCGGCAACCAGTGCGACCGTTTCCTCATCGTCCATTGCCATACGGGCAAATGTCTCGCGGACATCTTTGCCGGACGCCAGTGGGTCGGGATTTCCATTAGGTCCTTCGGGGTTCACGTAGATCAGCCCCATCTGCACCGCGGCCAGCGGTGCTTCAAGATCCCGCTCTGCAGAATGACGCTTATCGTCGAGCCACTCCTTTTCGTTTCCCCAGTAGATGTCCTCTTCTGGTTCCCAGACGTCTACACGGCCGCCCGCGAAACCGAACGTTTTGAATCCCATCGATTCAAGCGCGCAGTTGCCTGCCAGAATCATGAGATCGGCCCAGGATATCTTCTTTCCATATTTCTGCTTGATTGGCCAAAGCAGCCGACGTGCCTTGTCAAGATTCACGTTGTCCGGCCAGCTGTTCAATGGCGCAAGTCGCTGAGTGCCTGATTCGGCGCCACCTCGTCCGTCTCCGGTACGGTAAGTGCCGGCGCTGTGCCACGCCATCCGGATGAAGAGCGGGCCGTAGTGTCCGTAGTCGGCCGGCCACCAGTCCTGTGAGTCAGTCATTAGCGCGTGAAGGTCCTGCTTTAGCGCCTTCAGGTCCAAGCTGTTGAACTCATCAGCGTAATTAAATGCCTCTCCCATGGGGTTGCCGGCCAGGGGATTCTGATGGAGGATCTTGATGTTGATCTGATTGGGCCACCAGTCGCGATTCGCAGTGCCTTCGCGTGTTGTGTTCGAAGCGGTCCTACCGGTTACCGGACATTTACTTTCGCTGCTCATGTGGTGCTCCTGTTACTTTTTATTTTCAGCAGAACTTACACTAACAGATACTCCGCTACACAGGCGGATTATACGCGGGGAGCGAGGATAGTCCACAGAAAAGGCGTGGATGATAGTAATGGTATGCCAGAGTGGGGTGGCCTTTTCCGGACACGATAAGACGCGAAATGTGGTTCAAAAAAGCAATTCCGTGCCTATGGGCACCCATGATACCTTAAACAGATTTGACAATGCAGTAGATGGAGTTTTTTTGATGCTCAAGCGACATGCCTTTCTATGTATTCTTACCGTCATCGGGTGCCTTGCTGGCGGATGCGCCACAATAGCTAAAGATGACCGCACCCAGGATCTGACGAAAATTGTGAACGATGACACACAGAAGGACTTCCTTCTTGGCCCTACGGGGATGCGCGGCTGGATGCACGTCAGGCAGGTCCGCCTTACCCCGCAGGACATCACGCTCGATATGTCCACTGCGTTCGCCCGCCAGATCCTGGTTACCGCGGTTGAGGAGGGCTCACCAGCTCACAATGTCGTTGAAGTGGGAGATGTGATCTTGGGTATCGGTGAGCAGCCGTTCGAAAGTGATCCGAGGAAGGCGTTGGCTGACGCTATCAATGATGCCGAGAAGACGGAAAACGATGGGGTGCTCAGGCTTCTTCTGTGGCGACCTGACGAGCCTGACGCGGAAGGCGCTGCGAAGCGGTCTGCCGGGAAACAGGAAGTCGTGGCACTCACACTGAAGACGCTCGGCACCTACAGCGATACCGCACCATACGACTGCCCGAAATCCCAAGCGCTTTACAAGCAAACGCTCGAAGCAGTGTTGCGGGACGAGATAAACAGCAATCTGGGAGTCTGGGCGCTGGCCCTTCTTGCCACCGGCGAAGCGGAGAATATCGAGAAGGTAAAGCCCTATGTAAAGAAGCTCGCAAATCCAGATCTCAAGCTTGGGTTTGACGCGCTTGACGGGGGCAAGTCGTGGAACTGGGCCTACCAGATCATCCTGCTTTGCGAATATCACTTCCTGACTGGTGACGAGTCAGTCCTTCCCGCCATCAAGGAGCTGGCGGTGACTCTTTCCATGGGCCAGTCCAATACTGGCACCTGGGGGCACTTCATGGCCCAGCCGAAGTATAACAATGGACGTATGCATGCTCGTCTCGAGGGATATGCCACACTCAATCAGCCCAGCATCACCTGTTTCATGGCTCTTGTGCTCGCTCAGAAGTGCGGCGTTGAACATCCAGAGCTGACTCAAGCTTTGGAGAAGGCCAATGAGTTTTACGGTTATTACATCGGTAAGGGGGCAATTCCATATGGATATGGCAACCCCATGGAGTACCTGCTGACCAATAACGGGACGAGCGGAACCGCGGCAATAGCTTTTGCCGTAAAGGGCGACCGCGAAGGCGCGAAGTTCTTTTCCACGCTTTGCGGCGCTGCTGCGCATACGGTAGAGACCGGTCACACAGGCGCATTCTTCAATTCCATGTGGACAGGCCTGGGCGCCAACATCGGAGGCCCTGAGCTTTACAGCGGGTATTTCAGGGACTGGACCTGGCGGCGGACCTTGACCCGCAAGTGGAACGGCGGCTACGTGTTTCAGCGGGCGGGCGGCGGCGAGGGCAAATACGGCAATATCGGCCCGAGCTCGGCGATGCTCCTGCATCTATGCCTGCCGCGCCGAAAGCTCTACATAACAGGCAAGGAGCAGGACCAGTCAATTTGGCTCAAAGGCCTTTACGCTGAGGCAATACGGGACGTATCGAGGATAGACTACAGCGCCAAGAACGAGACAGAGCTGTTAGTGCTGCTGGCAAGCGATCTTCCATCGGTACGGCGCTGGGCCGCGGACGAGCTGGGCAGGCGCGAAGATGTCCCGCTGGGAAAACTGAAAGTGGTTCTGAGAGGAACAAGGAACCAGAAGATTGGGGCGTGCCACGCGCTGGCTGTTCTTAAGGACAGGGCGGCGCCGGCTATTGATGAAATACTCGCAATCATAAGGAACAGCGATGAGGACCTATGGGTCAGAAGCCGCGCGCTTTACGCTTTGTCACGGATAGGTGAACCGGCCAGGTCGCATGTTCCAGAACTTCTGCGGATGGTATGCGGCGATTTACCGGAAGACGAGCGCAGGCATTTTGAGCGGGACCTGGCCTGGACCGTTACAACGCTGGGAGAAAAGCCTTACCATGAGAGATATGACAAGGAGCTTGTATATGCTGCTGCCACAAAGCTGTTGGGGCATCCGCTCATGAGCGGGCGCTTAGAAGGTATGCGGCTGATATCGGATATCGGGCTGGATGATTTCCACCTGTTTGCTGACCAGATTGTACATGTCATCCGAAACCAGGACCCGAGTTACTACACGTACCATTATGACCGCCCATGCAAGATGGGCCTGGAGCTGATGGAGCGATTGAACATTGAGGACGCAATGACACTTTGCGTCGACACAATCTATCCCGGAATCTGGGGGCAGAGGTATCGTATCGGAGGTGAGAGGGGCCGCCTCGCGTATATCCAGAAGTTTGGTGCCAGCGCCAAGCCGTTTGTTCCGAAGCTGAAAGAAATGAA
>JBFIFS010000163.1:0-5352 GCA_041602695.1 Kiritimatiellia bacterium
AAGAACTACCTGCCCATGGCAGAAGCCACGGGGACGCTCTGGGAGAACAAGACTGCCCATGCGAGCTGCAACCACGGGTTTGCCGGGCATGTCGCGCATATAATCTACAGGGACATTCTGGGTGTGCACTTCGATCCTGTCTCAAGGACCGTTGATTTTAGACCACCCAAGTTGAATCTGGAATGGTGCAGGGGAATGATTCCCGTGGGAAATGACTGGATAGAGGCTGAATGGAAACGCAGCGGCAGGAGACTGGAAACAGATCTTGTGCTGCCTAAAGGATTCAAGAGTATCTGACATGGTGCCTTTCCTCGGCTGCACGAAGCGCTAGACTGTGAGAGAGGCAGTAACCACGAATTAACACGAATGGGCACGAATGCAGAAGGATTGCGACACATCGCCCCCGATGAATCGGGGACATCAGGTCGCGGGTAATGATGAATAGGGGTAATGATGCGAGGCAATTGCACCTGAAGGACGAGGTGTTTCAGGTGGTTGGGGCAGCCATGACTGTACTGAACGAGCTAGGCCCCGGGTTGCTTGAGAAGCCGTATGAGAACGCACTGCTCGTAGAGCTGGGGCTGAAGGATATTTCAGTCAGTCAGCAAGAGCGTTTCGAGGTGCTCTATAAAGGTGTGAAGGTCGGGGAGTATATTCCGGATCTGATTGCCTTTGACGAGCTGATAGTTGAGATCAAGGCTATAGCAGGAATCGGGGATCTTGAGATGGCGCAGATGCTTAACTATCTGAAAATATGCAAGAAACAGGTGGGCCTAATCATCAATTTCAAACATGCAAAGCTGGAGTGGAAGCGAATCGTGCTTTGATGGCTCGCGTCTAGCGTGACATTGAAGCCATATTGGTGTCTATTCGTGTTCATTCGTGGTTTCAAAAAGAAAGATAGATATGAGTAAGTATGGAATGACGATGAGGTATCCTGCCACCAGGTGGCAGGATGCGCTGCCGGTAGGCAGTGGGATAGTTGGTGCGTTGGTTTATGGGAGTATCAAGAGGGATACGATTGTTCTTAATCATGACGCGCTTTATTACCCGCGTGGGAAAGCTCAAGCCATCGATGTTTCGGAACTCCTTCCAGAGGTGAGGCGTCTCATGTCCGCTGGTCAGTATCGCGAGGCGGCACAGGTAATGCCGCAGGCGTATACCGAGAAGACGGGCATTGATGGGAGTCATACCAGTGAAGGGCGTGACCCATACCAGCCGTTCTGTGCCATCAGGCTGGAAAGCGCGACAGATGGTCCTTTCAGCGAGTATCGTCGCGGCGTCGATTTCGGGACTGGCCGCGCTTGGGTCAGGTGGACGGACGAGTCGGCCACGTTCACACGCGAGAGTTTTGTGTCGCGTGTGACCGATGAGGTCTTTCTGCGGATCAGAGGCGACAAGCCGGGTTCTGTGACCTGCAAGATCGCACTGGATAAGGCGCCCTGCGAGCAAAGCGATGAAACGACGCTCTCGAATTCGCTGCCAGGCGATGTTGAGCTCGAGGTGACTATGAAGGCGTCTGCTGAGGATAGCAAAGTGGCCTTTTGCGGGAGATATGCCAGCGGCTTTGAATTTGGGGCCATTGGACGCGTAGAGGCGCCAGGCGGCAGTGTCAACGTCAGTGATGAGGCACTGGTCATAGAAGGTGCAGATGAAGTCGTCCTCCAGCTTGCGCTCTGGCTCGGTGAGGCGCAGGCCGACGTCACTCCAGCTTCTTTCGATAAGGTGTTCGCCGAGAGCTCTGAACTGCACCAGGAGCTGTTCGACAGAGTCACGCTCTCTATCGGTGACGAAAAACGTCAGAGTAATGAAGAAATGCTGATGGCTGCCTACGACGGCGAGGTGCCGGTATCGCTGACTCAGGCAATGTTTGAGTTCGGACGTTACCTGCTTATCTCATCGAGCCGACCGGGCGGCTGGCCAGCTAACCTGCAGGGCATATGGAATGGGGATTACGCTCCAGCCTGGAACTCGGATGTTCATACTGACGAGAATATCCAGATGAACTACTGGCAGGCCATGCAGGGAGGGATAGGTGAAACAGCCCTGCCGCTCTTCGATTACTTTGAGAGGTTCATTGACGACTTCCGTCAGAACGCAAAGACTCTTCTGGGCTGCCGAGGCATATTTATTCCGATAGCTATGACAACGAATGGTGTGGATACACCAAGGATCTGGTCCAATTGGACGGCTGCTGCAGGTTGGATAGCGCAGCACTTCTACGATTACTACCTGTATACGGGCGATGAGAGCTTTCTTAAGGACCGGGTCGTGCCATGGCTGAAGGAAACAGCTTTCTTCTACGAGGATTATCTTTATGAGGGGGACGACGGAAAGCTCGTATTCAATCCATCAGTCTCTCCGGAGAACCGTCCTGAGAACAGCAATAGCCTGATGTCGATAAACGCAACAATGGACGTTGCGATTTGCCGCGAAGTGCTGACCAACCTTTGCGACTCCTGTGAGAAGCTTGGCATCGAAGAGGAGGGGGTTGTCCGCTGGAGGGCCATGTGTGAGAAGTTGCCGGAATATGAGGTAAATGAGGACGGAGCGATGAAAGAGTGGCTTCATCCTGCCTTCCAGGACAACTATCATCATAGACACCAGTCGCATATCTATCCCGTCTTTCCTGGCATTGAGGTGACGGAGGAATCGAATCCTGAAATCTTTGAGGCGTGTCGGGTTGCCGTTGAGAAGCGACTTGTCATTGGTCTTACGAGCCAGACCGGCTGGTCGATGGCGCATATGGCAAACATCTATGCCAGGCTTGGCGATGGCGACAGGGCTCTAGAATGCATGGAGATCCTGTCACGAAGCAGCACCGGCCCGAATCTGTTAACTTATCATAATGACTGGCGGCATATGGGACTCAGCATGGGGGGCTGGAGTTCTACGCCTCCCTTCCAGATAGATGCTAACTTCGGCATTACCTCAGCCGTTCTTGAGATGCTGGTCTTCAGCAAGCCGGGCCTCATCAAGCTGCTTCCTGCGTTGCCAACGAAGTGGGCGAAAGGGAAGGTGACTGGCGTCTGTTGTCGCGGTGCAGTCACTGTCGACATTGAATGGGACAGGGACGATGGGAAGTTCGCGGCATCTCTTGTGAGCAAGACGGACCAGAAGGTGCTGGTTAAGATTCCCGAATGGGCAGGCGGCGCTCACGAGATGGATTTGAAGGCGGCCGAGCAGACTGTGATCGGTGCTCAGACGCAATGATCATTGATGGAAAGACGCTCGCTGGCTGGTCCGCGCCGTACAGGGGGTGGCATTATTGTGCTGATCATGTGGTCCGCTCTCGTCCCGGCATTCCAGGTCACGATGATGTTGAGTGTGTGGATGTCCCCACCGTCTATCAACTGCCCGGTAGCGATAAGTGGTACATGTCGTTCATCGGTTTCAACGGGCAGGGGTATCAGTCGTTCGTTGCTGAGAGTGACGATTTGCTTAACTGGCGGAATATGCGTCTGGCGATGGGTTTCGGGAAGAATGGCGAATTTGATCACGGTGGCTGTGTTATAGGCGCATATCTCTATGAGGACTACGATATTAAGGCGCGCCGGACGCTAAAGAAGCGAGACGGCAAGTTCTGGAGCCTTTATGGATGTTATGCGGTGCAGGGCGGATATGAAATCGATCCAGGATATGAAGGTGTAGCCTGCTCGTATGATGGCTTGAGTTGGGCGCGCGCAAAAGATGAATACATCCTCTCGGTGCACGACCCGGACGTTGGCGATTGGGAAAAGGACTGCATTTACCAGCCGTGGCTTGTGGAGCATGAAAGCAAGTTCTACAACTTCTACAATGCGAAGAGGATGCCGGAATGGGTTGAGCAGATGGGACTTGCGACGTCCGATAATCTGCTCGACTGGAAACGTCATCCTGATAATCCGGTTATTGGTGTCACACCTGGCGGCTATGATGAAAAGTTTGTATCTGACGGTAAGGTGTTCTGGGATACAGATCACTGGGTTATGTTCTATTTCGGTGTAGGGCACGGCGGAGCGCATATCATGGCCGCTTTCTCGACGGATATGGTGAATTGGACTGTTGATCCCGAGCCTCTCTACAAAGCTGGAGGGAACCCATCGGGCTTGGACAAGCAATATGCACATAAGATTTCGCTCGTCTGGAACCCGGAAAACGAGACCTTCTACATGTTTTACAATGCGGTGGGCGCAAGCGGGAGGGGTATAGGTCTTATTACCAGCAAGGTGATCTGAAATGAGCAGTCTCAAAGACACATGGCGGGAGCGCCTGAAGTATAAGGGCGTGATTATCGAAGACCCCGAGTATCACATCTGGGGCTCCTCACCGATCTGGGGGAATGACGGCAAGGTACATGTCTTCTCAGCGCGCATTCCGATATCGACCGGGTTTGAGGTCTGGTGGGCAACCTCGCAGATAGCGCATTATGTCGCTGAGAAACCGGAAGGCCCGTTCGAGTTCGTAGAGGTGCTGCTGAAGCCGGGGCAGACGCCCCCGGGGAGTTGGGACTGCGGAACGCACCATAACCCCACGATCACGAAGATCGATGATCTCTTTGTGCTCAGCTATCACTCAGCCATGGGGACCATTGAGGACCGGCGGCGCGACACCATCAGGATTGGGATGATGACAGCGAAGGATATCAACGGTCCATGGACGAAGCTCGGAATGATGCTTGATCCGCCGACGCCTGAGGAATCGAGCGTTGTTACCGGAGATCACTACAGGTTCACCGACAATCCGTCGCTGATCCGCCATCCTGACGGACGATACTTTCTATATTACCGGCTCAAGTATCCTGATCTCAAGTGTGGCTGTACATACGGCGTGGCCATAGCCAACAAGCTGGAAGGCCCGTATGTGCATCAGCGTGATCCGGTGGTGAATAACCCAACCTACATTGAAGACCCGTATGCCTTCATTCATGGAGGCGTGTTCTACATGGTGATCAACGACAACCACGGCCCGGACGGACCCGCGGCCATGCTTGTCAGCTCAGAAGACGGACTGTTTTACGACTACTTTCAGGGGGTGCGTTTCGGCAGGATCGCAGACTATATCCCTGCGGATCAGATGCCCGACAATCCCGATGACATCCCAGGGGGATTCTTTGAGCGGCCGCAGTTGTTGTTGAAGGACGGGGCGCCGACTCATCTTTTCTGCCCCGGTGGGCGCGTGAAACGGGGTGGAACGCGCTGTTATCTTTTTGAAATCGAGGGGGAGTGATACGAGATGCGGGATACGGGGTACGAGATGCGGGATACGGGGTACGAGATGCGGGATACGGGGTACGAGATGCGGGATGCGTGGTATGCGATGCAGGATGCGGGATGCGAGATTCGAGGGGCTAGATGAGTTATAGGAAATTGC
>JBFIFS010000164.1:0-5288 GCA_041602695.1 Kiritimatiellia bacterium
CCCGGACCACGTCAAACCAGGCGGCAGGCATTCTTTCGCGAAGAAGGGCCATTGCGTCGTCTGCCGGAAGCGACTCCGTGTGCCCGAACAGCTGCGCGAGGTGCCTGCACACCTCCTGGTCCAGGAAATCGACGCGCAGCGCGTAGTGTTGTGCGATCTTTACAGCCAGAAGTCCCTGTGCCTGGATCCAGCCCAGGTCCGGCTTCTTCTTGCCGTGGATCTGCCTGAGAAGCTTTATAAACGTGAGAGCGTCCAAACTAATCTCCCGGGTATACCAACTGAATCACGACCTCTAGATCCGCTGTAGACACCCCGAACGCGGATTCCTCAAACTTCGGGGGACCGAGCCTCGGCTTTTGAGCCCTGTGCACAGCCCATCCCTCTACTGGAGGCCCAAGCATTCTTCTGTTCATCTTTCCATCGGCGTTTTCGTCGTGACACACAGCAACAGCATACTTGCCTGCCGGCAGGTTGGTAAACGTAACGCTGATGGCCGCATTCGTGGTGGCGCCAACCGAACACGACCTGAATGCGGCCGCGTGCTCGCTGGGAAACCCCTGTTTCGAATCGAAAAGCGAGACAAGCACATTACCCTTAGAGCTGCGCAGCCCCGTAATCTGAAGCCTCATTTCAACGCCTGCAAGCGCCAGCGATGAAAGCAGGATGCTTACAAAGAGGATGCTTCCAAAACGCTTCATCTATTAAGTATAATTCCATGCCGCGACCAAAACCAGCCTATTTCCAGACTCGTCTCTCCGGATCGAAGGCCGGATTCCGAACAGGCATACGGGCATCAACACTCTTTCGCCACGCCGTCAGCCGTGCATGCATCTCATTCACGCGTCCCGGGTGCTGCGATGAGAGGTCCCGCGCCTCCCCTATATCTTCAGCGAGATTAAACAACTCGAGCCTGCCGTCCTCGTACCATTCAATCAGCTTCCATTCGCCCACGCGAACAGCGCCTCCGGGTGAACTCCCCTGATTTCCGTAGTGCGGATAGTGCCAGAAGATAGCGTCGCGCCTGATGCCTCCCTTGCCGCTCAGGAGCGGCACAAGGCTTACACCGTCGACATGCTGCGCGCTCTTTTCCGGCAGCCCGGCCATATCAAGCATTGTTGGATAGAAATCCGTGCTCGTCACCGGAACCGAGCATGTGCTTCCGGGGGCCGTAACTCCAGGCCAGCGGATGATTAGCGGCTCTCGAATCCCGCCTTCATAAAGCCACCCCTTTCCGGCACGGAGGGGCAAGTTGGACGTGGGACTCCCTTCCGAAGTGCTTAGACCGCCATTGTCCGACATAAAGATGACCGCGGTATTCCCGGCCAGCCCAGATTCTTCCAGGGCGTCGAGGACCTTTCCCACGGCCTGGTCCATCGCCTCCACCATACCTGCATATACAGGATGGTCCTGGCCCAAGCGCACCTTTCGCCCGCGCTCCTGCCCCCATCGCGTCTCACCAAGACCCTCGCGTTTCCTCTCATACTTCTCTTTCAAGTCCCCTCTCGAAAGCAGCGGAGTATGCACTGAGTAAAACGAGAGATACGCGAGAAAGGGTTTCTTTCGGTTCTCGCGTATGAATTTTGCCGTCTCTGATGCAAGCCTGTCCGGAAGGTGCTCCCCGTCTGGTCCATCCGCCAGGTTCGGATTCCCGTAAGGAGAGAAATACTTCTTTCCGCCATACGGCCCTCCGCCGCTGTGCCCCCCGCGATTAACATCGAAACCATGATCCCCAGGCCAGAAACCATCGGGACCCAGATGCCACTTGCCGGCGAAGAACGTTGCGTATCCCGCACCCTGCAGCGCCTCTGCAATCGTGACTTCGCTGTGCGCCAGCCTGTCAGCATACCCCGCGGGAAGCAGTTTTGTGTTGCGCCGCCACCTGTCCGGCTGCGCTGCACCGAAATAGTCCGTGTTATTAGTGCGGGCAGGATACTTTCCGGTTACGATGCTTGAGCGCGTGGGACTGCACACCGGACAGGCAGCGTAGGCATCGGTGAACTTCATTCCGGAAGCACACAGCCTGTCAACGTTCGGCGTCTCATAGAAAGAGCTGCCGAAGCACCCGAGATCCGCCCAGCCAAGATCGTCAACCAGCAAAAAGAGAAAATTCAGCCTGGAATCGGATGAGTGGCCGTTAAGCGTCCGGCACCCAGCCGCGGACAGAGCCGCCATTCCCGCCGCAAAAAGAAACTGTCTTCGATTCAACTCAGCCAAGTCCGCATGTCTGGCGTCAGGCATCAGCACCCGATGCCGATCCGTCCACCATCGGCAGTGAAACTGCGAAGGTGCTTCCCTGCCCCGGAGTGCTCTTTACTACGATTTTAAGACCCAAGGTTTCGCAAAGGTCCTTCACAACGCCCAGCCCAAGGCCAAGCCCCGCAGGATTCATTAACTTTGCCTGTTCTCCGCGAAAGTAGTCGTCAAAAATATACGCCAGATCGCTTTCCTCAATACCCGCACCTTTGTCAGATACCGTCACGCGACAGCGGCCATCCTCCATGCTGGCGCTCACATGGACTTCTCCTCCAGACTCGGAATAAGCGATGCCGTTTGCAATCAGGCTCGAAAAAAGCGCAGCCAGCTGGTGTGCCTGCGCCGTCACAGTAGCTTGCGGCAAATCCACATGTACCTTGACGCCCCGTGACCAGGCCCGGCCCATCACATTGCTCGTAACCGTGTCAAAGACTTCATTCAGGCTGCAAGACGCTCCATCTTCGCCCTCCTTCACGTCACCGGCCATGAGGATCTCCTGCAGCCTGTTCTCAAGCGCTTCGGCCTTCTCATGCACTAGAGCCACATGCATGCCTGCTTCCTCCGGCAGATTCTCTCGGTGCTGGATAGCGAGAAGATCGACGCTGGCCTTGATCCCGGAAAATGCACCCTTGATGTCATTGACCGTCCGCACAACGCGACTGTTCTTCTCCTTGTCCGCCTGAACCAGGCGGTCGTTCGCTGCCTGGAGGGATTCATCCTTCTCACGCACAGCATGTGTCAGCATACAGACGAGCGCCCAAATAGCGAACCATAGCGCCGGCGCTGAGGCCCCGTGGACTAGTGACGCGGTCCTGTCGTATACAGGCAGATCCGTGATACAGACCCACATGGTCTGGGGCTGGATAATTCCAGCTGTCTCCAGCGCGACAACAAAAGCGTAAAGAATCGCGGAAAGCAACCAGATGAGAAAACTTGTCTTTTTAGGAAAAAAGACGCAGGCCAGCACTATATGCACAAGATACAGAAAAGGCGCGAACGACGTCCGGGACCCCGCAATATATACGAGAAACGTAATCGCAAGAAGATCCAGTGCTATCTGCGCCCAGAAATTCATTTCAACCGCGGCTTCGCTCGAATCTTTCCTCAGCCTGCCGGCGAAAAATGCCAGCGGTATGTTGGCGAGAAGCAGTAACGCCGCAAGGACGAGCACCAGAAAATCGGGCACCGATATTCCGAAGAACAGGAACAGCTCAGGCCAAAGCAAGCTGACCAAAGCAACAATGGCCAGCCCCCCGGCGATCCCCCATCGACAGCGCGAGAAGATCACCGCGTTTTCGTGCATCACCGACTTGCTCCAACGCGTATGTTGGCCATCAGCCTCACGAGTATCCGGTCGACTCAGTTCAAAAGTTGCGATTGCCATTCCCTCCGTATGCTGCACTCAGCGCTGCTCGCAATGGTGCCAGATCGATCATTAACATCGGAAATATAGTTCAAACCCCCGGACATGTCAAAAATATGAGAAAACATTCGCAGCGCAGCAATAAGTCCCCCACACCATCCGTTATTACTCCATGATCACAAATGACAGGAGGTACCCAATGAGAAGAGCAACAACAATTATACTGGCGGGTGCAATCGGCGTGTGCTTCATGGCTGACGCCGATGCCTGCGACAAAAAAGGAAATAGAGACGGCAGCAGGCGGGACGAGATCATCAAGAAGTTTGATAAAGATGGTGATGGCCAGCTTTCAGAGCAGGAAAGGGCGGATGCCCGCGAGGCATTCAAAGCGAAAATGGCAGAACGCAAAGCCGAGCTGATTAAGAAGTATGACAAGGATGGTGACGGCAAGCTTTCAGAAGAAGAAAGAAAAGCCGCGAGGGACAATCACGGAAAGAACTGCGGTAAGCGCCGCAAGGGGAACAACGGGCTCGGAAACGGTCGCGATCCACAACCCCCTGGCAACCCTCCAGTTAACGATGGCCCCGGAACCGGCCCCGGACCCCCGGGAGTACTGACCATCTAGCTTCAGACTTCCGCCGAACAGAGCGGCCTCGGATCTACAATAAGACGGGGCCGCTCTTCTTGCACCTATGCGGCATTCACCGACTCGGGTTTGACACACGTACCAATCCGAAATATATTGACCTTACTAAAGCCACATATCGAACACGCGGTAAATCTTACATGCCCCGAAACAGCAATCCATACTGGCACGTGCTAACGGTCGTTGCCCTCGCCCTCCTGACGGCGCACGGAGCGGAGGAAAAGAAGATCCATCGCGGCGCCAAAGGGACAGATTTCGCGGCAAAGGAGCGCAACACCGAACGCCTGCAAGCACTGCGCAAGCGCGTAGCTGAATACGAGGCCGCACTCGCCAGAGGAATCCCTCCTCCTGCTCCGCCACGGGCCAGCTACACCTACGAACGGCCGCCTGACAAGGACTCCGGGAATCTCACCCCACGCGAGCGAGTAGTTAGAGATCTTAAGGCCAAACCAATGGATAAGTCCAATTTGGCGGCTCTGCGAAATTATCTTTCCACCTCCAGCAATCGGATGGAAAAGGCATCCCTTGGAACCGCCTATTGCCTGGGCTGCCTCGTTACTGACCAATGGAGCGAAGGCGCCCGCATGGCAATTCTCGTTCGCAAAGCGTACCCCAAGGCCGAGCCAGTCAAGCTCCTGACGCTTGCACCTTTCGCCACGGACTGCCGCAAGTGCAGTGCTTCCGGAAAAACTGACGTTAAATGCGGGACTTGCAAAGGCAGGAAGAAGTGCCAATTTTACGACTGCGCCGGCGGCACCCTTCGGAATCCAGACCTGAGAATCGGAGGCAAGGCCCCCAACTGCCCCCAATGCGCGGGCACCGACGAATGCCGCCTTTGCAAAGGTACAGGCAAGATCGACCAAAGATGCGGCGAATGCTCAGGGCGCGGCAAGACCCTGCGACTGGAATCGATCGAAAAAGGCTACTTGAAATTCGTCCGCGAGATTGGAGTCTAACCACTCGCCGGGAGCTCAATGGCGGAGAGGGCGGGATTGACTCGTCGTCTCCCGACTCCTCGGTCCTTCG
>JBFIFS010000165.1:0-5285 GCA_041602695.1 Kiritimatiellia bacterium
GCAGCAGGTGCCTCGATCCCACGGCCAGCTCCGTAAGTCCTCGGCCTTTTGGGAAAGAGCCGCTATAGGGCCTCAATTCGCCCACGACTTCGACGTATCGGCTTTCACCGACAGCGATGGTGTTGAGGACGGAGCTCAGGTCCTCAGGCGTAGAGACGGCCTGGCTCGTAGCACACGACGCCGCTGTCAGGAGCGAGGCCACCAATACAGTGATTATCAGTGCAGTGTTTTTTGTCATATTCCGTTTCCTTCTGCCGATATAGGTTCGTTTGGCCGTTACTATACCGTTCATGAATTCAAATGTGTGTAACGAGTATGTAACACACGCGGTCTCATTCATATGGGCTGCGCTTTGCGTTTAGGGTGGCGGTGAGTAGGCGTCGAAGGACAGTTTGTCGATGGAGTAGAGTGTTCCCTCTTCTAAATCCATCATTTTGTAACGATGGTTGTGGACCGGCACGACGCGCCATCCTTGTGATTGTTGCTTCCTAAGTTAATGCGTCTCCCACTGTATACAAAATGAAAGAAAGCGCGTTATGCGTGGCGTGCACTGCAGTAGTGAGCCAGAATGCCGCGCCGCGTGATTTGACTCGCCACGATAGCCAGCAGTAGGACAGAACCATGGCCGAAGTGCTGGTGACTACCACCGAGCCGGGGCCGGCATGCATGTGCAGCAGGCCGAAGAAAGTTCCGGATAATGCACAGAGTACAAAACGCCGGCGGACCCCTAACTTCGTGAGCAGCCAGAGTGGCATCGCCTGGCCTATGAGGGTTTCTACGGGAAGGAGGGCGAACGAAACCAGGACGAGCGCGAGGCCTCCCTTGAGAATCGGGCCGCTTGTGTCGCCTCCACCCACAGCGATTGCAAGAGGCAAGACAAGGACCTTAAGCCCGAACATCACCCCAACCATTGCTGCGCCAAAGCGCACTGGTGAGCGAACCGCCCACGTATGATTCTGTTCGATCGCGGATTCTTTAGTCATCTCATCAAGTCTGTCGGCCAGCCGGCATGCTCCTATTGCAAGGTTTTAACCATTCGATACAGCTTTATACCCGGTATTCTAATGCGTTTAGGCCATTGGGACGCGACAGTCAAGCCGTGGCGCTTGTAGAAGCGGATGGCCGCCGGGTTTTCTGCTGATACGTCGAGGCACAGCCGCTTTGCTTCACTTTCGCGGGCCCGCTGCTCGAGGTGACCCAGGAGTGCCGCCCCGATGCCCTCGCCGCGCCTTCTCGCGCTTACCGCAATGGCCTGGAGGTAGAAGTCAGAATCGGCCATTGTGTCAATGGCCTTGAAAAGTGGCGCAAAGAGCATGAGCATCATCATCATGCGCAGGTTCATCCGTCCAGCGGCCTGAAAGAAAGGCTCGCGGGAGGAGCTGCGGTGCTGCTCGGAGGAGTAGCCTGAGACCATTCCCGCTGCGACGTCTGCACATTGAGCAAAGGTTACGTACTGCCAGGAGAGGTCGTGGTTCGGCTCGGAAAATGCCTTGGCGATTATGTTTTCAGACCGTGCGCCGAGTATAAGCCTGAACAGCCGTTCAGCAGCCGTGTCCAAGTAATGCGCAAATAGAAGCCCGTCATCCAGGGTTGGCTTGGCCGCGCGCAAGACTAGTGCATCGCGATGCATATGATCTCTATTCCTCACGCCTGGAAGGGGGGCGGTGCAGTAATCGGCGCCCCTCTGTGATTTTTCGCTGCGCTATCAAGTCTTTCTTCCCGCCAGGATTCCCCAGGCAATGCATGCGGCGACGCCCAGAAGCAGGGCAGGAAAGATGATCAGTCCGAAGGAAGTACATAAAGCACACAGGTTGACGAGGAGATTCTGAAAACTGGACAATGCGCGGCCCTCATCTGACCATAGCGCAACGGTTTTGGGGAACGCAAATGCGAGGTGCAGGGCAACAGCAAGAGTCGATGCGCACAGCAAGGCGCCAGCAGTGGCGAAAACAACTTGTAATTTCTTCATTCCTGTTCCTTTGGATTGCTCAGTGTGATGTTCTCATCACTCATGGTCAGTAAGGTGTCGAGAATTCTACGTCTTCTAGAGGATTCCGCGTTCGAAAGGGGAAGTCATATCAGGGCATAGCCACGTGTCCGTTCCGAATTCAGACGCATCTCCCTCGGATCGGGCAGGCATTCCTTTGACCCTTTCGACCTCTTGGAAGGTCGCCATACCAACCTGCAAAGCAAGGGAGTTGATGCTTTCATTCTCTTTCTCCCTGGAGCAGCACCATGCCTTATGCGTCGCATTTAAGTTCTACCTGAAGGAGATTATTGTTCGATGTTGTAGTGTTTCAGTATGCGGTCACCGACCCCAGTTCTCGATTTCAGGACAGCAAGGTCGAGCCATGCATTCCGTGCGACGGCCTGCAGAAGAGGCAGGTAGTCAAGGAGATCAACGTCGCCGTCGGTGATGACGGCCACCTCAACAGAGCTGCCCCAGCCTTTGGCCTCTTTGAGGACATCGATCGCCTTGGCGATGGCGATATGTTTCTGTTGTTCCTTCTTCACGTCCGAATAGATTGAGACCTTAACAGTCTTGTCTTCAGCCCGGTGAATATCAAGGGCGATAGTCCGTAATTCGGCCCGCGTACTCATCGGTAATGCCAGAAGCAATGCCAGCCAGATGATATGTTTGGTCATGTTATGAATCTCCTTCATAATTAGGACGTCTTTCGATTGGCATATCTTCATAATAACCACTCGCTAGCGCATCCCTCCTTTGCGCTGAGACGATGCGGGGAGGCGTGTTCTTCAGCAGTATTTTATCCAAAGGCTTCACATCAGGGACGGCATGTATGCGAAGTTCCGTGGGTGCTGTTGCCTGCGCCGGGCAGAAATGTGCTCATGCCTCGACCTCTATGAATTCAGTCGTGACGTGCAGCCTGTGGTCAATATTGAAGACCCGGTAGCCCTTGGGCTTTGTCCCGTCATGGTTTCGCCGCGTGCTGCTGCAGCACGCGGTCGTGGTCATCAGTATCTCTTCTTCACGTCGCTCGGTGTTTCCATGAAAGTGACCACTTATCATTGCCAACAGCTTGCGTTCTTTGAATAGAGCCTTTACCGAGTCCGCGTTCTTAGTACGGTACTTGACGCCTTTGCCGAAAGGGTAGTGAGAGAACAGGATGAGGGGCTGGCTGTCAGGAACTATGGCAAGAGTCTTCTTGAGCCAGGTCATGACGGCTGGACGGACGGAGTTGGCATGGTGGGCGTTGCCGCAGCCGTGGTCAATGCCGATGAACCGAATCCCGCCGTACTCGAAGTGATAATTGTTCTCTACTAGGGAAAAGACCTCCCGGAAGAGGGTCTCTTCTTTTTCGCCAGAGAAGACGGCGTCGTGATTCCCCAGAACCGGGTAATATGGCATCTTCAGCCCTTCAAGGACCTCTTTTGCAAGCTCAAGTTCCGGCCTCGTCGGCTTGCTTCCGAGGTCTCCGCATACTAGTACCAGGTCTCCGCCATCCTCATTCATTGCCTTAATGACCTTGCGCGGATAAGACATGGACGCTTGGTTGGTCAGGTGCATATCCCCCAGAGAGAGGATCTTGATAGGTCTGGAGGAGTGGCCGACCAAGCGCGTCACGGCTGAACATCCTGTCACGATGCGGGAGGCGCTGGCTACTGCAATACCGAATGCGGACGCCTTCAAGAATCGGCGCCTAGTGATGGTGTTCATAATCCTGCCCTGCTTTCCGTGTGCCAACAGTTGAAAGCAGAAAGGCGATGAATCTATATGAAGGTATCACCCGAAGCTGCCTCCTCGGCGGTGACAATGTTGCCGCCTCTCAACTGTCAATGCAATATGCTGTCTTCCTTTCAAGGCTCGTACAAACGCTTCGGATAACACTCAAACCGGTATCATCCTTGTGCTCGTCGGGAACCTATCTGATTAGCCTAAATAGCACCGCAAGTAGAGAAAGTGCAAGCGCAACAGCGTAGAGAACTCTGCCTGCCGTGAAAAATGTGCTGCATGAGTACTTATCCAGCCTCATGCATTTGACTGCCAGTTCCATGAGATCCACCTTGTCTAGAGTCCTGCGGTTGGTGTAGCGCCGGCGGATCTCCTTCCTTGCAGGCGGCAATAATCGACTCAAATAGATCAGGCGGTTCAATGCTTTGTCGAGCTGATCCTCGCTGGCGAGGATAGAAGCCCTTGCCGCTGTCAATGTGATGAGCGATTTGCCCAGGTATTGGGTAAGGCAGCTGCTTACTAGGCAAAGTGAGACTGCAAGTGCTGCCACGAACCATGGATCAGCCTTGAAGATAAAGTGAAAAGCCAGCGCCAGTCCTACGGCCATTGGATAGATCAGTATCTCATTAATACAAAACCAGAAATAGTATCTCATCTCTATTATTCCCGTAGCCGCAATAACGCGAGCCGGCTCACTGGTCGTTCTCCGCCCGGTTGTTGCCCAGCCTGCAGGAGAGGCGGTGCTGTCCTGCCGCAACGCCGCATTCATTCCCGTCCGGCAGGGTGACCAGGGCCTCGGCGCCATCGGGCACAGACAGCTTGAGCGCGAACTCGTCCTTACATTCCCAATGTATCATAATTGTGCCGGCCGCCGTTTGGCATTCAGCCTCAGCCCACGCGACCCCCGGGACAGGCTGGGGTCGCAGGCGGAAGCGGCGGAAGCCAGGGGCTTCCGCCAATGGCTGCAGGCCGATCAGGCCGCGAATCAGCCAGCCGTTGACCTGATTGAAGCAGTTGTGCACGTGAGACCCGTTGCTCGGGGTCCAGCTTTCACAGGTCGCTGTCTCGTGGTTTGCCAGCATGTAGCCCCAACCCGGGTAGTCATCAGTATCTACCATGGACGCGACGAGGTCGCAGCGTCCCTCCGCCGTCAGCAGTTCCAGCAGCACCCCGGTTCCCACGAGGCCAGTACCTATGCGCGGTTGGCCCGTGCGTGTGATTTCCCGGAACAGATTCTTGAGCACCAGGGGTCGCATTTCGTGTGGGACTGCCTCTACCAGCAGTGGATAGGCAAGATCAATCTGATCGCCATCGGCATAGATACCGTCATGGTAGAATACCTCATGGATACGGTGACGCAGGGCCGCGGCGCGGCCGCTGTGTGCCTTGGCGTCCGCGGGCAGCCCCAGGACCTTTGCGATTGCCGCTGCGCGATCGAAGCACTCGACGAGGAAGCAGTTGTTGACAAGGGTGATCGAGTCCTCATCGGCGGGATCGACCGGCTGGGGGGGGAGCCAGTCGCCCAGATACCAGTTACGATAGTCTGTATCAGGCCAGCGCCGGAGGAGCCCGTCCCGCGTGTGAGCTGCGA
>JBFIFS010000166.1:0-5272 GCA_041602695.1 Kiritimatiellia bacterium
TCGCGGAAAACAGGGCTACAGCCTGCCTGTAAAGCACCTCTTGAGAAATGAGCTGAAGCAGTATATGATCACGCTCATACATGACTCCCCGCTCATCAGGGAGAACATGAATATGGATTATATCGACCGCTTGATTGAGGAGCATGCCGAGATGAAGCACAACCACAACCATGTGCTGTGGGGTTTGATCAACACTGCGATCTGGCACAACAAGTTTATCGCTTAGAAGAAATAATGAATACGGACGGCAACATGCCGTCCCTCCCAGGGGGAAGGGTCCGCGTTTCGCGGACCGGGAATATCGGAATAGACATGGCGCCCGAACAAAACAACATAAAAGTCGGTAAGACAATGTCCGACTCCAGCACATCCGCGGCCGGCAAATACAAGGCGATCTACCACGGTGATGTCTCATGCTTGCGCGTTTTCCGTACCGAACTTGCCACCGCACTCTATGCCAACTGCCCTGGCCCCTGCGGCCTTGCCTTGCGTAAGATCTTCTACCCCAGCCTCTTCAAGGCGTGCGGAAAGGGCACAATCTTCGGCAAGAACATCACCCTGAGGCATCCGTCAAAGATCAGTGTAGGAGCCAATGTCATCGTAGATGACGGCGTGATGCTTGATGCCAAAGGAACATCGAATGCAGGCATATCGATAGGCAATAACGCGTTCATCGGACGCAATACAATCATCTACTGCAAGAACGGCAATATAAAGATCGGCGATAACGTCAATATCTCATCCAACTGCACCATCTTTTCATCAAACGACCTGACCATTGAAAATGACGTCATTATCGGGGCCTACTCTTACCTCTTGAGCGGCGGCGAATATGATCACATGTCGGGGGAGAAATTCGTCGATCAGTCCGGAATGAAATCATCCGGTCCCCTGGTCATCGGGGAGAACACATGGATAGGCACAAGGGCGACAGTCCTGGATGCCGCCAGCATAGGAAAGCACTGCGTCATAGGCGCGGGCACAGTGTGCATTAAGCCCGTCGACCCTGACAGCGTGGCCGTAGGTGTCCCTGCCAAGGTGGTGAAGTCTATCAAGAAGTCGCAGCCCTGATGGCGAAGTCAAGACGAACAGCGTTTCTCCTGGTCAAGATAGCCGTGAGCGGCGGCTTGGCTTGGTTCTTCTACAGAAGAGTTGCCGCGGACCAGCTTCTCGAAACACTTAGCAGCATTACTCCCGGGGCCATGGCGCCGCTGCTCCTGATCCTCCTTTTCAACTCGTTCATAAGCACGGTGAAATGGCGTATCTTCCTGCAGGCATCAGGACTGCAGGCGCCCCTGGGGCGACTCTACAGCACATATCTTGCAGCCAGCTTCCTGAACATATTCCTTCCCTCCAACGTCGGGGGCGACTTCTATCGCATCTATGACGCCGGCAAGAACACGCGGGACGCAGGGCGGTCAACCGCATCGGTCCTTGCGGACCGTATCTCCGGCTTCCTGGCAATAGTAATCTTCGGGCTCGTCGCTGTAGTTGCGGGGCTCGGCACGGCATCAAGCCCGGCGCTTGCCATCGTTCCCATCGTCGTTTTCTCAGCACTGGTAATAATGATCGCCATGATCTATCAGCAAACATTCCTGATGGGAATCCTCAAGCTGACGGGGCTCGCACGCTTCGAAAAACTGGTCATGAAGCTGGAAGCGTTCTTCCAGGCCTTCCAGGAATACAAGACCCACCCGAAGCTCTTCAGCAAGGTGATGGGGATATCGTTTCTTTTCCAGTTCATGGTAATCGTTTTTGTTGCCGTCATGGCTGGGGCCGTCGGCCTGGACATCCCCTTCGCCCTGTTCTGCATCTATGTTCCCCTGATCGGGCTCCTCGAGGCGATACCGGTGGGTGTCTACGGAGTAGGCTTCCGGGAGATCGGATACGTGCTGCTCATGAAGGCCGCCGCACAGCCGGATGAACAGGGACTCACACTTTCACTGCTTTACGTAATTCTTACACTGCTCTATTCTTCGGTCGGAGGAATCATACTGGCCGTACGGCACCTCCGGGGACAGAAGAAGGAAACGGAATGAAGCAGAAATATCGCAGTGCCATCACAATAAGCGCCACGGTGCTTTTACTGTGGGCTGTATTTTCCTGGCCTCTTCCCAGATATTTTTCCTCCGGCGTTCCGCAGTCGGACCACAACATCGAGAAGGGCCATGTGCGGCACATGATCCCGGGAGACCAGCTCCAGCTAATGTACCATTTCTGGCTTGCCGGCGACATGATGGCAGGCAAAACCCCTTTATTTTCAAATGTTTACGAATTCAACAGGGGCGATGACGAAGAGCTGAAAAGGCCCGACCCTTACTACCTCCCCTACTCGCTCATATTCAGCTTCTTTACCACATTCCTTTCTCGGGCGGCAGCGTGGAACCTTGCCGGGCTGCTGTCCATTTTCGTCACGTTCTTCTCCACATACTGGCTTGCACTGCGGCTCACTAACGAGCGCCTGCCTGCGTTGACAGCCGCCCTGCTGGCTTCCACTTTCCCTTACAGGTGGATCACCCTGCTTATCGGCAGCCCGACGGGCTTCGGGATATCCCTCGTCCCCTTGACCGCGCTGGGCCTCCATATGGCGGTCAAGGACGGAAAGTGGACAGGTGGCCTGCTTGCCGGCTCCGCGGTATTCCTAAGCTATTGCTCCGATCTTCACGTGGTCTATTTCAACATGCTTACACTCCCCTTCTGGACAATTGCGTTCATGATCCTCGATGATGATTTCAAGCTCTCCACCCCAAAGACGTGGAAGAAACCGGCCATCGGGCTCATGCCCGCCGTATTCCTTACTGCGATTACGGCGCTTACCGCGTCGCTTGCGGGCTCCCACCTTCAGAAGACAGACATGATGGACGGCCGCCCCGAAAAGCTTGTCGCTAAATACTCGGCCCGCTCTCGCGGCCTCTTCTCATGGGACAACCTCGGCATGGACAACCATGTGTTCCTCGGTCATATAGCCGTACTCATCATACTTATCGCTCTTATAGTGATCTTAATCGCTGCATTCCGAAAGCGGATGAGCGCTCGCCAACTCATATTCTTCTCTCTCGTATTCGTGGGATCGCTGTGCGTCGTCTCTTTGGCCCTCGGCTCGAACGGGCTCTGGGACGGATGGATGCTCTGGACCTCCAGGAAGTTTGTCCCTAAATACAAGATGATAAGGCAGGCAGTAAAAATCTACTGCCTCATGCCGTTATTCTTCTCCGTTCTGGCAGCTATGGGAATGAAGCAGTTTCTATCCATCGTCCCTTCAAGGCGCCACCCGCGCTTCTGGGTGGCCGTCCTTGCCTTTCTCTGTGTGGCCGAATGGCGTTTCCAGATCAACCCCTCCATATGCCTTCTGGCCCACGACGAGCCCGCCTACGCGGCCGTGCGCGCCGATGCCGAAGCACAGGGCAACGACAAGCCCCGGGCCATAGTCATTCCCCTCTGGCCGGGCGATTCCCACTGGTCTTCCCTTTACGAGCACTACGTCTCACTCTACCGAATCAGGATGCTCAACGGCTACAGCCCTGCGATAGGCAACGAGTACTACAATTCCGTGATAATGCCCCTCGACACAATGAACCGCGGCGTCGTTTCCGAAGAGCAGCTCAGCCTGCTGAAAAACATGGACACAGACTACCTCATATTCCACCAGGACGCTTATCCTGACCAGGTAAGCCCCTACCCGGCCTCGCAGGCGCTGTTTCGCTTCCTCGCCCATCCCCATCTGGAGCTGATCAAGCAGTCAGAGAGCATCTGGGCATTTAAGATTCTCGACTCACCGGTCCACAAGGAGCCGATTTCTTTGCCGGAATACATGGTTTCCATGCGGGGCTGGGAAATGGAGAGCGCCAGCATCCTTGGGAATTACGGGGAAGTCCTGCCAGCCGAACGTGCGAGCGGACCGGTCCTGAAGTTGACGGCCGGCCACGCCGAGATGCAGTCCCGCCCGTTTCCGGCCGCCCCGGGCCAGCAGTTGAACCTGCGGCTCAGGGGCCACGGCGCATTCACATGGGAGGTAAAGACCGATGATCTGGTCGCCGGCACCCGCCGCGTTGAGGTGGCCTCAGACGAGTGGGTGTGGGAGACGATCTATTTTGATTCCGACATGGAGCACTTCGTCCCAACAATCTGCTTCTCAAAGCCGCAGGGCGACATTTACTTGGACATGATGTTTCTCTCTGCAGGCAGGCAGGTGTCCCCAAAGCCGGGCGAAGAAATAACGATCCCGGCGGGGTCCCTTTACAGCCAGGGCTACCTCAAACTTGATGATCACAGCATTGTCCTGCGCAAGGACAAGGACCAGGACCTCGAGATTCTTTACGGGATGTTTCCGCTGCTCGAAAAGGGCACATACCAGGTTGAGCTGGACATCGAGTGCGAAGAAGCCGTTGAGCCCGGTTCACTCATCTACCTCGCACACACAACGCACCCATTCATAGTTCCGATAGAGAAACCCGGCCCATTTGTCCACATCTACAAGCATCCGGACAACTTCCCTGTAAAGATCGGCTTCGAATACTCGCGTAACGCTGACGTGAAGGTGAACCACCTGAAGATCAAGCGCCTTCAGTAGCCGCCGCGCCTGCACGCTCGCCGTGCAGCGCTGCAGACTCCGGCCTGGTTCAGGCCTTTAATGCAAAACTGAGCACCGCGTCAGCTGTGCACCCGCTCATTCGCCTCGTCCTCCCCATCACACACGCCCTTACATAGAAGCAGTCCCGCGAGGCTTACCAACAGCAGCGCGCCGAAGCCGCCAGCTCCAAGAAACAAGGGTATCCGCGCCTGGGCCAGCATCTTACGCAGCATGGCAGGATCGTCAGAGGCGCTCTCCGCAACAGTCCGATAGACCTCAGAATAACCAAGCATTGTGCCTATGACCCCCAGTAATATGGGAACGGCCGCCAGGCCCGCGAATGTATAGAACATGCATCTCTTGCGGACGCTCGCGAGCATGATCACACCGCCGATGCCCATCAGAACGGTAACAAGAAGAACCGCGCCACCGAAGACACCTGAACTCTTCACTACAATAACCATTTCCTGCATATTCCGTTCCTCGCATTGAAGATTAATACAGCATTGGCGTGGCAGCACGATAAAAAAAGAGGCCCGGGTCTTTCGACCCGAGCCTCCGTAAAAAATGACCCGGCAACGCGCTACTCTCCCACGGCAGAATGCCGCAGTACCATCGCCGCAGAGGCCCTTAACTTCCGTGTTCGGAATGGGAACGGGTGTGACTTCCTCGCTATGGTCACCGGGAAAAATCGTAAAAACA
>JBFIFS010000167.1:0-5241 GCA_041602695.1 Kiritimatiellia bacterium
AGCGGCTTGACTTCAGGTCAAGGAAGACTTGGAGCCAGGATGCCTGGACGGAATTGCGATATGAATTTGAGGATTTTGATCAGGAATTCCTTGGAACAGATCCGTATTCGGGCTCCCTTGCCTCGATCAATTTGGCCGACAGCAGGCTCTTAAACCGCGAGCGGGGGACGCGTCTTGTTTCTTCTCTCAACATAAGAGAGCTGGAAAGGGATGACGAAAAGAACACGGCGTCTCTCCTGAGGGAGACACTTTCTTCAAGGTTAGGCGATAATTTCCGCTTCAATGGGTCCTATGTTTACAGCAGTCAAAACCGGGGAGAAATTGAAGCGTCTTCCCATGGCCTTGATTCGAGCCTCACGCATCAACTCTACTCCAGCCTCACATCTACATTTAGCCTGCGGGGGTCAGCTTATGAAGTTGGTGGAGGCGGTGCAGATGATTCGGGATTAGGCTATGGCGTGGGCATACTTGAGGCATACACCAAAAGACTGAGTGACTGGGGCAAACTGGTGCTGAGCTATGATTTCTTTACGCAGATCGACGAAAGGGATTCGTTGACCGCGCTGACAAGCTCTATTGATGAGAGAGTCACACTCAATGACGGCGATGTGACGCTTCTTAACAGGCCGGATATCGATAGTTCGACGGTCGAGGTCACGGATGGATCCGGGTCAGTCGTCTATGTGCAGGGCAGTGACTACACCCTGCTCGAAAGAGGCGAGTTTCTTGAGATTAGGCGCGTTTTCGGAGGCCGCATACCCAATGGCAGCACGGTCCGCGTGTCATATGCAGCTGTCACCGATACATCGGTAGAAACTAAGAGCAATCGTAACCGAGGCCGGGCAGATCTCTACCTGCTTGACTCCAGGTTGCGCCTTTACGCAGAGACGGCCAGGACGACTTATGATGGAGACGTTTCGGCTGCGTTTCAGAATCAGCGAAACAGCCTGTTTGGGTTCAGCTATGCGCATGGTTTTCTTGAGGTAGGTGCATCGAGCAGGAGTTATGAGTCTGATTCCATTGTCTACGAGTCGTTCGCTTCCTACCAGCGCATCAATTACAGCCCTGCTCCTAATCAGGTATTCCTGTTTGAGGCGGATCAAACCCGAACTCGGTATGAGGACGAGGTACTGGACCAGCAGGTCGAAACATACATCTTGAGGTACAACAACACTCTTTCCGAGAGAGCTCTACTCAGGACTATGGTGGGATTCAGGTCAGAGCAGCTGGAAGGCACGCAGAGAGACTCCACAACCGGTGAAGTCGGACTTGACTACAGAATAGGCCGCCTCAAGTTCAATCTTGCTTACTGGTACCAGGAGGAAGAGACCTTGGCCGCTTTTCGCGAAGACCACCGGACTTACATCCGCGTTGAAAGGGATTTCTGGTAGATTCAAATGAAGCCGAAATGGAATTACTTATTTGCATGTTTCCTGGTGAGTATTATTGCGGCGGTGTTTTCATCAGGCTGTGCCACCTCGAGGATGGCCGTGGCGCCAGGCGCCCCTGCGCTTAACTGGCCACCCGCTCCTGCACCCGCCCGGATAAGGTATGAGGGGAGCTATGACGGTGTCGAGGCTTTGGGCGCCCGACCTCCATTATGGCGAAAGATCATCAACTTCCTGACCAGCGACGACCGTGGCAGAGAGCGCTTTCTGAAGCCCCTTGCCTTGGCTGCGGATGAACAGGGCAACCTCTGCATTGCGGACCATGGCGCGGGGCGTGTATTCTTCTACGATTACAAAGCACGCCGATCATGGCTGTGGGCAAGGGCAGGCAAGCAGGAGCTGGCAGCACCTGTTGCTGTTGCGAAAAAGGGCGACGTCGTCTACGTAGCGGATACTGTACTCGAGAAGATCTTCGCCTTCACGCCCAAGGGAAAGCTCCTGTTCGAGATAAGCGAGGGCATCAGGAGGCCGGCGGGGCTTGCTATTTCCGGCGACCGCCTTATCGTAGCCGACGCGGTTTTGCACAGGATTGTCGTATACTCGCTTACCGGGGATTTCCTATATTGGTTCGGGGACAGGGGGGCAGGTCCCGGCCAGCTGAATTATCCAACTCATGCGGTTGCGGACCGGGCGGGCCTGATCTATGTGACGGATTCCATGAATTCCAGGATACAGGCATTCACTTCCGTGGGTGAATTGGTGCAGGTTATCGGCAAGGCAGGAGATACTTCGGGTCATTTCAATAGGCCAAAAGGGGTGGCGCTGGACAGTGAATCTAATGTCTATGTTGCGGACGCTATTTTTGATAACATACAGATATTTAGCAAGAGCGGGCAGTTCCTCCTTTCATTGGGCTCTGCCGGCAGTGATTTTGGCGAGTTTTGGATGCCGTCAGGAGTGGCCATCAGCAGTGATGGGCTCATGTATGTGGCGGACAGCTATAACAAGCGGATACAGGCATTCAGGATATTGAAGCGTGAGGAATTAGAGGGTGCTGAATGAAGCGTATAGGGCTATGAAGGCAGGGGCAGGGCTTGCAGTGTGCCTTGCTTGTCTTTCGATGGCGTGCCTGTTGCCACCTGCTTTGGCCGGCAACAAAGGGATAAGGCATTCAAAACACGATCTGTCTGTGACCGGACCGGGGCCCACAAAGGCGGCTGGAGAGCGGGAGATATGTATATTCTGTCACGCACCGCACGGCGGAAGCGCAGACGCTCCGCTTTGGAACAGATACAGCTCCGGACAGACATACAAGACTTATGAGAGCTCTACGGCAAAAGCCAAAGTCGGCCAGCCTTCAGGGTCCTCGAAGCTGTGTTTGAGCTGCCACGATGGTACCATTGCCCTGGGCATGCTTCGCAGCCGGAGCAGGCCGATCCGTTTCGCCGGGAAGGTGACTACGATGCCGGAAGGGCCGGCAAACCTGACGACCGACTTGTCGGATGACCACCCCATATCATTCCATTACGATAAAGATCTCCTCGAGGCCTCGGGCAACAGGCTCAATAGCCCCGATGTCCTGAATGAAGGGCCTGTCAGGCTCGACGTGAGCGGTCAAGTCCAGTGTACAACATGCCATGAGCCGCACGACAACAGGTTCGGCAAATTCATGGTGATGGAGAACAAGGGCTCCGCGCTTTGCCTGACTTGCCATAATGTTGAATACTGGGATGCGAGCAGCCATAAGAGTTCATCGGCAAGATGGACGGGAAAAGGCGCTAAGCCCTGGCGGGGCTCCAAAAACGACAACGTGAAGGACAATGGCTGTGCCAATTGTCACGTTACGCATACAGCGGGGATTGCGGAGCGCCTGCTCGACGGCGATACAGAAGAGGACGTCTGCCTGAAGTGCCACAATGGTAATGTCGCTTCGAAGAACATTATGGCCGATTTTCAGAAGGCCAGCAGGCACCGCATAGAGGAGTATGGCGGCGTCCATGATCCGACTGAGAATGTGATTGTGGACAAGAAACATGTAGAGTGTTTTGACTGCCATAATGGCCACGCGGTACGCAACGTTCCAGCTGTCGCCCCAACGGCTTCAGGGGCCTTGTTGGGGGTGCCGGGGGTCAACATTGAAGGTGCCGCCGTAAAGACTGTGAGCAAGCAGTATGAGCTCTGCTTCAGGTGTCACAGTGAAAGCGATGACAAGCCTCCCGCGCGTATTCCGAGGGTAGCAGCGGAAAACAACGTTCGAAAAGAATTCGATCCTTCCAATGCCTCATTCCACCCTGTGGCGGCCCAGGGCAAGAACGCCAATGTCCCCAGCCTCGATGGCGCCTATAACACGTCAAGCTGGCTCTATTGCACAGACTGCCACAGCAGCAATACGGGAACGAAGGCCGGCGGGAAGGGCGCAAATGGTCCGCATGGCTCAGCGTTTGAGCCGATCCTGGAGCGCCGCATGGAGTTCAGGAACGATTTCAGCGAGAATGCTGCGACATACGCACTCTGTTACAAATGCCACAATAGGGACAGCATACTGGGTGATCAGAGCTTTCCGGAGCACAACCTACATGTTGTCGACGTGAGGGCTTCCTGTACGACCTGTCACGATCCACACGGCGTACAGGAGAATACGCACCTGATTAATTTTAATATCGAATACGTAAAACAGAATAGCGCCGGGGAGTTGAAATGGGAAGACCTTGGGGATCTGAGCGGAAAGTGTTATCTTACGTGTCATGGGAAAGATCATGCACCGTTGGGTTATCCAGAGCCAGTAGGAGGGCTGAATGAAGAAGAGTAGAGTGATTGTAGTCGGAGTATGTGGAGCATTTGTCTTAGCTGGCTGCTCGCAGGAGATGGAGAAGAAAGTGTCGGCTGCGGAGTCGGGCATGGAGTCACTGGAGCGCCGAAGTATTGATTTTGTTGGCGAAGTCCTGACTGCGACAAATACTGGGAGGTATGTCTACCTCGAGATAAAGAAGACCAGTGATGAGGATGATATTGTCTGGGTGGCCGCAACCAAGATGGACGTGAAGCCGGGCGATAAGGTGTCTGTTCTCTCTGCGGTGCTGATGGTGGATTTTTACAGTCCCAGCCTGAAGCGGACCTTTGAGAATATCTATTTCACGGGCCACGTTCTAAAGGGAGATTTTACGGACAAGCAGTCAGCTGACTGCCCGGTGGAAATGGGAGGTGCCTCCGGGGGCGCTCATGACTTCTACAAGCTGTCCACAAATTCACCCGCAGCAAACCCGCACATGAATCCGCATGCCGGCCCGCACGGGATGCCAAAGGACGCAATTCATGGGATGCCGAAGGACGCGGTTCACGGCAACCCGCACGGATCTCAAGGAATGCCCAAGGGCAGCTATCATGACGTGCATGGAATGCCTGGCGAAAAATAGCTGAGCAGTTGTCAGCGGCCAAGCGGCAGAAATATGAACGAGTCTTTTGCAATACTGCTCATGATGAATAACTACTTCCATGACGTGGCTACAGCGCTTCTTGTGGCCAGCGCGGTTGTGATGTGGGCGCTTATGAAGAGACTTCCGCAAGATCCTGCCGTCGAGGCCATTCAGTATTTTGTGAAGGTGTATCACCTTATTACCCGCTTCGCCCTGTTCTCGCTGGCGTGGATCATAGTTGGTGGTATTCCGAGAACGATTTTCTACAAGGACTTTGAGTGGTCGCATATGGCAGGGCAGGGGCAGGTCCCGGCCCTGGTGGTTAAGCATGTTCTCGCATTCGCTCTAGTCTTCGCGGGCGTCGCGCTGTGGAGCAGGGCTAAGAAGCGTGTGGCCGTCCTGAAGGACAGCCTCGGAGCCCAGCAGTAATGGGCAGCAAG
>JBFIFS010000168.1:0-5189 GCA_041602695.1 Kiritimatiellia bacterium
AATGGCGGCGCGACATGCAGCTATGGCATATTCCAGGCATTCAGGAGCTGCCGCTTCGTATCTCGGGGCGGTCGTGACACAGGCCGCGCAGACCAGAGGCATGCTGATTACGAGGATCAGCTTTGCAACAGTTTCTCTTACTGACGCTCTGTTCTGCTTCTTCATAGTCTGGTTGTATCGCATGGACCGTGCCATCACGGATCAATAATTGATAAGTCATTGATAGGACGCAGCTTAGGCGTAAACAGGCGAGAAGATAGCGCAACGGTACAGGTGTTCAATTTGAGGACATTACCGGGAGATGCTGTCCCTGTTCAGGGCAGGAGGGGCAGCTGCTAGGCCTTTGAAAGTACGGAGTAGAGCTTGTTCCGGCTTATTCCCAGCAGCCGCGCGGCTTCCGACACATTGCCGCCAGTTTTTTCCATGGCTCTTTTGACTGTCAGTTTCTCCATTTCAGCCAAATTGAGAGGAAGGTCGGCTAGGGAAGAGGACGGCTGGCTCGCGGATTCAGGTCCGGAAGAGGGCCTGAGCAGGCCCGGGCTGAGATGGATATGTTCCTCTGTAATCTCTTCGCCCCGGCTCCGTATAAGCGCCTGTTCAATGACGTTTTTCAATTCCCTGACATTTCCGGGAAATTCGTACCTCATAAGCATATCCATCGCTTCAGGTATTACCTTCGGCTCGGCGAATCCCATTTCCAGGGAAAGCTCTTTGACAAAATGTTCGACCAGAAGAGGAATATCGCTCTTGCGGTCGCGCAGGGGAGGCATATCGAGCGTGAATGCCGCGAGCCTGTGGAACAGGTCCCCCCTGAATTCGCCCATTTCGATCTTCTTTTCAAGGTCTGTGTTTGTTGCAGCGACTATCCGGACGTTTACCTTGCTTCCTTTCGTGGCTCCGACCGGATTGACAATCCCGTCCTCCAGTACTCGCAGCAGCTTTGCCTGCACGTCCGGCGACATGTCGCCAATTTCGTCAAGAAAGAGCGTACCTTCGTTCGCCAGCTCAAAGGCGCCCTTCCTGTCCGAAGCCGCACCGGTGAAAGACCCCTTGACGTGGCCGAAAAGAATGGATTCCGCAAGCTCGCCCGGGATGGCAGAGCAGTTCACGGGAACAAAGGGGCCGGACTTTCTCTCGCTCCCGGCATGAAGCGCGCGCGCCACCAGCTCTTTGCCCGTCCCGCTCTCTCCAAGGATGAGCACGGTTGTGCGGTCTACCTTCTGGAGGGAGCGGATATCCGCCGCCAGCTTACCGAGCGACTCGTGCTGACCGACGAACGCGTGCAGGCCCCACCGCTTCACTTCCTGCTCGGAAATATAGGAGAGCTGCTTTCTCAGGCGGTCGCGTTCCCGCAGCACGGCCTGATAGCGTGCTGTTCGTTTAATAGCGGCTTCGCATTCATCCTTGCCGACGGGCTTCTCAAAGAAGTCGCATGCGCCGAATTTCAGGGCCTCGATGGCGTCCTCTTTCTCGGCGTGTCCTGACACCACAATGACCTGGGAATCCGGGGCCCTCTCCCTCACTTCTTTCAGGAGGCTGAGCCCATCCATTTCCGGCATGCGAATATCCGTTATGACAATATCAAAAGTATCACTCTTCAACGCATCCAGAAAGGCGACAGGACTTGTGAAGACTGACGGCACGCACCCCATGCAGCGCACGTATGTGGCGATCGTCTCGGCAGCGTTCACGTAGTCATCGACCACGGCAATTCTTAATTTGTCTTCCTGTTTGCTCATGATTCTTTGTAAAATGACAATAGCCCCTGGCAGATGGGGGTCACCTTCTTTTGTCTCTCATCACGCTTTCCACAAATCGCCTGAGTTCTGCAAAAGTAATGGGTTTAGTCATGATCCTGGAAACTCCGACCGGGCACTCGCCCCTGTCTTTCATGATGTCCCCGAACCCCGTCAGCATGATGACCGGTATTTCGGGCCGGATCTTATGCACAGCAGCGGCGACCTCGTCGCCGCTCATGCACGGCATTGCCCGGTCAACAATAACAAGATCGAAATCCTGCTGCTGGATGGCATCAATTCCCTCCTGCCCGCTTTCCACGACCTCCGGGTAGTGGCCGTCAGCCTTGAGCATTGCGTAAATGATCTGCCGCACGCGTTTCTCGTCGTCTATGGCGAGGACCCGTAAATTGGAAATGACTGGCGGCTGCGGTGCGGTGTCGTCCTCCAAATCTTTCTTCTCGGACGGAATCGGAAGCCTGATTCGGACAGTGGTCCCAGTTTCCGGCTCACTCTCAATAGCCATGGAGCCGCCATGCCGCTCAACAATGCCGTATACCATGGCCAGGCCCAGCCCTGACCCCTGGGTGTCTTTGGTCGTGAAGAACGGTTCCATACAGCGCCGCGCCGTCTGTTCGTCCATGCCCGGCCCTGTGTTCTGGACTTCCAGGACGACAGAGTCGGTATCACTGAAGAGGCGAAAGGTAATGGTGCCGTCCTCCTGCATGGCGTCTGTAGCGTTAAGGATCAGGCTAACCAGCACCTCGCGCAGCTCGGATTCGTTGCCCATGATTTTCGGAACGGGCTGGAAGTCCGTCACGATCTCGATATCAATGCCGCTCGCCCGCATTTCCTCTTTCCATCTGGGCATTGTCAGGGAGGCCGCGCTCTCTACAATCCTTCCCAGGTCTACCAGTTTGCAGACGAGGTCATCATTCCTCTTGTAGACCGCCCTGAGCCGACGTACGACATGTCTAGCGTCATTGCCTGCCGAGTGAATCATCTCGATCATGCGCATCGCGCCGTCTTTATCATTCAGGATGTTGGGATCCGACGTCATTAGTTCGGTGAAGCCGAGAATCGGCATCAGTACATTGTTGAAATCGTGGGCTATCCCGCTGGCCATCTGCCGAAGCGCGGATAAGCGCTCGTACTGTATGACCTCATCCTGCGCACTCCTTAACTCGTCCAGGGAGGCACCCAGGCGCATGCTCTTCTCCTGGGCAGCCAGCTCCGTTTTCTTGCGTTCGGTGATATCGCGCAGAATGCCTGAAGCGCCAACAACTTCCCCGGACGCGTCGCGCACGATGCCGCCGCGCTTTTCAAACCAGTAGGAGCTTCCATCCGCTCCCGCGAGCCTGAACTCCACCGAGACATCCGTTCCCGTCGTCAGCGACTGCTGAACACTGTCAGCGACCCGCTCCCTGTCCTCCGGCGAAACCAAATCGGCGAACGGCCGTGACACCGCGGAGCCGGGGGCAATGCCGTATTCGCCGGCCTGTGGGCCAAGAAAGGTCAGCACTCCATCGGTATTCATGGAATAAGCAATGTCCCGGATGTTCTCGATAAGGGCCCGATACCCTTGTTCGGCGGCTGGCAGCTCCGCTGCGGACACCGCCTCTTCACGGGCACATGTACGTCCGGGATCGTGGCTCAGTTCTCGGTCTGTCATATCTTATACTTCTTCTGCTTACGCCGTGAGTCCAACGGGCGTGATCACTTCTTTCCTGTTCCTCAAAAAATCCTGTGAAGATGCTGCCTTCTGACATCACAATCTGCACAAGCTCACGGCTAAACTAGCATAAAGGCGAGTATACTAGAAGTGCATCAGTGCTGTACAGTCTTGAAATCTTCGCTTCGCTATAGACATGCGCTCGCTATATGGCGGTTGAAGTGGATGATATGGCGGCTGGGATCGGTGAGCACTGGAGCACCGGACGCCGGTTCCCGGCAAAGTCCATCTCGCACGCTCCGTCAGTTGTCGTTGCCAGGCGGCAGGTGCGTGCCCTGCTGGCCGGCCAAGCCGGGTTCAGGCAATTCGGGGGAAACCGGCCTGATCCCGATAAGGTTTATCCACAGCTCGGCTCCGCCCCCGGTCACGCGCGGCTCGACCATCGTGTCTCCCTCAAGCGTGAAAGACAGCCGCTGCTCTTCGAAAGCTGTCGCCGGCCGGATCGGGGCTGAAGCAATCGCGGGGTCCTGGTTCCGGCGGTGTAAACTTATTGTACCGAACCCTTTCTCGGGCGCCGGCGTATTTGACCGTGTCCTGATCCTAAACGATGCCTCATAGCGGCCTGGCTTAAGAAGGATGGACCTGGCGTATACCAGTGTTATCGGCGCCTCCCGCGCCAGTCCATGCCAGTAGCGCGAAAGCCCGAATACCTTTTCGCAGGCAATGGACCCGCCCTGCGCAGGCATCATCGCGGGGCTCATGAAGAGCCCTTCAGTCAGCTCCGCTCCGCCTTTGGCCCCCCGCTCCGCGAGCAGGTAGGGCATCTCCATCGCCGATATGCCGAAATCACCATCCGCTATTGCGCGGTGCAGCCATGAAAGCTTTGGGGAGTAGAGCTCGTGCAGATCGCAGACAACTAGATCTATAGTATGCCTGCCCTCGATGTAGCTGCGCCGCGAGAGAACGTCCCTGCGCATGGCGAAATAAGGAGCGATCTTCCTGTATGCGATTAGCGTGCCGTCCGGCGGAGCCTTGCCGGCAAGCTTCAGCAGAGGACGCATGCCTGGCTCCACCTGCCCGTAGACGGGGTGCGACGCGCGGCCGCCGAGAAAGAAGCCGTTTAGGAAATGGGAGGCCGCTGTCACCAGGACAAGTGCCGCGAGTCCCGCGCGACAGGGCTTGCCCCCGATTCCCTTGCCGGCCCTCTCGAGGGAGCCGGCCATGCCGCACGCCATCGCCGCAATAATCGGCGCGGGATAGTGAAATGTCAGCGCGTGCTGGCGCGGCATGCCGCTGAGCATTGCCATTGAGAGCGCCGTCAGCGGAAAGAGCAGGACCAGCCAGCCTTTCCGCCCTGTCATGACGAAGAAAGGTGCCGCTGAAAGAATTATCCAGAGAAGAGCTGCGCCTCTAAGCCTGAGCGATTCAGCGGTCAGTGATGAGCCGATCGAGTCGGGCGAGGCTTCCATCGCGCGCACTTCCAGGATTCCGACACCATTAATGAGCGGATAGAGCAGGGCAACAGCCGCAATGACATATGCTAATGACACACCGGTGAGGACATAACCTGTCTTCCACCTGTCGCGCAGGGCGGCGAAGACAAGCATAGGTAAAACGACAAGCCCGGCATCCTCGCGAAGGCCCAGGATGCAAACCAGCGGAAGTATTGCCAGCTTCTTCCTGAAGAGGAGCTCGTGGAACAGCCAGGGCAGAAGCAGGTAATAGGCTGAAACTCCATGGAACTCGCTCAGCATGACGCTCTGGGTCATGTGGGAGGCCGT
>JBFIFS010000169.1:0-5184 GCA_041602695.1 Kiritimatiellia bacterium
ATTCAGCCAGATCCTGACAAAACGGGCCCGTTCTAGGCACACCCCACCTCGGAGCGCTGCTGCGCGTAGACCACGGCGTAGTGTCGCGCCTGCGGAGACGAAGACGGGCCCTCCCACCCTCGGGAAGAAGTGTCCAGCGATCAGAGAGGAAGGTCCTCGAAGAAAGGCCCTGAACCAGAACCACCAGTTCGGTACAGGGCAGGCGCGCGGACGTATTCCTCAGCTACCGGCATGGGCGGTCCGGCTTGCTTTTCGGATCACCAAGTTATAGGATCAGGCCGTTGAGGCACAATGCTGGCGACTCATGAAGAAAACAGTCTCTTATCAGCAAGGAACAAATCCCTATCAGTGCGATGATATGCAGGCCGCTAAGGAAGTGATGAGCGCGATGTCGTGTCGGACAACTCTCCCGAGCAAACTTGGGGAGCCCGAGAAGAGCAAGCCGAATGTGCTGCTTCTTAACCCGCCGTTCCGGAAACTCGGTTTTGGTGAGGAGTGGCGGTTTGGGTCTCGCAGCCCGACGCCGCCCCTGGGACTCATGTATATGGCTACGCCGCTTCTTGAGGTGGGGTATCATGTCGATTTCCTCGACATGAACATCCAGAGACTTGAGCGTCATGCGTTCGAGCAGATGGCGGCAGGGCAGCAGTTCGTGCTGATGACCTGCTATACAAAGAACCTGGCGAATGTCCGCGAACTCATACCGATCATTCGAAGTGTCAATCCCCGGGCCTGCATATTGGTCGGCGGCCCCCATGCGACGCTGTCAGGCGAACACATAAAGGGCAGCGACGTGACCGTCAGAGGAGAAGCGGAACACGCGATAGACGAGATCCTGCAGAGAATCTCGTCAGAATCATCCCTTGCAGGGATCGATGGACTGAGTTATCAGGTCGACGGCGATACAGTCTGCAATCCAGGCGTCCTGGCGGCGGACGATTTGGACAAGAGTGAGTCGGCCTTCCTGAAGCTTGGCAAGGGTCTGGATTACGGGTACTTCTACGGATTCCGGTTCCCAGGCGTTTCGGCTATCATGACGTCCAGGGGCTGTCCATTCGCCTGCACCTACTGCACGCACAAAGGCAGGATCAAATATCGGGAGCGTTCAGTTGACAGTGTGATGCGGGAACTCCGTGCCATCGAGGCAGGCGGCTACAAGCGGGTTGTGTTCTACGATGACAACTTCCTGATGAACCGGGAAAGAGCCGAGGCGATCATGCGTCGTGTCATTGACGAGGGCATTCGGCTGAAGTTTGTCGTGCAGGGCAGGGTCGATTCCGTTGACGAGGACTTCTACAGATTGCTGAGGCGCGCGGGAGTCCAATGCATTTTGTTCGGTATTGAGAATCCGAATCAGGACGTCCTCGACTTCTACAGGAAAGGCATCACGGTGCGCGCGATCAAGGAAGCTATCAGAACCGCACACGAGACAGGCATCTACACGATCGGCTACCTCATGCTCGGGTCGCCCGTGGAGACGGCGGAACATTTCGAAAGAACGAAGAAGTTCGTGGCTGAGATGCCCTTGGACCACATCGTCGTCAGCGTCCTCAGATACGATCCAGGATCACGGCTTCATGCGGAGGCGGTGGAGGCCGGCCAAATGGGTCGCTTTGAGACGGTACACGCGAATGCGGAACTGTCCCGGTTTTCTCGGCCTGAGTGGGATGCGATGCGAAAGGAGCTGATCAGGTCCTTCTGGACACCACGAAGAATCGCGCGACTCTGCTGGAGGATATCCCGAAATGGTGATCTGTGGGACCTCTCGAGGCTTGCGTGGCAGAACCGGAATCGGAGCCGCGCCGCTCAACGTCTGCGCGGTGGACAGTGACCGCTCGCCCCATTGCAGGGGCGGTAGAGCACGAGCCACTTCTTTGACGGCAGGCGCCGCGGCTGGTAATCAGACAAATCGATGATCTCAACATTGCCTGCACCTTCAGCGTCCGCCGCACGCTTCCCCCTCTCTCCATCTGCCGCTGTTTATTCGACGTCCACCGGCATGCAGCTCAACATCTTATCGCCGCATGTGTGCGGGTTCGACTACAAGGGACTCGTATAAAGCCTTTTGCCTGGCAGTGCCTGCCATGTACCGAACTCCGTTCTGGCACCATGGGCCCCCTATCCCTATTCCCTACCCGCCGTCGCGCAGAAGTTCGAGTTCCTCCCAGCGGTCATACAGCTTTGCCAGCTCGTCGATAAGCTCAATGGTCCGGTTCTGGTCAGCAGCCAGCTCCTCCGGCTTCTTGCGGTAATACTCCGCAGATGCCATCTCGTCATGAAGCTCCGCCTGCTCCGCCTCAAGCTGCTCGATCTTTGCCGGGAGCTTCTCAAGCTCCCTCTTTTCATTGAACCCGAACCGCTTCGATGGAGAAGGCTTCTTTGCGCGCTCCTTCTTGGCAGTCGTACGCACCGTCGCCTTAGCCGCCTGCGTCTCGGCAAGATAATCCCTGTAGCCACCGACATACTCGCGTGCCGCGTTGCCGTACTTCATCACGATGAGCCGCGTGACAACATTGTCCAGGAACTCACGGTCATGGCTGACCATAAGGACCGTGCCTTCATAATTCAGCAGCTGCTCCTCAAGAAGTTCGAGCGTCTCTGAATCCAGGTCATTAGTCGGCTCATCCATGACGAGCAGGTTCGACGGTTTCGCGAAAAGCATCGCAAGCAGCAGTCGGCTCCGCTCTCCGCCTGAGAGGACTTTGACCGGCGTCTTCGCACGCTCAGGCGTGAACAGAAAGTCCTGCAGATAGCTTATTACATGACGTGGTCGCCCGTTCACATTAACGTTTTCGTTACCGCCCGCGACGTTCTCAGCCACACTCAACTCATCGTCCAGGATCGCCCTGTGCTGATCGAAGTATGACACCTCAAGCTTCGTTCCCAGATCTACGGTTCCGGACTCCGGCTGAAGCTCGCCCGTCAGCAGCTTCAGCAATGTCGTCTTTCCTGATCCGTTAGGGCCTGCCACGCCGATTCTATCCCCGCGCATTATCAGGCTGCTGAAGTCGGCTACTATCGGATGTGCCCCGCCGTAGGAGAACGTCAGGTTTTCAGCAACTATCACCTTTCGTCCCGACCGCTCCGCCTGCTGCAGGTTCAGGCGGGCATTGCCCTCTACAGAACGGCGCTCGCGCCGCTCCTCGCGCATCGCCATCAGCTTGCGGACCCGGCCCTCATTCCTTGTCCGCCGCGCCTTGATGCCTTTGCGTATCCATACCTCCTCCTTGCTCAGCTTCTTATCGAACCGCGTCTGGTTGACTGCCTCGTCGTTCAGAAGGTCCGCCTTGCGGCGCAGGTAGGTATCGTAGTCGCATTCCCACTGGGCAAGTTGGCCTCGATCCAGATCGATGATCTTGTTTGCCATCCGTCTGAGGAATGCCCTGTCGTGGGTAACGAAGAGAATCGTCTTACAGTGTCGGAGCAGGAACTCCTCCATCCAGCATATCGAATCAATGTCCAGATGGTTCGTCGGCTCGTCCAGGAGAAGCAGGTCCGGCTCACATGCGAGCGCTCTCGCGAGCAGCACCCGCCGCTTCTGGCCGCCCGACAGCTCCCCATAGTCGGAATGCGCATCCAGCCCAAGGTGTGACAACAGCTTGCCTACAACATGATGGGAGCTCCAGCCGACATCCGCATGCTCCGGCTTGCTGATCCAGGATGACACGATCTCTTCTACGTTGCCACTGATGCCCTCTGGCAGATTCTGGGGAAGATAGGCCACTCGGCTCTTGTTCGGGTTAACGATTTCGCCTGAGTCCGGCGCTATTTCGCCCTGTAGAATCTTCAGCAGCGAGGATTTGCCTGCCCCGTTGCGGCCCACCAGGCAGGCCCGGTCGCCCGGCTCGACATGCAGATCGACGCTGTCCAACAGCTGATCCAATCCGAACGCCAGCCTTATCTCACGCAAACTCAGAAGAGCCATCTCAACCTCTCGTCACGAAGCGGAGACCCTGAGCCTCTCTCACGTGCATCAGCCTGGTGCCGATCCCTTTTGCTCCGTGCCCCCTGTGAGCTCCGTGAGAGGCAATCCCCATCATCTCCCCCGCTCTCCCCTTCAGGCTTCTCACCCCTCCAACCTCTCTCTTCTACCCTCTACCCTCTATCTTCTACTCCAGCTCTCCCCTTCAGGTTTCAGGTTTCAGGTTTCAAGTTTCAGGTTTCTCTACCCTCTACACTCTATCCTCTATCTTCCAGATCACGCTGGTAGAGATATCTCGATCTCGGCACCGTCGCGAAGACCCTTCGCGAATTCACCAAACACTCTCTCCTTGGCGAAGCCCTCAAGATAGTTGCGGATATCTGAGGACGCTTCCTCGAGCGAGGCGGTCTTGCCGTCACTCTTTCCAGTTACCTGAATAATGTGATAGCCGAAAGTCGTTTGGACAACGGGCCCGATCTCATCGACCGTTTGCGAGAAGGCTGCCTCCTCGAATTCCGGCGCCATCTGACCGCGCGGGAATGCGCCCAGTGCGCCTCCTTGTGCCTTGCTTGGGCACTCGGACTCAGATTCTGCGAGTGCTGCGAAGTCACCGCCCTCAACCAATTTGCGCTGCAGGCTTTCTGCTTTTGCTTTGCACATCTGGTGCAGCGTTTCGTCGGCGTCGCGGTCGCACTTGACCAGTATATGGCGGGCCTCAACTGTAGGAGGGGTGGTAAACGACTTCTCGTTCTTGCCGTAGAACGTGGCTACGTCCTCATCGGTGACCTCACCCACGTCTGCAGTAATCTCCTCAAACAGCTTCTTCACTCTTTCGCTGGCGGCAATATCGTCGCGTAATGAATCCAAAGTCTTGCTCTGTGACTGCAGGGCATCGTCAAGCGTCAGCCCTTGCGGAAGACCAGCTGCGATCTGCTCGATCGCCGCATCGATGGAATCCTTGTCAGCGACATAATCGCGGCGAGCGGCTTCAGTCCTGAGCAGGGACATATCGATAAACCGGTCTACAACCTGTTCGAGGATCTGCTTGCCGTGCTGCTTAATTACCTGCTCGTGGGCCTCTTGGGGTATGCCCTGCTGTATGAGCATTTGGGTGACATGCTGTCGGCCTTCATCGTTCGATAGCGTTTCACCGTTAACGACGGCGAGACAATCGGCTGGTACTGGCATAGTGGGCTCCTGTAGTGTGATATTTTTATTCCGTTACGAGGCGAGGACCCTATCAGGGGGTAGTTCCGGCTGTC
>JBFIFS010000170.1:0-5069 GCA_041602695.1 Kiritimatiellia bacterium
ATCCGCCCTAGATGCTTAAGAGCCAATGCTTTTACAAGCTGCATCTCGACGTTCCCCTCATAAACGCGCTTCCCATAACGGCTCTGCTTATGGCGCTCCGAAATTGCGTCATCGATATCCTCAAGCGCCGCCTCCCAATCCTTTAAGCCTATATGTGCCAGCGCACGCCCATGCAGACGCTCCGGAGTCCAGGCATCAGCGTTCTTCTTCGGCGGTAAGCGCCCACTCAAGAGGGTTATCGCTTTCTTGAACTCACCCCGCTTCAACGGCTCGAACGTGCGATCAGTCCTGACATTCTCTATGTTAATATCAATGGCCCCGGCAGTATAGTCTTCCATGCTGGTATGATTGACGGCATAGGTAAGTGCAGATCCAGACCAGGCAATAGAGCCGTCTCCCAGCAGCAGGTAAGGAACAGGCATTTTGTCCGCCGACAGGATACCGTATCGCCTGACAACCGGATTCTCAAGGCCGCCAGGCACGACTGCCGCGATAAGGCCCTCGCCACACCCTTCCACGATAGACCTGATTTCCCTTGCGTCCTCACAGAGAAATGCCGCAAGAACCGGCACATCCTGCTTCAAGAAGCATTCAACATACTTCTTGAGGCGCTTCACACAGACATCTCTAACCGATCTATCATCAGACAGCTCGACAAACACGATCCCCATCATCTCACCTTGCGCCACATCCGGTACAGCCAGTTCAGCCCCCGCAATGTCCTTGAACCTGCCTGTCATTATCAAGTTGGTTCCTGAAGGCCCACCGAACCCAGATATCAGTTGCCGGACTTTGTACCGCTGCTCTCTCGTATATCCCCATCTGCCGGGGTTAGGCCAAAACAGTCGATAATCGTGATGTCGATCACGAAAGAATGAGATGATATCCCACAAACTCCCATCGTTCTCGTCGGCAAGCTCAAGAAATCGCTGACGGTACTCCTGGTAGAGAGTTTCCGCATTGCCCTCTATAGCGACTATCGCCGCTGCCGCGCACGCCACCGCCCCAGTAGCACCGGACCCGGCATCGACTACCCTCTTCAGTATCGCCTCAGTGTCCGTATCGCCGCTCCGCAGGGCGTTCTTGGCAAGGCAGAATTGCGCGACCACCCCCGCACCGTCAGGCAGCTCCATAGCGAGTGTCGCCTTGGCCTCCTTGACTGCATCCTGAAGATACTCCGGATTGCGCGCCAAGCTCCACATTCCCAGAAGCGAGACAATCCGGCAGCTACGTATACGCCAGAGATCCGGAGATTCCGAATATTTCGTTATCACCGACGCACACAGTTTCTCTGCCTTGCGGTAGTTGGCAAGAGCCTCGCCCTGCGTCAAACGATAACGAAACGGCGCCGGGGTGAAACAGGCCCGAATACCCTTTAGCGAGGATGCGAGATCCGGGATTCGGGATCCGAGACTCACATCTGTCACCAGGAAGTCACCGATGAACAGTGAGCGCAGCTGCGCGAGGTACCGCTCATCATCGAGCCACTTCCCGAGTCCAGGTCCAGGGTTCGCGGGGATATTCCCCCGTGCCGGGTTTGGTCTCGGCCAGGGCACTACCTGTCCCGTGCGCAGCGTCACGTGTCCCTGTGCATTTACAAATATCGCCACCGGATCTGTAAGAGCGTAGGCGTTATACGCGGAACTCGACCGTCCCTCTGGAAGGCGCATCGCCTCACACTTCACACCCGCCTTGTCCAGTATGCTCCGCCCAGAGTCCGGCAGATTGTCGAGGTTGAAGCTGTAGACCTCAAAGCTGTCAGGGAATCGTTCCTGCTGCGCTCTTACGCGACTGAGGAACACCTCGTGCCCCTCAATCTCCTCCGAGTTCAGTGACCAGAAGATCACGAGGTACTGGTGACCAATCCGATCGAAAGGAAAAGTAATATTGGCGCCGCCTTCGGTCTCGTACGTCCCTCCGAACAGCACGTCGAGACTGTGAACAGAATAGCTCCTGCGCCTGAACGCAATGGCCTTATGATCCGCGCCGAACGACCGGCCCTTCAGTTTCTCGTGGATCTCCTTTTGAAAATCAAAAGCCTGCAGTTTTGACGCAATCAAAGCCGCGATCGTCAGACTGCGCATCTCCGCCGATGTTCCTCGATACTTCTCCATGATCTCCTCAAGCGCCTTCACTCTTTCGGCGACGAGGGCCTCAGCTTCAGCAAGTTCTCGCTCAGAGAGCAGTAAGTCTGCCTCCAAGCGCAATTCCGCGCAGTCGTCAGGCGCTTTCGAAAGCTTCTCGCACGTCTCAAACAAAGCTCTGCGGTTATCTTCCGTGGGCTCCAGAGTCAGGAGTCTCTGCTGCGCCTCAAACAGGACCTTCAATAGCTCAAATCGGTTTGACGCATCGGGTGATGCCTCCAGCAGCGGCTGCACCTCGCGAATAATGCCTTTGCAAGCCCTGCGAGTGGTAACCGCAGAAACGCCAGTGCCGACGCTTTGCGTCAGCTCCTGCTTGAATGCATCGATCTGGGATTGAGGGATGACCAGCGACTGTTCTCCCATGCAGGGCTCGGAAAATGGGAGAGCAAACAGGAACACTATCAGAACAGCGATACCGGTTACGCGATACGCGATGCATCCACACTCGCGCATGATGAAGTTCAGTGGCCGAATATCGTATCCCGAATCCCGCATCTTGTATCTCTCATCACTTCCCGCCTTCGGCGCCCGCCAACTCCAGCCTTACCTGCTTGAGGTGGTCATAATAGACACCGATCGGCACGCCCTGTCTTGCCCCACCCGGGGGCAGCTTGGAGTGAGGGAGACTCTCCTGCGCCGCTTTGGTGCGCTCGATCTTTGCCTCGCGTCCACGATCAAGGCCATCCAGAATCATTGCTTTCGTAAGATACATTTCTACCAGTCCGTGACACTTGCAGATCGCGCTTTTGAAGTCGGCCTTTCGCTGCTCAAGAGCTGCATCGATAGCCGTTAGCGCCCTATCCCAGTCCCTGAGCCCAATATATGCCAAAGCCATGCCCTGATGACGGTCAGACGTCCACCAGTCACGCTTACTGATCTGACCACGACCACCATCGCCGGGCATATACTCACTAAACTGCTTCAGCGCCGAATCGTAATCCCCACGCGCAAGGGTCTCAAACGCCACGTCTGAGCGTACCTTCTGTATATTCGTCTCTATCGCGAGGGATATCGCGTATCCCGGACCGGAATAAAAGTGCCTGTAGTCGAGTCCTGATATTGTCCATGCCACGGTGCCGTCAGGGCGGAACAGAAGCGGATTAGGAACTCGGTCAGCTGACAGTATGCCCAGTTCCCTCACAAGGGGATTGCCGAGTCCGCCCGGCAGCATTCCAACTTGGACTCCATCGTTAAGATCTTTCGCAAGAGCCCCAACCGAATTCGTGTCATCAGAAAGGAACACAATAGAAGCCTGAACCCCACGGTTTGTAAATATTTTGACGAAGCTGTTCACAGACCTTATCAGGTTGCTGTGAGAAGAGGCATCGGCCGTCGGCTCCACGAAGAGAACGCCATGCATCTTCCCCCCTGCGGCCTCAGGAAGCATAAACTTGCCGCCGTCCAATTTGGTCATCTCACACCGGATCCGCCTGGCTCTGTCCTCGGGCATCTCGAGGCCACCGACCGTGTCGCGGAACTTGTACTTCTGGGGCCTACCAAAGCTATAGCCGCCCGGTGTGGCCCAGAAATTCCGATAGCGATGATGCTTGTCGCGAAGAAAAGCGTAGACAGACCACAAAGCTGGTTCCACATCAGCGTCCTTAACTTCGAGAAGTCGCCTCCGATACTCGTTGTGAGCCGTCCTGCCGTTCGCCTCGAGCGTGATCACTGCGGCTGCAGCGAGCGCTGAAAGTGGGGCCTTCTCCCCTCCAGTCTTCTCAATAAGATCACGAGCAAGCGTTTCAGGATCTCCACCGCTACGCAGCTCCGACTTCGCAAGGCAGAACCGCGCCGCCACGTCAGCGCCTTCCGGGAGCTCCATTCCCAGCACCCTTTCTGCCTCTTGCACCGCGTCGGCCAGATACTTCGGTTCAGCAGCGAGACTCGCCATTCCGATAAGCGCGATAATCCTGCGGTTACGAACAGCCCACACACCTTCCGCCTTCGCATGCTTCTTGATAGCTGCGGAGCACAGCTTTTCGGCCCTGCGGTAGTTGGCCAGCGCGTCCTTCTGGGAAAGACGATAGCGAAACGGCGCCTCCGTGAAACAGGACTGGATGGTTCTAAGATCCTGCCCTGTAGGCCCGCCGTCATCCTGTCGACCTGCCACGAGGAAGTCGCCAATGAATAACGACCGCAGCTGGGCCAGATAGCGCTCATCATCCATGGTCTTCGCGATACCCGGCAAGTTCCATCCCCCGAGAACGCCCTGTCGAATTTCGCCCACTCCGTGCGTGTTGACGCTCTTAGGGGGCGCCACAAGGAGAACATGCCCCTGCCCGTTGACAAACACCGCATTTGGCGTGGCCCGAGCGTAGGCCCTGAACGTCAGGCTGCCCTTTCCCCCGGGCAGGTGCATCGCGGTCCAGTCCAAGCCCATCTTGCGCAGCTTCTCTTCGCCTGCATCAGGAAGCTCATCCACATTAAAACTGTAGACCTTGAACCTGCCCGGATATTTCGCCTGCAGTTCCTTTATCGCAGCAAAGTGTTCCTCAAGATTCGGCGCAGTCTCGGACCAGAAATCGAGAACATACTGGTGCCCCATTCGATCAAACGGGAATACCAGCGTCCTGCCGTCCTGGGATTTGTAGCTGCCGCTGAAGACGGCGTCGATCTGACCACCCATATTCTTCTTCCGCCGAAACTCTATGACCTTGTAATCACCGGCAAAGCGTTCAAGCATCGTGTCGGAAATCTCCTTCTCAAGGTCAAAGTCGAGCAGCTTTGTTGCGATAAGCGAGCCCACCAACAGGCTCTTCCACTCAGCAGCCGTGCCCCGGTATCGGGCCAACATCTCGTTGAGCGCTTCCGTTCGTTCCGCGACCGTCGCATCGGCGTCCGCCAGCTCCTTTTCGGAGAGAATCATATCCGCATCAAAACGGGTTTCGGCATACTCGTCAGGCGCATCCCTGAACTGCGAGCATG
>JBFIFS010000171.1:0-5021 GCA_041602695.1 Kiritimatiellia bacterium
CCTAAGCCCGCGCTGGTTATTGGTGTACCGGTAGGATTCGTGGGCGCGCTCGAGTCCAAACAGGCGCTTTACGAAAGCGGGCTATGCTACATCACGAACCTTAGCAATCGCGGCGGCAGCCCGGTCGCAGCGTCAATAATCAACGCTCTGGCGACGTACAGGGGCAAATCATGAAACGCCAACTGGCCGGATACGCCTGCGTTCTAATGACTGCTGCAATGAACGTGCATGCGGTGACCCACCAGCACACCGCCACGCATAACGCGCCTGAGCTGTATCATACTCCCGGCGAAAAGCGATCAATCCAGAACATAGACCTGAACGGAATACATGTAGGCGCTCTTCTGGAAATCGAGGCAGCCTATAGAGAACAGGGAGAAGAGCGCTCAAGCGATCTGACGCTGGCAACCCTCGAGCTCGGCATCGAAGCCGAGGCAACCGACTCTCTGTCAGCCAAGGCGCTTCTCCTCTGGGAGGAGGACGTCACAGACCCCATTGAAATCGACGAGGCACTGATAACGCTGCGGGATCTCGGCATCGATTCACTGTACTTTGCGGCGGGCAGGATGTACGTCCCGTTCGGACAGTTCCGCACTCACTTCATCTCAGACCCGCTAGTCCAGACATTTGCGGAGACGCGCCAGACCGCCATTCTCATTGGCTACAGCAAAGAAAGACTGGAGCTGAGCGTGTCGCTTTTCAGGGGGCGCCCCAACTCATCAGACGAACGAAGCATTGACGGTTCAGCTGCATCGCTTACCCTGAAGCCAGTCCCTCAGATGGAAGTTGGATTAAGCTGGCTTTCTGACATAGCCGATTCACCCGTCATCGCAGAACTTACAGGCTCTCCCGATACGCAGGCAGAGATTCCGCGCACTCCTGCAGCCGGCGCCTACATTTCTGTAAACAGTGGGCGCTTTACCATCGACGCTGAGTACGTCACCGTTCTTGAAGAGTTTGAGGCCGGGCTGCTGAGGGAAACCGCGGCTCGCCCCGATGTCTGGAACCTTGAACTCGCGGCTATGCTGCGCGATGGCCTCGAAATATCAGCCAAGGCGGAAGGAACATCCTCCCTTGCGGCCCTGCCCAAGCACCAGTCAGGTGCGGCAATATCTGTGAGCATCTCCGACAAGTCGGCGCTTTCCCTGGAAATGCTATCTGCCGACTACGGCGGCGACACACCTGACTCTTTTGCGATTACAGCGAGACTGGCTGTGGAATTATGATTGCGCGCACCATGAACAATTCGGCTTCAGGTTTGGAGCCGGGACAACTGGGAGATAAGTAATGAAAAGACATTCAGCAGTTCTAACGCTGCTTGCGTGCGGCATCGGATTGGCGTGCTTGCCCTCCAACGCCCACGCAATGCACATTTCAGAGGGCATTCTCCCTCCCGCATGGGCCGGCTTCTGGTATCTGGTCGCGGCACCTTTCGTTTGGTGGGGCCTACGCGATATCAGAAAACGTTCCGCACAGGAGCCGCAGTTCAAGATCCTCGTGGCGATGGTAGGTGCAGCAGTATTCATTATCAGCTGCATGCCTATACCGGTGCCGACGGCCGGAACCTGCTCGCACCCATGCGGAACAGGACTGGGTGCCATCATTATCGGGCCAGGCGCAACGATTGTTGTCGCCAGCATCGCCCTCCTCCTCCAGGCACTTTTCCTGGCCCATGGCGGCATCACGACACTTGGTGCAGACATTGTTTCGATGGGTGTCGGCGGTGCCCTTTCGGCATATGCGGTCTTCATCATACTTCGCAAGATGAAGTTTAACTTCTTCGTATGCGCGTTTGCCGCTGGGCTCATTTCCGATTGGGTCACCTACGCAGTCACATCGACGGCGCTGGCTGCCGCGCTGCAGAGCGATGGCGGCTTCATAAAGATGTTCCTCGCGATCATCGTCGCATTCATTCCGACGCAGCTGCCGCTGGGCATCCTCGAGGGATTCATGAGCGCAGGCGCATATAAGTTCGTCAAGACACGCAGGCCCGAGCTGCTTGAGCTCAAGGAGGTAACCGCAATATGAACTTCTACCGCATACTTACTCCCATCGTGATCGCTTCGGCTTGCTTCATACTAGCGATCTCCTGCATGGCGGAAGAACCAGAGGGAAAGTGGTCAGGTGTCGACGAGACCGTCGTTGAGAAATTTGCCGACGAGGCAGGCAGGCCGGCACGAGATCCCTATATAAATGTAGGCGAAGGCGACATGCTGCTCTTCTGCTTCCTAGTCGCGGGCGCCATAGGCGGATTTGTGGGCGGATATTACTTCCGGATACTTTTTAAGGAGCCACCAGTTAAACAGGCGCAATGAAACAGAATTTTACACTGTTCTCTGACTACTTCGCACTGCGCGACAACCGGCTTACGCGCCTTGACCCCAGGGTCAAGGCGCTGATGACGCTGGCAGTCGTGCTTGCGTCAGTGGGTTCATCTCAGCCGGTTTTTCCACTCGTCGCCTTTGCAGCCTGCCTCGCGGCAATGTTCTATATACGCATCCCGATACGCATAATAATCATGCGGCTGTTGCCTGTCGCCTCTCTGGTAGCGGTACTGGTTTTGCTGCGCGGCATCCTGTCAGGGAGCACACCCATTTACGGCGGCAGCGTTCTCGGCATTGACGTCTCAATCAAAGCGGAGGGCCTTGCGGAGGGCGGCCTCATGGGCGCGCGGGTAGCTGGAGCTATCTCGGCTGTGATGCTTCTCAGCTTTACGACCTCGGCGCCGCAGCTCTACGCCGCGCTGCGCTGGTTCCGCGTGCCAAAGCTATGGGTCGAAATCGCGTCGATGGTATACAGGTACGTCTTCGTCATCCTGGAAAGGGCCCGCTGTACTATACTCGCGCAGCGCGCGAGACTCGGCTACACTGGCTTCTCACGCTCGCTGAATTCGATCGGGATACTGGGCGGCACCGTATTCCTCAGGGCTTTTGAGCAGGGCGAAGACACGTACCGCGCCATGCTTGCGCGAGGATACAACGGGACGATCCCAACAGCAGGACTGCCCGTAATAGGAGCAGGACGCGCATTCGCCCTCCTCTCAGCCCTGGCCGGAACAGGCGCTGTGTTCGTGATTTTTGAAAGGGCCTTCATGTGACCTCCGAAAGAAAGATACTCTATACAGAATCTGTCTGCTTCAGCTACCAGGAGGGCACGGCGGCGCTCGACAAGGCCTCTGTCTACGCCTGCGAGGGTGAGTTCGTGGCGATGCTTGCGTCCAACGGATCCGGCAAGACTACACTCCTGGAGATCATCGCAGGGCTCTTAAAACCCCAGAAAGGCGACGTTTTTATAAACGGCCGCTGCATAAAGTCGTATAAACCCGCCGAGCTTTACCAGGAGGTGGGCATAGTTCTTCAGAACCCGAACGACCAGCTGTTCGGGGCGACGGTGGGCGAAGATGTCGCCTTCGGCCCCAGGAACCTGGGCCTGCCCGAGAGCGAGGTCACAAAAAGGGTCGACCAGGCCCTGGCCTCGGTCGGCGCATCACATCTTTCAGAGCGCGCGATACACCAGCTGAGTTTCGGCGAAAGAAAGCGCGTTTGCGTTGCCGGCGTCATGGCCATGCGTCCGAAGATAATGATCCTCGATGAGCCTACCGCTGGACTCGATCCCGCCGGCGAGTCGCAAATGATGCGGCTCCTCAACCGGCTGAACAGGCAGAATTCCATCACGATGATAATGGCAACGCATTCAGTCGACCTCCTCCCCCTCTTCGCTGACCGGCTCTACGTTCTCAAAGAAGGCAGGGTTATCGGGAGCGGGACCCCTTACAGCGTTTTCAGCGACAGCGGCCTTGTTAACGGTGCTTCCCTGCGGCTGCCTTACATATCGACACTGGTGCAGGAACTCCGCAACCTGGACGGAGCGCCAATCGAAGGATTTCCCCTGACACTCCTTGAAGCACGCCAGAAAATCATGGATATAATACCCCCTGAACTGCTTATCGAGAAAATGAAGAATGAAAACTCTTAGGAGCGGATACACAACAGGCTGCTGCGCAGCGGCGGCGGCGAAGGCTGCCGTAATGCTGCTCGCCGGCGACGATCCAGGTGAAAGCATCACTATAACCCTGCCTGATGGGTCCACAGCGGAATTCAGCATCCATGAAAAACACTTCGCCGCTGGCGAGGCAGCTGTAACTATAATCAAAGATGCCGGTGATGACCCTGACGTCACAAACGGGGCGGAAATCGCCGTGACCGCTGAATGGGCACCCTCTGGCCTGACATTTGAAGCCGGAGACGGCGTCGGAACCGTAACACTGCCTGGCCTGCAGGTAAAACCCGGTGAGCCTGCAATTAATCCGGGCCCAAGGGCGATGATAGAGTCGGCCGTTCGTCAAGTAACAGGCAGGGGCTTAACTGTCACAGTGTCAGTTCCGCGCGGCGCTGAGCTCGCAAAAAAAACATTCAACGAAAAACTCGGTATCCGCGGAGGCATCTCAATTCTCGGAACCACGGGCCGCGTGACCCCCTACTCTTGCGAGGCGGTCCGCGAATCCCTGAAATGCTCACTGGACATTGCAGCTGCTGTCGGAATAAAGAATCCTGTACTCGTCCCCGGCAACATTGGAAGAAAGGCTGCGGAATCACTGCTGATTCTTGAAGAGCATCAGCTGGTACAGGCAGGCAACGATTGGGGTTTTATGCTTGATGCCGCCGCACAGCACAGGTTCGAAGGGATATTGGTCGTGGGGCACCCCGGCAAGCTAGGCAAGCTGGCTGAAGGGCACTGGGACACCCACTCGGCCCGGTCCCCGGCCGTACTTGGCTTTGTCACGCGGCTCGCGGCGGACCTGGTTGACAACCCGATTGGCGAGCACACGACCGTTGAGGGGCTGTTAGAATCCCTCAACAGCCTCGACCGCGCTGCCGTCGCGAAACGCCTGTCGGAACAAATCGCTGAGGCAATATCGCAGAGAACCCAAATGGACTGCACCGCCGTCGCCGTGATTCTGGTAAGCATGGATGGCCGTGTCACGGGGATGACTGAAAACTCGAAACTATGGACCTGGAGGA
>JBFIFS010000172.1:0-5014 GCA_041602695.1 Kiritimatiellia bacterium
ATCCGGCGGGAAAAGCGGCACTCCCTCCTGCAATACACGTAATCGAAAGGGGCATTACGGGGGAGTTCTTCTTTCGTGGCAAGAGAGACGCACCCCGTGGCGGCCAAGCCTAGCGGAGCGGTCATCTGCCGAAAACGACGTCGCGTGATATTGCCACTCATGATCATTTCAGCTCAAGCATCACGAACAGTCGCTGTGACGCAAACATCGTGCTGCGGAAATGCCAGTCCATCATTCAGATTCCTCACTATGGCAGTTAAGCAGTCTGGCGAGGAAATATCTTATGATATTTTGTCCTGTACTGATACTAAATCGGTTTGTTTTTGGGAGCCATGGTAATGTGCGAAGAAATGTGCATGGCCGGAGGGCTGGAAATACATGCGCGCCAGGGTCTCGAAGGTGAGAAAAGTATCATTTCTGGTCAAGATATCAGTGGAGGAGTTCCTGTCAAACGCACTATAAGTTTAAAAAGAGGCTGTTGCTTTTTGAGGCACAGGTCGGGCTTTGAAGGATGAAAGAGATCAGAGAACATATGACCCCGAAGGAACGGTGGCTGGCGGCCATACATATGAAGCCCGTCGACCGTTTGCCATTCTGGCCAAAGCTCGACGAGGCGTACCCGAAGGCACAATCCGAGCCGTTCCGGAATATGACACTGGACGCCATTCACGATTGGATTGGCAGCGACAAGCACACAGGCATTTCCGGATGCGTCCGTGAGGTGCGCCAGCATACGGCGGTGGAGACTACGCGGCAGAATGGCACCATGTGTACCATATACCGTACGCCTTCTCGGGAACTCCAACTGGTAAGGCAGTTTGACGGGGCATCCCATTCCTGGCATCCCATACAGTTCCCGATCAAGTCGCGCGAAGACATTCTGGCAATGACGGAGCTATACCGGGACGTTTCCCTGGAACTGAACCCTACCGGTTTGCAGGAGGCAAGACGGCAATCGGAACAGATCGGTCAGGGCGCGCTCACGACGATCTGTATCGGCGAATCGCCGTTAATGTACTGGGTGGAGTGGATGGCTGGCGTTGAGAATGCGCATTTCCTGCTGGCGGATCATCAGCAGGAAGTTGAAGAGCTGTTTGAATGCATGCATTCCGTACTTCTGGACAAAACGCGACTGTTTTGCGAGCACAGTCCTGCGGATGTTTTCTATCTGAGCGAGAACACGTCGACGACTCTGATCTCGCCCGACCAGTATCGTCGATACTGCGCTCGCCACGTTGGCGAATACGCCAGCTTAACCAAAGCCGCCGGGCGCAATCTGATTCTGCACATGTGCGGTCATCTGAAAGCGCTCCTGCCTGACCTGAGCAGGATTCCGGCACAGGCCTTCGAAGCATTCACATCCCCAACTCTTGGAAACACGTCCCTGCTGGACGGCCGAAGCGCCTGTCCCGACAAGTGTCTTGTTGGCGGAACAAACGCTATGTTGTGGACGAAGCCCGCCAGGGAGATCATCGCTAAGATCGAAAATGATCTGGATGAGCTGCCGCATCACCGAGGCATCGTCGTAACATCAGCCGGTGTCATGCCTCCGCTCTGCAAACCAGAGACGATCAAGCAGGTGTGTGAATGGGTAAAGCAGTACCCGGCAAGAATGAACGGAGACCAATCTGGTGTTCTTTGACTGAACACCGTGGTGAGCCCCGGCTCTAAAGCCGCCGCGGGTTGGCTGTCTGCACGGGGAGGTCCAGGATATCTATGCCGTTCATAGACCGCTACGGCTTCTGGCTGGTGAGGCGCTGCTGCGTGTCCCTCTACCGCAAATGGTAGGAGACCGTTTGGCTGCCTGATGCGAGTGGCTTCGTGCTGTCATCCGGCAGGATGAGTTCGCCTGCAATACCTTCGGGTAACTCTACAGTAAACTCTACAGCGTCGCCCTTCTTCTGCCAGGCGCTTCTGATCATACCGCATGGCGCTTCATGGCTGGCCTTTACCCAATCGAGGTCTGCCACCGGGTGCGGCTTGAGGGTGACGAATGAGAAGCCCGGGTGCGCCTCGTCTGGCCTGATGCCGGCAAGGTAGTTGAACATCCACGCACTGACATCACCGAACATAATGTGATTCAGGGAGGCGCCGCCGCCCCAGGTTTCCCAGAGTGTAGTGGCGCCCTGGCGCAGCCAGTTGGTCCAGCCCGGGAACGCATCTTGGGATATGATCCTGTATGCTGCCTCTACCTCGCCATTGTCCGCAAGCGCGCGCGGAATATACTTTGCGCCGAGTATCCCGAAGTCGGCCTTGTAGTCATTGTCACGCGCTGCTTTTGCGAGCGCGGCGACTACAGCGCTTTTCTCTGACTCTTCTGTCAAGCCTTGGTAGATACCACAGCCCATAGCGGTCATCTCGCCGTTCGCGTAGATGCCGTCGCCCTTGTAGAAGCGCTTGTTGAAGGCGGCCTTGATCTTGCCGGCCAACTCTTTGAAGCCCCGTGCCTCGTCGGGCCTGCCGAGGAGTGCCGCGCACTTTGCAAGGATGCATGCGTCGGCGTAATAGTACCCGGTAGATGTCAGGACATGAGAAGTCTTGGTCTCGAACGGGCACCAGTCGCCGAGTCCGAATGAGAGGATATGGTCTGTAGCCATGGACGCGCAGAACTCCATATAAAGCTTCATGGATTCGTAGTGTCTTTCGATCAGGCGTGAGTCACCTGTGTGCTCGTAGACATACCACGGAATCAGAATAAAGGCATTGTCCCACGCGGGGCCGCTGCCCCAGTTGTAGCCCCAGCCTGCCGAGGGTACTATGCCTGGGAACTGACCGCTTGGACGCTGGGTGTCAGCCATGGTGTCCAGCCATTGGCTGTAAGAAGACGCAACATTGTAGTTGATGAGCCCGGTTTCCGCGGCGAGCTGCGCGTCCCCAGTCCAGCCGTTCTTTTCGCGGTGTGGGCAGTCGGTGGGGATACCGACGAAATAGCCCACGAAAGATCTCCTAGTGATCTTCTGTAGATCGTTGAGGTCCTTGTTCGAGCATTCAAATCTACCTATGGAATCGAAAGATGTGTGAACGACTCGGCCCCTTATCATGTCCGGCGTCGGTTCGGATGTAAGCCCTTCCACCTGCACATAGCGGAAGCCGTGGTAGGTGAACCTTGGTTCCCAGGCCTCTTTGCCTCCGCCCTTGCAGATATAGCGGTCGGTCTGGAAATCACCTTCATGGACGAGAGTGTTGATGTCCTTCTGCTCAATCTCGCCGTCATCCTTCAGGAGGTCAGAGTATCGCATAACGATCTCCTGGCCGGCTTTCCCTTCAATGGTCAGCTGTGCCCAGCCGGCGATGTTGACGCCCAGATCGAAGACAGCAACGCCGGGCTTAATCGTTTGTACAGAAACAGGGGTAATAGTCTCCATTACCCTGCATGGGGGGTCGGTCTGTTCTTCCAACAGGCCACCGGGACCCGGTACGATGGTTGTCTGACGCCATTCAGAATCGTCGAAGGCAGGCTGGTCCCAGCCTGGCTTTTCCAGGCGAGCGTCGTAGGTTTCTCCATTGCGGAGCGCGTTAAACTGAATCGGGCTCTCGCGGCACACCTTCCATTGGCTGTTGGAGACCACCTGGGTTCTGCTTCCGTCTTTCAATATCGTGTCCAGCCACAGAATGAGTTTAGGGTTGTCACGCCAGGGGGCCTGCTGAAAGTTCCATGCATCTGGAGTGCTGCAGTTATACCAGCCGTTTCCCAGGATTACGCCAATCGCGTTGGCTCCTGCCTGCAGCTGTTCGCTCACGTCATAAGTTACCGCGCGGACACGTTTGTCGTATTGGGTGACGACAGGGTCCAGAACATGGTCCCCGACCCTGCTTCCGTTTAGGCGAAGCTCGTAATATCCTAATCCGCAGATGCGCACAGATGCCGACTCCACCTCTGATGCGAGTTCGAACTCCCTGCGCAGAAGAGGGGCCTGCGGGAACTTGCCGCCGCCTATCCATTGTGCTGTGTCAGACATGTTGTGTGCTTTCTATGCTAGGGTGCGACAGCTTTAAGCCTGAAATAGGCCCGCTGTGCTGTAGGTGTTAGTTCCATTCTTTCGACGGGTGGAGTTAGGGGGTTTATCGAGCCCGCGTTTGTAGTCCATGTGGACAGATTCGTGCTCTCAAGCAATTCATATTGAATGCCTGTACGGCTAGGCCATGTTAGTTCAATAGAGCTGTTGGTGGTGCCTATGGACTGTACCTCAAAGATCGAGTTGCTGTCGGACCAGTCAGTGCCGAACCGGGCCTCGTCAGAGTCACTCATGCCGTCACCATCGGTATCTCTTGTGAACAGGTAAGAGAAATTGCTCTCGATGTATGAAGTCAGCGAGGTGGCCATAACTGCCTGATCGACCGCTTTGGGGTGACCGGGCTGCGGTCTGTATGTGAAGAAGTGGGAGTAAACCTTACTGTCCCCGTGAGTTCCATTCATCCGGGACACTGCACTGTTGATGTACTGCGTATACCAACCGGACGACGTATCCGTCACATCCATGTCGCCGGCGGTGCAGATGATCTCCGCGTTAGTATGGACGGCACGAATGCGTAACAGAAGACTCTCGTATGCCGAGATGATGTCGTTTTGTGCCGAGGCGCCATGGGGTCCCCAGTTGACCCACTTGTCGTTCTGGAAGAGGTTTATGACAACGATATCCGGATCGTCGCCGGTAAAGTCCCATTCTCCCGAAGGAGTCATATCGCCCGGATTCACGCGGTCGTAGTAGTTCGACATGTTAAAATCGCCGCCCCAGTCATGGATAACGGCTATGCCGCTTGCCGCTACGCACCAGTACTCCATATCCAGCGTCCTTGCGGTACGGGCCGCATAGGTCAAATAGTTGTTCCAGTAAGTTGCGGAGGCATCGTCTGCTCCTGGGGGGAAATCGACTGAATGTCCATCGGTAATCGAGTCGCCGTAGAACTGGATCCTGATCGCTTTAGCCGGCGGCGGCGCGATAAGGCCCTTGCCTGAATCGGTGACGAAGCCCTCAAAAGCTGTATTGTCCTGCTGGTAGGAAGTGCGCTTGAA
>JBFIFS010000173.1:0-4979 GCA_041602695.1 Kiritimatiellia bacterium
GGACTGGGGCCCGCGCGGTGGAACTTCTTTGCGAACGTATAGCTTATCTGGCGGGAGATCTTTATCCGAAGCTCGCTAGTATCGTCATCGATAAGGATCACGGCGACGCTCTGGGACGGGAAGAACTCCTTCATGCTGTCCATGATTACGTGGAGTGCCTCTTCGAAAGAGAGGGTTCCGTCCGCTTCACGCATTACGTGCACAAGCCATCCACCGAGGGTGGGAGTAGTCATCCTGTACCTCCATGTTGAGGCGGGCCTATTGCCCGCACTCTCAGCGTATTATAAGTACGTGCCTGCTATTTGCAAGGTTCCAGGTCGGCCAGTTTCCTCAAGAGGTCGTACTTGGCCAGTACCTGTTTGTCAGCCATCTCCAGCAGAGCCTTTGCGTTTTCCGGGTTCGTCTTTGTCAGGCTGCGGAACCGGTTCTCCTTCAGGGCATGCTCGCTGAACTTCATCGTCGGCTCCTTGCTGTCGAGCTGAAGCGGGTTCTTGCCCTCGGCCGAGCGCAGCGGATTATACCTGTAAAGAGGGAAGTGGCCGGACTGGACCGCTTCCTTCTGCTGCAGCAGGCCGTCAACCATGTTGATGCCGTGTGATATGCAGTGGGAGTAGGCAATGATGATGGAAGGTCCGTCATACGCCTCCGCTTCCACAAAGGCCTTTACAACCTGTGCGGGGTTCGCGCCTATCGAAACCGCGGCGACATAGATGTTTCCGTAGGTCATCGAGATCATGCCGAGGTCCTTTTTGCCGACAGGCTTGCCAGCCGCGGCAAACTTGGCGACGGCACCCATAGGCGTTGCCTTTGATGCCTGTCCACCGGTGTTGGAGTAGACCTCGGTGTCGACGACCAGGACGTTGATGTTTCGGCCGGATGCGAGGACGTGGTCCAGGCCGCCGTAGCCAATATCGTAGGCCCAGCCGTCACCGCCGATAACCCAGACGGATTTCTTTACCAGGTAGTCAGCCACCGATGTCATGAGGTCGCACTCAGAGCATTTGCATTTTGCAAGCTCGTCTTTAAGTTTCGCGACCCTCGCGCGCTGCTCGTCGATTTCGCTTTGAGACTTCTGCGACGCGGCCAGTATTTCATCTGCCAGCTCCTTGGAAACCTTGCATCCGCTGTCGGAAGAGCTGAGTTTAGCCAGCAGTTCGCGGGCGTAGGCCGCAAACTTGTCGACCGCAAGGCGCATGCCGAACCCGAACTCGGCATTGTCTTCGAAGAGGGAGTTGGACCATGTGGGGCCGCGTCCTTCAGGCGTGGTGCAATATGGCGTTGTCGGCAGGTTTCCGCCGTAGATCGACGAACAGCCCGTAGCGTTCGCTATATACATCCGGTCACCGAAAAGCTGCGTGAGCAGCTTGACGTAGGCCGTCTCGCCGCATCCTGCGCAGGCGCCGGAGAACTCGAACAGCGGCGTAAGGAACTGGCTTCCCTTGATCGTCATTACGTCTATTTTCGAGGTGTCGGTTTCGGGAATCGAGAGGAAGAACTTGAAGTTTTCCACCTCGCGCTCCCTTACGGGGATCTGTTCGACCATCATGATGGCCCGCTTGCCCGTTTCCTTCTTGGTTTCCTTGTCGCGCTCGCGGCCCGGACAGCGCTCAACGCAGGCGCCGCACCCTGTACAGTCTTCCGGTGCGACCTGCACGGTAAACTTCATACCCTCAAGGCCCTTGCCCTTCGCGTCGAGGGACAGGAACTTGTCAGGCGCGCCCTCGAGCACCGAGGGGTCATAGCACTTCGTGCGAATCGAAGCGTGCGGGCAGACGAGTGAACACTGCGTGCACTGTATGCAGAGGGCGGGGTTCCACTCCGGCACCTCTACTGCAATGTTGCGCTTCTCGTACTGAGTTGTCGCCGTTGGCCAAGTGCCGTCGCAAGGGATGGCGCTTACGGGGAGGGAGTCTCCCTTCTGGCGCATGATTGTCGCGGTTACGTTCTGGACGAATTCCGGCGCGTGCGCAGGGACCGTTGGCGGCATCGTGAGGTTGCCCGCGGCCTTCTCGGGGACTTTTACTTCGTGGAGGGCTGCCAAGGCGCCGTCCACGGCCTTGTAGTTCATCTGTACGACCTCGTCGCCCTTGCGCCCGTACGTTTTCTTAATGGCGTTCTTCAGTGCGTCGATGGCTTCTTCCTGCGGCAGTATGCCGGAGATCGCGAAATAACAGCTCTGCATGATCGTGTTGATCCTGCTGCCGAGTCCGAGTTCCTTTGCCAAATGTACTGCGTCAATGACGTAGAACTTGATCTTCTTGTCGATTATCTGCTGTGCCACTTCGTCCGGGATGTGCTCCCAAACCTGGTCTGCAGGATAGGGGGAGGCGAGCAGGAATACAGAGCCTTCCTTTGCCTGGGACAGCATGTCGTACTTTTCGAGGAAAGAGAAGTTGTGGCATGCTGTGAAGTCCACTTTGGTGCAGAGGTACGGGCTTCGGATCAGGTGCGGGCCGAAACGAAGATGGGAGGTAGTGATTGTTCCCGCCTTCTTGGAGTCGTATACGAAGTAGCCCTGTGCATAGTTCTCAGTATCCGACCCTATGATCTTGATAGAGTTCTTGTTTGCGCCAACTGTTCCGTCGGAGCCGAGACCAAAGAACATGCACTCGTGTGTGCCTTCCTGCTCGAGGACCCATGTGGCATCGTAAGGTATGCTGAGGCCCGTGACATCGTCCTCGATGCCTACGGTGAAGTGGTTCTTCGGCTTTTCAGCATCGAGATTGTCGAAGATTGCCTTGACCATGGCAGGGGTGTATTCCTTCGAGCCCAGCCCGTAGCGTCCGCCTATCACCTGCGGAATGCCGGAGGCAAGGAGTCCGCTGCCGGCACCTTCGGTGAGGGCGGTGCAGACGTCCGTGTAAAGGGGTTCGCCAACAGCGCCAGGCTCCTTGGTACGGTCCATGACCGCGAGCTGCTTGACAGTGTCAGGAAGGGCCTTGCAGAAGGCGGCGACGTCGAACGGCCTGTACAAGCGGACCTTTACCACGCCGACCTTCTCGCCGCGCTTGGCCAGATAGTCTACGGTTTCATGGGTCGCTTCGGCGCCGGAAGCCATAATGACAATGACCTTTTCCGCGTCCTCAGCGCCCACATAATCAAACAGCTTGTACTGCCGGCCGGTGAGCTTAGCGAACTTGTCCATGCTCTCCTGCACTATGCCCGGAGTAGCATCATAGTACTTGTTGACCGTTTCGCGGCCCTGGAAATACACGTCGGGGTTCTGTGCTGTTCCGCGGACGATCGGACGGTCCGGAGTCATGCCGCGCGTGCGGTGGGCTATCACCAGTTCGTCGCTGACCATTTCCCGGATGACTTCACGGGAAACCTGCTCGATCTTCTGTACTTCGTGTGAGGTACGGAAGCCGTCAAAGAAATGCAGGAAGGGTATGCGCGAGGCCAGGGTCGCGGAATGGGCGATAAGAGCGAGGTCCTGGGATTCCTGCACACTGGCCGAGGCGAGCAGGCCGAATCCTGTCTGGCGCACTGACATGACGTCAGAGTGGTCTCCGAAGATGGAGAGGCCCTGGCAGGCCAGTGAGCGGGCGCTGACGTGGAATACAGTGCTGGTGAGCTCTCCCGCGATCTTGTACATGTTGGGGATCATCAGAAGGAGCCCCTGGGATGCAGTAAATGTTGTTGTGAGGGCACCGGACGTCAGGGCCCCGTGCACGGCTCCGGCGGCTCCGCCTTCGGACTGCATTTCGACTACTTCGGGAATGGTGCCCCAGATGTTGGTTACGCCTGCTGCGCTGAGCTCATCGGCCGTTTCGCCCATCGGTGAAGAGGGGGTGATAGGGTAGATAGCGCAGACTTCGCTTACCGCGTGTGCTATCTGTCCTGTAGCGGTGTTGCCGTCTACCATGATCATGTTCTTGTCAGCCATCTTGTTCTCCTGTCGTATAGCTAATATTTCTTTGTAAAAAGCTGCCCGTGAACGGGGTTAAGTACGTAAACAATTCGACGTTACTAAACAGCGCGGTAGGTTAGCAAGTGTTTTGCAAGGAATTGGGCAAATTTTGGACAAAAAAAGCGCCCCGGGGAGACCCGGGGCGCCTGTGGACTATTTCCAGCGCGCTTAGCCTTTAACAAACTCGCGTACTTCGTCGAGCTTGCCGGAGCTTCCCAGCACGTCGTTCTTGTGGGCGATATACTTGGCGTATTCTGCCATGAAGACCTTCCCGGCAGGACGCAGGTCGAAGTTTTCAGGATTGTCCCTGAAAGACTCCCTGTGGACCCTGCACCATACGAGGCGGCCATCTGTGTCGATGTTGACCTTCGTGACGCCCATGGTGGATGCCTTCGTGATCTGGGCTTCATCCACGCCTTTCGCGCCCTTGAGCTGGCCGCCGGCGGCGTTGATGCGCTCCACCTCATCCTGAGGGACGGAGCTGGAGCCGTGCATGACGAGAGGGAAGTTGGGTACGAGTTTGGTGATCTCTTCGATCACTTCGAAGTGAAGCCCCTGGCCGCCTGTGAACTTGTATGCGCCATGAGATGTGCCTATCGCGCAGGCAAGGCTGTCGCAGCCGGTCTTCTTGACAAACTCTTCAACCTGCTTAGGGTCGGTGAGCTTGGCGTCTGCTTCATCGACAGATACATGCTCTTCCACTCCGCCAAGCTTGCCTAGCTCTGCTTCGACGGAAACACCTTTTTCGTGGGCGGCATCGACCACCCGCTTGGTGATGGCTATGTTCTCTTCAAATTCCTCGGCGCTCGCATCGATCATTACCGAGGTGTAGAAGCCGCTTGCTATGCAGTCCATGCACGCTTCCTCGTCGCCGTGATCAAGGTGGACGGCGAAGACGGCTTCAGGAAATATTTCGTCGGCAGCCGTTATCATTGCTTCGAGAAGCCTTTTGTCAGTATAGGCGCGTGCGCCTTTTGAAAGCTGAACAATGAAAGGCGCCTTGCTGTCGAGGTTTCCGCGAAAGAGCCCCATGATCTGCTCTGCGTTGTTGATGTTGTATGCTCCGACA
>JBFIFS010000174.1:0-4957 GCA_041602695.1 Kiritimatiellia bacterium
ATACTCCCTGTGCGCTTCAATGAGTTCACGCGTCATTGCCCGGATCTGGTCGAGAGTGCAGGACATGGCGCAAAGCGGATCCATCGCCATCGCCTGGAAGATGCGTTCCGGGTCCTGTTCCTGCACAGCGCGTACTGCCAGTTCCTGGACGGCGACCTGCGCGCGGTTAATGGCCGCGAGCTGAGGCGGCAGAGCGCCGATCCTGATCGGCTGCATGCCATTCTTGTCGACATGGATCGGAACTTCCACGATGCACTCATCAGGCAGGTTGTCGATCAGCCCGCGGTTCTTGACATTGCCGTGAATGAGCTCCGTGTCACCTGTCTCCATTGCATTGATGATTCGCGAACCGTACTCATGTCCGCGGGCGAGCTTTAGCGGCTCGGGGTCAGTGACGCGCTTTTTCATGCGTTCGACCCAGTCCGGTCTGTCGTAAAGTTCCTTGATGAAACCAGGCTTGCCGTTCCACTTGGCGTTTTCTGCGTCGCAGTACTGGGCGATAGTTTCGTCGTCCTTGCGGAACCACCAGTTGTACTCGCTGACGTGACCGCTGGACTCCGTCACGGGGTAGCCAAAGTGCTTTACGTACTCCATGCGTGTGCTGTCACCGCTCCAGATCTTGGGGTCAAGGCAGAGTTCGCGGATACGGGGGAGGGCGTCCTGGCCGTTTACGTCGAAGCGCAGCATCCAGGCCTGGTGATTGATTCCGGCGCAGACGATGTTGACCTCTTCCTTTTTGGCTCCAAGACGGTTAGTCCATTCACCGCGCGTGCCCTGGACAGAATGGCAGAGGCCGACGTACTGCAGGTTAGGCGCCGCGTCCTGAAACCCCCAGGAGAGCATTGACATTGGGTTGGTGTAGTTAAGGACGACTGCATCCGGACAGATCTCTTCAATATCGCTAGCGATCTCAATGAAGATGGGAAGAGTGCGGATGCAGCGCATGATCCCGCCAGGCGTCAGTGTGTCACCGATGCACTGGTTAATGCCGTACTTCATTGGAATGTCTATTTCCTTGGCTATCGCCTCGTAGCCTCCAACCAATATGCTGATGATGATGTAGTCGGCACCGTTTAGGGCCTCACGGCGGTTCATCGTTCCCGTTACGGATGCGCCTGAGTACTTTCCCTCGGTGATAATTCGCTGCGCGTACTGCACGCCCAGGTCGAGGCGCGTAGGATCGATATCTACATAAGTGAACTGTGCGTCTGATGTTGCCTCATAGGAAAGGATGTCCCGTGTGAGTCCACCCGCGAAACCCAAACTCCCGCCGCCGATTATAACTACCTTCTTAGCCATGACTACTCCTAGACAAATATTGATAACCCAGTTGACTAACAATCCAATATAGTGGCATATTGAATTTTGCAAAGAGCCAATAATTGATAACATGAAGCCAAAACCGGAACATGAGAGGCATGAGTGGCAGAAGAGGTTCGTGACACTCGGTCAGGTGCCGGGTCTTCTCTCTCCCTCATCGGTGGTGGTGTCAGAGGCCGCCTCCCCAAGCTACCACCATATCGGACGAACCAGGGGCAGTGAGCGTCACTCCGTGGTCTTCCAATACACGCTGTCGGGGCAGGGGGCCCTTGATGTGGACGGAAACACCTATCACCTGCCACGCGGCAGGGGGTTCTGCTGCTACGTCGCGGATGAGCGCATTACCTACTATTACCCCAGGAATGCAGGGCCTCCCTGGAGGTTCCTGTATGTTACGTTTCGCGACCCGCTCGGTGTCACCAGGGCCCTGAATGACAACGTCGGCTTTGTCTTTGATCTGGACTTGTCGGAGCCCCAGATTCAGCAGCTGCTGCGATATGAGTTGGTCCCGGAAATGACCATCGAAATCTCAGCTGGGGCGGGGCACCTTTTCGCCAACTCGATCATAAGCATGCTAACCGACCAGGCGCAGAGTCGCGCGCGAAATCAGCGCGCCCAGACGAGGCTCGTCCGGCGGGCTTTACAGGTCATAGAGCACAGGCTTAAGGATCCTTTCAACGCCGCCCTGCTTGCCGATGAGCTGCGAGTGTCGCAGGAACATCTCAACAGGATTTTCAGGGCAGAACTTGGGCATACTCCGTACCAGACCATCTGCCGCAGCAAGATGCAGAGGGCCTGCGAAGAGCTCAAGAATACGAATCGTACGATCGCGGATATTGCTGTGGAGTTGGGATACGATCCCGGATCTCACTTCGCCAGGCTCTTTAAGCGCATTATCGGCGTTACGCCCAGCGTGTTTCGCAGGAGCGCTTCAATGCCGCTGCGCCCGTTCTAACGGTGGGCATTCCGGGTTGATTGAACACTGATAGCGGTTAAACTGTAGGCTTATCGAGAATGTTTATACCGCGAGGATATTTATGAGCAGTGAAATCAAGAAATATATCAGCGATATTCGAGACAACCTGTCGAGCAACTACAAAGGCATGTTCAGGGAGTCGGGTGGGGCTTTTGAGTTTCCGTTTCTCACGCCTGGAAGCGACCAGTATGCAGATGTGCTGTGGGATTGGGATTCATGGCTCTCTAACGTGGCGCTTCGCCAGATCCTTGAAGAGTTCGGTTCTGAAGATGACCGGGAGGAGGCGAAGAAATACGAGCGGGGATGCATTCAGAACTACCTTTCGGGTGTCATGATCAACGGCTGGATCCCGATCTCGATACGTCGTAACTCGGAGCGCAAGCGTCCAGATGATATTTACGCCCAGAACATGCACAAGCCCTGCCTGGCCCAGCATGCGGCTTTCCTTGTGAAGCAGGATGGCGGTGATGCTGAATGGGTCCGGGAGAACGAGGGGCTTTTCGGATTGCAGAAATTTATCAACAACTACCGGAACCACCACAGACATTCATGCGGGATCTACTACTGGCAGGATGACGGGGCTATCGGCGTTGATAACGATCCATGTACATTCAACCGTCCTCCAAGATCGTCGGGATCAATCTATCTCAACTGCCTCATGCATCGGGAACTTGAGGCGCTGGTGTATCTATGCAGGCAGCTTAACTTTGAGGAGATAGCCGGACAGTACCAGAAGGACGCCGATGATCTTAAGGCTGCCATTCTTGAGTACTGCTGGGACGAGCGGGATGGCTTCTTCTACAGTGTCGATTTCAATTTTGTGGACTTGGGCCCGCATCCGCGCAGGCATATTGGCCAGCTCAGGGATTGGCCCTGCCTCATTATGCGAATAGGCGTGTGGTCTGGATTCCTTGCGCTCTGGGCTGGGATAGCTACAGAGGAGCAGGCTGAGAGGGTAGTCAAAGAGCACTATCGCAATGAGAAGACGTTCAATGCCCCTGCCGGTGTCAGGACGCTCTCGAAGATGGAGAAGATGTATAATGTTCGGGCCTCTGGCGCTCCTTCCTCCTGGCTCGGTCCAATATGGGGCGTGTCCAATTACCTGACTTTCAGGGGGTTGGTGAAGTACGGCTTCACGGATGACGCAAAACAGCTGGCCGAGAGAACAATCAAGCTGTTCGGCCGCGACATTGAGCGCTTCGGCGCCATGCATGAATACTATCAGCCTGAAAACGGCGAGCCGATCCTGAACCGCGGGTTCCAGAACTGGAACTACTTGGTGCTTAACATGATAGCATGGCTCGAGGGCAGGGAAGCTCTAACCGAATTCTGATTGGGAACCGCGCTTTCACCCATCTTGATTCTGCGAGTGATCTTGTCGTGAATCTGCTGGGCCACTATACTTCCCGGTTCTTTCAGTTTGCTAAACTATATGCTTCAAGAGAGGGATTACGAGATGAGTAGAAGGACAAGGGCCGTATGTTGGGCAGTGGCAGCGATGCTGATTGGAACCATGGGTGTGCAGGCCGCAAAGAAGAAGCCTGCCCCGGCAGCGCCCCTGAGCGAGAGGGGACTGAAACTCGAGGCCGCCTACGCTGGGCAGCTGACGGAACTGAAGGCGGAGATTATGAAGGCCCTGCCTGAAGTCGACGAAGCGAGAAAAGCCGCGTATTTCACTTCGCTCGAAGCAGAGAAGGCAGCCTTGGCGAGAAAGGCAGAAGTGCAGAAGGGCTTAGGCGAGATCAAGAAGGGCCACGGCCTGGTAGCACACGCTAAAGGCAAGTGGATTGGAGGCGCCGAGAAAGGCATTGCCGACACGAAGGCGAAGCTAAAGGACGCCAAGACGGATGAGGAGCGTGAAGAACTCAAGAAGAAGCTCGCCGGCTGGGAGAAGAACAAACAGGACGGGTTGGACGCACTCAAGGAGCGTCAGGCCTTTCTGGACAAGGCGCTGAAAGAAGAGCCGCGACTCAACAAAGAGATGGAAGCAGCGGAAAAGGCGCTTGCCGACGCGAGGGCCGACATCGCAAAGGCTCTGGAAGACCTTGGCCTGAGCAAACTCCTGCAGAGCGACAAGCTGGACGGAAAGCTGGCCAGGCATGAGCTGATGGCGGACGCTACGCCTCGCGGATTGGCAGAATTCGCACAAAAGGGTGAGGCCCAGGAGAAGCTAATAGAATACCTTTTGGCAAATGATGAATTGATGATTGAAATGATGCTGGCTGACGGCGCCAATGGTGGGAATTATGGCGCTGCTATGCAGATTTGGCAGGACATTAATACGGCCAGCAAGAAAGCCAAAGATGGCCCCTTGCGTAAACTGGCGCTTGCCATTGCCCTTGAGCACGCGGTTCCGATTGGTCAGAGGAACCCGACGGCTGCCACTGATGCCCCCGCAACAATCGATCCCGTCAAACGCTACCTGAATTATGAAAAGGCTTTTTTGGCGGGTGAGCTCGATGAGGGCTTCAACGACCTGAGTGTCTGGGACTACAGAATGGTTGTGGACGGCAATGAGCCTGATGAAACGCTGGCCTGGGGTCGTGAAATGCTTCGGTCATATCGCCCTGACCACATATCCACAAAAGATTACAGATGGCGTTATGTTGCAGCTGTGAGGAGTGATATCAGGTACGGGTCACAGTACAACAAGTTCGACAA
>JBFIFS010000175.1:0-4934 GCA_041602695.1 Kiritimatiellia bacterium
ACTCTTTTCACCTCTGACGGCAAGACAGCGGGCAGCGTTGAGGTCGGCGAGGAATGCGAAATGGCAGGAGGCGTGGCCCTTCACTCTGGACAGGTCTTCGGCGGCAACCGCCGCGGCTCCGTTGCCGCGGCCGACATAGAGGAAGGCTCTATCACTTGGCGGCACGAAAAAGGACAGGGCGAACTGTTTACAACACCGGCTGTAACCGATAAGCGCGTCGTCTTCTACGGGACGGACGGAGCCGTGTATTGCGTTGAACGCAAATCCGGCAAGGAGGTCTGGACTGCCAAGCTTGAGGGGCGCGACCCAGTGTCCCCCATCATTGCGGACAGCACGGTAATCGCAGGAGTTGACGGAACGCTATTCGCCCTTAAGCTTAAAGACGGGAAGCAGATTTGGAGAATTGATATCGGCGATGAGGTTACTGAACCAGCAGTCGTAGACGGAAAGCTGATTGTGGGCGTTGACGACGGCCACGTATCGGCCTACGAGGAGGACGGCAAATAATGACAGCACTTCTTGAACTGGCCGGGGTAAAGAAAAGGTATGAGGGGGCAGACGGCAATGTCCTTTCATCCATCGACATGTCGGTCGGAAAAGGCGACATGGTCGGAATCGTAGGGCCTTCCGGTTCAGGCAAGAGCACGCTTCTGAACATCATCGGCACACTTGACCGTCCATCAGAAGGGTCCGTAACACTCGACGGAACCGACCTTCTTTCACTCAAGGACAATGAGCTGGCTGATCTGAGGAACCGGAAGATCGGCTTTGTCTTCCAGCTGCACCATCTCCTCCCTCAATGCACAATACTTGAGAACGTCCTCATCCCTGTGCTGGCGGGCGGCGACATGGAAACCGCCGAAGAACGAGGACGCGCGTTACTCGAACGAGTCGGGCTCTCGCACCGCCTTGAATACCGGCCGGGACAGCTCTCCGGCGGCGAGCGCCAGCGGGTAGCCGTGGTACGCGCGCTCATCAACGATCCAGCCCTCCTTCTCGCCGACGAACCTACCGGATCCCTTGACCAATCCGCATCGGATTCAATCGGTGACCTGCTCGCTGAGCTCAGCAGCGAGCGCGGAGTGGCCATCATAACTGTCACTCATTCGGAGCGCCTTGCCAGGAAGATGAAGACAGTCTACGAGCTTCGCGGCGGAACCCTCAACAAAGCCTGGTGAGGCGGGAGCGGAGATAGATACGTGATCCATGATTCAAGATACGAGATGAGCCCGGTATCAGCCTTCTTATCCCTGCCATCCCGAATCCCGGATCCCGAATCCCGGATCCCGAACCTCGAATCCCGGATCTTCTTCTAACATGAACAATCGCCTGACATACCTTCGACTGGCTATCAAAAGCGTGGCATTCAACTGGCGCATGGAAGTAAGTGTGCTGCTGGGCACTATGCTTGCCTCCGCCGTGCTGGTCGGAGGCCTGCTGGTCGGCGACAGTGTATCCTACAGCCTGCGCCAGTTTGCTCTTATGCGTCTTGGCAAGACACACTCTGTAATCATTTCCAACGGGCGCTTCTTCGACAGAGCCCTTGCCGATCGACTTGCAGCGCAGACAGCTACCCCGATCGCGCCTGTGCTGCTTTCTCGCGGCGTGGTCCACACTGAAACGGCAGATGGCCAGCGCACCCAGATTAACCACGTGCAGGTGGTCGGCGTAGACCCCGGGTTCTGGCAGTTCTCAGGCGAGCCAGGCATCGCGCTCGAGAAAGACAAGCTCTTCATCAACAGCAAGCTGGCCGCCGCGCTTAAAGCTTCCGCTGGCTCGGAGCTTTCGCTGAGAATCGGGAAGCCTTCCCTGATGCCGCGTGACGCCCCGCTGGCGTCGCGCAAGGAGGAGCTAACCAGCCGCGGGACATTCTCCGTGCAGGACGTCCTGTCCGATGACCGATTGGGGCGGTTCAGCCTGTCAGCCAACCAGGTCGCGCCTTACAACGTATTCGTGAACATTGCCTGGCTGCAGGAGCGTATGGCCCTTAAGAACCGGGCAAACCTGATCCTGGTCGGAGAAGGCGCAGCGGATGGCGCAGTATCAGCTGCGCTTGGAAACGTATGGAAGCTTTCCGACTTCGGGTTAGGGCTGACAAGTGACGGTAACGTAACGCAGCTGGAAAGCGACCGGGTGTTTCTAGACCCATCATCTTCACAGGCGGCACTTTCGGTAGACCAGTCCGTGGGCGTGCTCACATACCTAGTTAATAGCATTACCAAAGACGGCCTCGCCACACCCTACTCATTCGCCGTGGCATGCGGCCCGTCAGACGACCCAGCCCTGAGCCTTGTTCCGGAAGGCATGCGCGATGACCAGGCAGTCATCAACAGCTGGCTCGCAAAGAACCTTAACGCAAAGCCCGGCGACAGGATCTCCGTTTCCTATTACGAACTCGAAGCTGGCGGCGGCTTCAAAGAGCGCACGCGCGACTTCAGTGTTCTCGAGATCAAATCGATGGACGACTTCGAAAATGAGCGGAAGCTCATGCCTGAATTCCCCGGCCTTACAGACGTAGAGCAATGCAGTGACTGGGACGTTGGCATGCCCATGAACGAAGAGTCGCTAAGGGACAAGGCCAATCAGGATTACTGGGAAGAATACGGCGCCACCCCAAAGATCGTATTTACACTCGCCGCGGGCAGGGAGATGTGGGCGAACAGATTCGGCGACACCACGACAGTGCGCTTCCCTGGTTCCGTTGACGATCTGGAACAGAAGCTCTCCGCCAAGATGGACCCCGCGTCCCTCGGAATAGCACCTCTGCCTGTAAGGGAGAACGCTCTACGCGCGGTTTCCGAGGCAATGAGCTTCGGCGAACTTTTCACTTACATGAGCTTCTTCCTGATCCTCTCAGCACTGCTTCTAACAGGCATGCTCTTCATTTTCGGAATCCAGCAGCGCGCGGAGGAAATGGGGCTTCTCCTCGGGGTTGGGCTTAAGCCGTCTGCGGTCAGGGGGCTTTTCCTGTTTGAAGGAGCGGCTGTCGCCCTGGCAGGCTCGATCATCGGCGGCCTGCTGGGCACGGTTTACACGCGGTCACTGATATGGGGGCTCGCAGGGCACTGGAAAGGTGCTGTGGCAAGCTCCGCGATTCTCTATCATGCGGAACCCGAAACACTTCTCACGGGCATAGTCGGGAGTTTCATCTGCTCAGCCGTTGCGATGTCCGCGGCTGCCTGGCGGCAGGCCCGCCGCCCAGCGCGTGAACTTCTTTCGGGTGACCTTGCGCAGGGAACTCCAAAGAGCGTCAGCAGGGCGGCAGTGATAAGGACCGCCATCCCCACCCTGCTCTCAGCCCTCGCGGCGGCGGCCACTGCGATTCTAGCAGTCAGGTCCCCTTCGCAGCATACAGTCTATGCTTTCTTCGGAGCCGGCTTCCTCCTTCTGATCGCTGGACTGGGTTGCTCACGCCTTGTGCTGAAGAGCATGGAACTTAGGGCACGCGGACGACTCAGCGTTACCGCGCTAGGCATCCGCAACGCGTCGCGCCGAAGCGGCCGAAGCCTCGCCGCTGTAGTTCTGCTCGGCAGTGGATGCTTCCTGGTCTTCGCGGTATCCGCCATGCAGCAGGACCTTGCCGCGACAGTGCGCGAGCGCTCATCCGGCTCAGGCGGTTTCGCCCTCTTCGGCCAGGCCACACTTGCCCTGCCGGACGCCCTTGAAAGCGAGGAAGGCAAAAGCCGCTTTCGTATCGATGGCGATCCGGAGCTGGAAGCCGCTTCCTTCATCTCTCTCAAAGTGCGCGACGGCGACGATGCCAGCTGTTTCAACCTGAACCGCGCCCAGTCCCCTCGCCTTATCGGCGTGGACCCGCAGGCTTTCGCAGGCCGGGGGGCATTCATCCAGGAAGGCGATGACCCGGGCGTATGGGGCCTGCTGGAGGCCACGTTGCCTGACGGCGTAATCGCCGGCCTGGCCGGTGACGCGAACACGGCCATGTGGAACCTGCACAAGAAAGCGGATCCTGAGTCGGGCGATGAGATAGCCTACAGGGATGAACGCGGCAACGTATTCCGCGTTCGCCTCGTGGGCACCCTCCCCGTTCCTCTTTCCATCTTCCAGGGGAGCATATTGGTCTCAAAAGCTGATTTTGAAGAGAAGTATCCATCAGAATCCGGGTACCGGATGTTTGTCGCCGATCTTCCTGATTCCGCTGACGCGGCAGCAGCCCAGCGCGCGCTGACCGGCCGCCTCGACCGCCTCGGTGTGGATGTCACGACAACACTGTCGCGGCTTATGGAATTCCATGAAGTGGAAGCAACCTACCTCAACATGTTCCTCGTCCTCGGAGGACTCGGTGTCGTTCTGGGAACACTGGGTCTTGGAATAGTAGTCCTCAGGAACATGCTCGAGCGCCGCGCTGAGTTCGCCATACTGCGCTGTGTCGGCTTTTCGCGAAAGAAGATCGTCTGGCTTGTCTTCGCGGAACACTGGATGCTTCTGGCGATGGGACTGGCATGCGGTGTAGTTTCGGCATCCGTAGCAATTTACCCAAGCATTTCCGCGCCCGGTATGCATGTTCCTGTTGGCGCGATAGCGCTGCTGCTTGCGGCAATAGTTGCAACAGGGCTCATCTCGACAGCCCTTGCAGTTATCATATCTCTCCGAGGAGAACTCATCCCCGCCCTGCGAAATGAGTAGCGGAGAATCTCGCACAGACTCCACAGAGCGAATTCTGCTTCCTGCCGGATCACCCGATCTGTTCCGCCCTGCGGGACTTTGTCGGGTGGTGCCACCATGGGCCACTTTCCCAACGTCAGTGGCAATGCGCAATCGGCTGCGCAGCTAAAGAACTCCAACTCTCAACCGAGGATAATATCGCGCAGGGACAGGTATATGCCTATGAGAATCAGCAGCGCGCCTGATATCGCCGGCAGCTTCCGGGTAAACCACCTCGCGCCGCTCAGCTTAGTCTGCAGCGCGGCCAGGCT
>JBFIFS010000176.1:0-4893 GCA_041602695.1 Kiritimatiellia bacterium
CCATTACCTTGAGCACATGCTTTTCAAGGGAACCACCAGCCTGGGCACGCTCGACTGGAACGCGGAGAAGCAGCATCTGCAGAAGATACGCGATCTTTATGAGAAACTCTTCGATACAAAGGACGAAGACGAGAGGAAGAAGATTTTTGGTGAGATCGATGAAGCCAACAAGCTGGCCGCCAAATACGGGATCCCGAATGAGCTGGATAAGCTTTTCAAGACGTTTGGCTTCAGCGGTATCAATGCCTACACATCAACTGAAAGGACTGTCTATACGGTAGACATACCGAAGAATCGCGTTGAAGCGTGGGCAGCCATCGAGTCGGAGCGTTTCCTGAACCCGGTCTTTCGTCTCTTTCAGACCGAACTGGAAACGGTTTACGAAGAGAAGAACAGGGCCATGGACAATCCGCAGCGCGTCATGTATGAGGCCTACAGCCAGGCGCTGTATCCTGGCCATCCTTACTCAGTGCCGATCCTTGGCACTATGGAGCACCTTAAGAACCCATCTCTCGAAAAGATGTACGCATTCTACGACAGGTATTATCGCCCGAATAATATGGCGATAGCGCTTGCCGGCGACTTTGACAGCGCGGAGATGCTTGAGCTCGTGAAGAAGCACTTCTCTGTATGGAAGCCAAAGGAACTTGAGCCGCTTCCTGAATTCCCCATTAAGGCAGTGGAAGGGGTTAAGCGGGTGAACGTGGAGTATGAAGCGGAAGAGGCAATTATAATGGGGTGGCAAACCGTTAAGAACGGTCACCCTGACCAGGACGCCCTGGAGTTGATGGACATGCTGGTGGACAACTCCGTGGCCGGCATACTGAACCTGCAGCTGAACCAGCAGCAGAAAGTCAAGGCGTCAGGTACACATCCTGATTTTCGTAACGATGCGGGCGCCTGGCAGATGTGGGGCTCGCCCAAGGACGGTCAGACCCTTGAGGAGGTAGAGGGCCTGCTCCTCGGCGTGGTTGAGATGCTGAAAGAAGGCAAGTTCGAGCAGTCGGACATGGACGCGATTATTACTGATATGGAAGTGCGCAGGAAGAGGAGCTTTGAGTCCAATGGGTCTCGAGTCCGCAGCATGGTCACATCATTCGCGTCCTATGAGGACTGGTCGCGGGAGGTAAATAAGCTGGAGCGTCTCAAGAAGCTGACCAAAGCTGATGTGCTGCATGTGGCCAAGAAGTACCTGACAGAAAAGCGGGTTGTTGCTACGCGGACCAAAGGAAAGCCGGAGATACCGTCAATCGAGAAGCCCGAATTCACGAAGATACCGATTGAGCCGGGCCGCAAGTCGGCGTTTTTCGACAAGGTCGTTTCGATGCCTGTGAGTGACATCGAGCCGAAATGGATAGCCGAAGGTCGGGACTATGAGGTCAGAGAAGGACCCTGGGGGAAGCTCGTGGCCGCAAAGAATCCGGTCCATGACCTCTTTACGCTTTCCTTCACCTTCGACCGAGGATGGAGCCATGAGAAGGAGCTGCGCTACGCGGACACGCTGTGGAGCCTCTCTGGCGCTGGCGAGCTGAGTGCTGAGGATTTTAAGAAGAAGCTTTACGCACTGGGATCTACAATGAGCTTCTGGGTAGGCGAGCAGAACTCCGGCGTTACGCTTTCCGGCCTCGAGAAGAACTACGAAGAGACGCTTGAACTGGCGCGGAAGCGCTTTGCCGATCCGAATGTGAAGCCGGATGACCTCAAGAAGATGATTGCTGTGGAGTTGGGCCGCCGCAAGGACAACAAGACGAATCCCAGCTCCCAGCAGAGCGCGCTCCGGGAGTGGGCGCAGCATGGCGAAGAGTCGTCATACCTTAAAGATCTGTCCAACGAAGAGCTCTCCAACCTTGATCTCTCCAGCCTGAAAGAGTTGCTGGGTGACGTCTTTGATTACCGGGCGCAGGTCTCATATACGGGCCTGCGCGAGGCTGACGACGTGGTCGCGAGCTTTGCCGTCGAAGGCAGGAAGTACAAGAAAGGCCACAAGTACAGGCCGCTGCGTTATGTCAAAGCCAAGAAGAACAAGATACTCTTTTTGCACCGTGACATGGTCCAGTCCAAAGTCGGAATGTTTTCTCCGGACGAAAAATGGAATCCGCGTAACTGGGTGGATTACAAGTTCTACTCCCAGTACATGGGAGGAGGCATGAGCGCAGTCCTGTTCCAGGAAGTGCGCGAATCGCGCGCTCTAGCCTACGCGGTGGGCGGTGGATACCGGGCGGGTTCACGCAGTAAGGACCAGAACGCTGTCGTCGGGGGGCTGGGAACCCAGGCCGACAAGACGATTGAAGGCACTGAACTCGTCCGAGATCTCCTCGCCAACCTTCCTGCCCAGGAGTCACGTTTCGCTGAAATCAAGGAAGCCATTGAGCAGGTATTCAGGACTTCACCTTTGACCTATTCCCAGATCCCGGGCGCGGTGTTTCACTGGGAGAATGCCGGAATCAGGCGCGGCGATCCGAGACCCGACCGGATGGAGGCGGTGCTGGCCTATGAGCTGGAGGACCTGGAAGAGTTCGCTGAAAGGTTCAAGGATAGCGGCTGGATTATATATATACTGGGGAACAAGGACCGAGTGGATATGGACGCGCTTGCTGAGCTTGGTGAGATCCAGATGATTGAACTGGACGATTTGTACGCTTACTGAGGGATGGATGTAATGACTTCACGAGAGAGGCTGCTGACAGTATTGAAGGGTGAGATTCCGGACTGTGTCCCGGTGGCGCCCGATTTCTCCAATATGATCCCATGCCGCAGGACGGGGAAGCCGTTCTGGGACATTTATCTCTACAATGATCCGCCCCTGCACGAGGCCTGGCTTGATTGTGCCAAACACTTCGATATCGATGCTTTCATGGATGGCGGTTTCCCGATCCAGTATCCTGGGCAGGAGAGCGCTGGCGGGCCCGATTGGGAGCGATTCATCGTCTTTGAGAATGATGAACGCATAGTAGTCCAGGCCTCTTACAGCGATAACGGAAAGCGCGTCTGGCGCAAAGGGGTGGATGTCTTTTATGTGGCCGATCCTCCAACAGGCGGGGTAGATCCTACGGCCATAGGCCTGCCTGCTGAGCCCACGGAATATCGTCCGCTGGAAGGTGTAAAGCCTGTTGATCGTACCCCAGACGGATTCAGGAAGTTCAAGGAAAGCATGGGCGATCACGGCCTGGTTGGCCTGTGGCTGACTTTGTCGTCAGTCCTGACAAACGAAAGCGCGATCTACGACTATTATGATAATCCGGAGAAGTATGAGGAGCTGGCCCAGAAACGCGTTGTGGACGTGGAGAAGCGGTTTGAGCAGATCATGGCCCTCGAGACCAAGCCGGACTTTCTCTGCGTAGGCGGCTCCGGCACGCTGGTGTTCCAGTCAGTGGATATCTTCAGGCAGCTCGCGTTTCCTGCGGTTAAGAAGGGAATAGAGCTGGCGACAGCCGCGGGCTTCCCGACGCACATTCACTCGTGCGGCCCGGAAAAAGAGCTCGTAAAGATCATGGCGGAAGAGACGGACCTAACTGTTATTGATCCGTTGGAAATACCGCCGATGGGTGACTGCCGCCTGGCGGAACTTAAGAAGCTCTACGGCGACAGGATAGTCCTGAAAGGCAACCTGCACACCACAGATGTGCTGCTCAAAGGCAGTGTTGATGACGTCATTGCCGCCAGCAAGCAGGCAATTGATGATGCCGCAGAAGGCGGCAGGTTTATTCTTTCTACCGGCGACCAGTGCGGCCGGGACACTCCTGACGAAAACGTGCGGGCTATGGTTGAGACCGCGCGGACCTACGGGAAGTATTGAGTGTGGACGGCACAGAGGCCGTCCCTCCCACAGGATGAAGGCGCAGGGTTTCTATTCCAGAGTTCCCTTTTCGTCGGCCTTGCTTACCAGTGCGCTGTATGCCCCGCCGCGGCTCATAAGGTCCTCGTGGCTTCCGGTCTCAATGATGCCGTCGTCACCGACGACCATTATAGTATCGGCATTGCGCACGGTCGATAAGCGGTGTGCTATTACGATTGTAGTACGGTTCTGTAGAAGTTTTTCCAGTGCGGTCTGCAGGACGCGCTCAGTCTGGATGTCGAGGGAGGATGTGGGCTCATCGAGGACCAATATCTTCGGATCTGCGACCAGTGCCCGGGTCAGGGAAATGATCTGGCGCTGGCCGTGGGAGATGGTGCCGCCTCCCTCCATCACCTGGGTGTCGTAGCCGTCCGAGAGCGCCATTATGGAGTCGTGGGTCTGCAGGGTCTTCGCTATTTCTATCACTTCGGCATCGCTGAGGTCCGGACGGCGGAACTTGAGGTTGTCCATAACTGACCCGGAGAAAAGGTATCCTTCCTGAAGCACGATCCCCATGGACTCGTGCAGGCTGCGCTGGGTACATTTGCGGATGTCCTTTCCGTCAATCCTGATAGATCCCTCAGTGACATCATAGAATCGGGCGATGAGGCTGGACAGTGTCGTCTTTCCGGCTCCTGTCTCTCCTACAAGTGCGACTGTTGAGCCGCCGGGAACGCTTATCGATACGTCCTTAAGCACCCATGGCGTGTCAGCGCTGTAGCGGAAGGACACCGAGTCGAGGTCTATTTGGCCCTTTGAGATTGCGATATCCACAGCGCCGGGCTCATCGGTGACCTCCGGGTCAAGATCCATGATCTCGTATATGCGCTCGGCGGCCGCCATGGCGGCGAGTGACTGGTTGTACAGTTCGAGCAGCATGCGGATTGGCCATACGACGATATTCATGTATGCGATGTATGCTACGAGCTGGCCGGGTGTCAGGTGGACCTGGGGAAGCATGGGTATGCTTCCGCGCATTAGGAGCGTCGCGAAGGATATAACAATCGTTGTATTAAGGATGCCGAGGAAGTCAATTGACGGAAGGAAGAGGGCGTTGA
>JBFIFS010000177.1:0-4838 GCA_041602695.1 Kiritimatiellia bacterium
AAATGCCAACCATCCGTAGATAAGCGCCAGCGGAGGGATCGCAAGGACCTCCTTCGCCACATCTTTATCGCCCACAAGATGAGTAATCATGTTGCGAAATGTCATGGAGTCCCAAAGGGCCTCGGCAACAGCGCCCGGGGACGCGGACGCCTCCAGCCCCAGAGTATTGGCCAACTCGATTTCCACCTTGTGAAGCGCTGAAATAAACCCGAAACACGCTCCTCCAGAACCAAGCATGTAAAGAACCAGCACAACCACGAAGCGGCGGCTGCGCATGGCATCAGTCAGCTCGTGCAGCGCAATCCTGTAAATGTTCCTTAGCGTCCTCAGTGTACCACCATGTTCTCCAGCTTGCCTTCGATGCCAACAAGCGGCCGCGCTACTTCCGGATCAATAAAATCGGTCATCGTGAACTTATCACCCGCGCGGCGGCGCCACCCCTGCGGCATCGTCTGGTCCATCTCGTCATAAGCTGTAACCATCGAATCGGTGATATCATTCATGAGCCTGATGCCCGCCTCTGTCTGGACGGTCTCCGCGTCCTTAACCTCGCTGGCAAACTCGTCGATAGTGGTGCCTATCCTTACATTCATCGCCTCAAGAATGGTGTCGAACTTGACCGCCTGGGAATCGTTGAGGTATGCGTTCGCGACAAACGTATTCCGCGCAATCGCCACCCTCGTCTGCCAGAGGTCGATGGCCCGGTCAAGGTCGTCCTCGAACCCGCTACGGGGGTCCTCCTCGTCACCCTGCTCCGCGTTCTCTTCCGGTTCAGGATTTTCACTCCCGGAAACGGCCACGCCATCCGTGTTCGGATCATGCTTTTCAGGCTTCTCAGCGCTGAGGCCCCCGCCTGCAGGCGATGCGTCCGCCCCGCTGTCGACTGCGGCCGGGGCGGAAGCGGCCTTTCTGTCAATGCCCAGCAGACTGGAAACATCGCTCATGGATGCAGTCGGGCGCACACCGCTCCGCGCGAGCTTTCTCGCTTCTTCCAGCTCCTCACGCGCTTTGGCCAGCTCAGAGCGCGGGCCCAGCCCGCCGATGACCAGCCCGGCCAGAAGGACAAACGGCAAAAGAATATAAGGCTTCATGTTAGATCTCCCTGAATTGCGGACATGTTATAGGATTCGAGCCGGATCGGAAAGGTAGATTCCCCCTTTTCACAAAAACACTTTCTCCATAAAAAAGGCTTGCCATTCCAGTTAGGCTCCCCTAACCTGTCCCGCTCATGACCAAGAAAAGCAAAACATTATCCGATGAACTCTCGCTGCCGCAGCAGAACTATGTCGAGGCAATAGCGGAGCTCATAGAGGAGCACGGCCACGCTCATCCTGCAAAAATAGCTGCCCTGCTTAAGGTACGCAAACCTTCGGTAACAGAGGCAGTCGGCAGGCTGGTGGAGCTGGGTATCGCGAGGCGCAACAACCAGGAAGTGCTCTTTACCACCAAGGGAGCTCTCGTCGCCGAAGAGCTTGCCGGACGACACGAAGCACTGCGCTCCTTCATGGTACGGGTGCTGGGAATGGATGAAAAGGACGCCGATAAGGCGGCGTGCCGGATGGAACACAGCGCCAATCCCAAGTTCATAAAGCGGCTCAAGCTCCTGCAGAACTTTATGAACAGCGATTCAAATTCCGAACTGGCTGAGAAATGGTCTAAGTGTCTGGACGAGGTATCATGAAGAAAGTTTCCATAGCCCTGGCGGGCAATCCTAATTGCGGCAAGACAACTGTCTTTAACGCGCTGACGGGCTCGAAGCAGCGTATCGGCAACTGGCCCGGAGTGACTGTTGAGCGCATGGAGGGCAAGTACACTTTCGACGACACCGAGGTCACTGTAATCGACCTGCCGGGCATCTACTCGTTCTCAGCGTTTTCTTTGGACGAACGCATATCCCGTGAATATATCCTGAAGGACAAACCTGATGCGGTGGTTAATGTCGTAGACGCTTCTAATCTCGAACGAAACCTGTACCTCACAACACAGCTCCTGGAAATGAAGGTGCCGGTGGTGGTGGCCCTCAACATGATGGACGTGGCCAAGCGCCGGAAGATCAAGATCGAGCTGAAGCATCTTGAAGAACACCTTGGCTGCCCCGTTATACCTATCGTTGCAAGCAGGAAGGAAGGCATCGAGCACCTCCGCCGCCATATCGCGGACATGGCCGAGCGGCATCATGCCTCGCATACCCGGGTCTATTACGACGAGGAAGTAGAAGAGGCCATAGAGATCCTTGAAAAGAAAGGGGCGGACGTTGCGGAACGGAACGGTGTTGCCCCGCGCTGGCTGGCACTCAAGCTCCTTGAGCGCGATGAATTGGCCGCCTCAATGTCCAATGACGACCTGGACAATGTCGCAAAGCAGGAAATTAAACGTGTTGAGCGACACGTCGGGGATGAGATAGACCTGGTCATAGCTGACGGACGCTACGGCTTCATCCACGGACTCGTGCGCGATGTAATGAACCGCGAAGACGAGCTGCGCCGCACCATTTCCGACCGAATCGACAAGGTTGCACTAAACCGTTTAGTCGGCATCCCGGTATTCATTGCCGTAATGTTCGCCATGTTCGTCATTACCTTTAACGTGGGTGCACCTTTCATAGACTTTTTCGACATTCTATGCGGCACCATATTTGTTGACGGCTTCAAAGAGATCCTGCTCAAGACCAGCCTCCCCCAGTTTCTGATAGCATTTCTTTCGGACGGGCTGGGAGGAAGCATCCAGACAATATCCACCTTCATTCCACCCATCTTCCTGATCTTCTTCTGCCTTTCGATTCTCGAAGATTCCGGCTACATGGCGCGAGCGGCGTTTATCATGGACCGGCTTCTTCGAATAATCGGCCTTCCCGGCAAGGCTTTTGTCCCCATGCTCACCGGGCTGGGCTGCAACGTGCCGGCAATTATGGCGACGCGCACACTCGAGAACGAAAGAGACAGGATCCTTACCGTTCTGATCAATCCTTTCGTGTCGTGCGGGGCGCGCCTTCCGGTCTACGCCATGTTCGCTACAGTGTTCTTTCCCGACAACGGCGGACACCTCATCTTTGCCATGTACGCGCTGGGCCTCGTGCTCGCCATCCTCAGCGGCCTGCTGTTTAAGCATACCATCCTGCGGGGTGAGGTCTCCACGTTTGTGATGGAACTCCCGCCGTATCACATTCCAACTGCCGCCGGCGTAATGCACCACACCTGGAACCGCCTGAAGTCCTTCATAATCAAGGCCGGCAAAGTAATCATGCTCGCGGTGATAGTACTGAGCCTCGGCAGCGCCATCGACACCGATGGATCACTTGCGGAGGAAGGCTCCAGCGAGTCCATCCTCAGTGCTGCAGGCAAAGCGGTTTCCCCGGTCTTCCGGCCAATGGGCGTCACGGAAGAGAACTGGCCGGCGTCAGTCGGGCTCTTTACCGGGCTGTTTGCCAAAGAGGCCGTGATCGGAACACTGGACAGTCTTTACACGCAGCTCGAGACGAAGGATGATGCTGCTGACGATGTATCGGAAGAAGAGCCTTTTGATTTCTGGGGCGGCGTTCAGGAGGCATTTCGCGCTATCCCGGAAGGCTTCACCGGTTTCTGGTCTTCGCTTAGCGACCCGCTAGGTGTTCGCGCAGCGACGTCTTCAGATGAAGGCGCTCCTCCAGGCATGGCGAAACATTTCGGCAGGAGGGCCTCAGCGGTGGCCTATCTTATATTCATACTCGTATATGCGCCCTGTGTTGCTGCTATCGCAGCCATCTACAGGGAAATCGGGGCACGCTGGACGATCTTCAGTGTTTCTTACCTGACGGCCCTGGCCTGGGCACTGTCCACGGCTTTCTACCAGACAGTGACATTTTTTGAACATCCTACCAGCTCCATTGGCTGGCTCGCCGTCATAGGTATGCTTTTCGCGTGCTTCTACGCGGGCCTGCGCATCAAGTCGAAACAACCGAGGGCCTCGTGATGCATAAAGATCAACAGAAGGAAGACCGACAGCGCCGCCGCATGGCACGCCGCAGCAAAGGCGCTAACCAAAAGCCTCTGAGCGAGTGCAAGGAAGACACGACGCACATCATCATCGACAACTCAGACAAACAGAGCATGGAAATGGGCCTTTTCGGCGGAGCTACTGTAAGGGTAATCCGCAACAGCATCGGAAGCCCCAACATGGTTGTCGGCGTCGGCGACTCTCGATATATGCTGAGCAAAGACACTGCCCTGAAGATACTCGTAGGTTAATCTATGCTGCGCGAAATTGAAGCAATGCTCAGGAAATGCGGGCCAACCGCCGTCGCTGACATAGCAATCCATTTCGACTCCACCCCGGAAGCCATCCAGGGAATGCTTGAGACGCTTGCGGCCAAGGGCCGTGTCGAGAAGACAGACCTGGCCTGCGATAAGGGATGTCCCGGCTGCGCATCCGACAGCGCAACGGAAATCTGGAAGATCGCTGAGTAGCCTTGGGCGGCGTTCGCACCCCGTCCGAAATCGTCTTGCTAAAAGTCCCAGCGCAGCACATGGGAGGGCCCGCATTCTGCGGGCCATTCTTCGCTATGCGAGCTTCGCATGGCAGGCCGGACGGCAGCGCAGCCCGAAGGGCAATTGCCCCGGCTTGCCGGGGAGCGTAGCGGCAATGCCGTCCCTCCCTAGGATCACTGAACACCGATCACTGACTCGTCCTGCATAGCCCGACAGGGCGACGCGGGATCACTGATGAACCGGTATCGGACGCCTGTCATCATCCACACACACCAGTACCACACGCCCGTCGAAAGCGGTCAGCGGGTCTGCGTCACCTTTGCATATCGACATGCGCACGTGGACTGTCACCGAGGTCGTGCCCACCTTTTCGAC
>JBFIFS010000178.1:0-4830 GCA_041602695.1 Kiritimatiellia bacterium
TGTGGGTAGGTAACGCCAAAGAACCCGCCCGCAGGTGCGCCATGACAGCAGCCGTTGATGAAGCAGCCTATCCTTCCGAAGAAATGAGCAGCTGGGACAGCAGTTATGACAAAATCCAGCAGGGATACAAACGGCACTTTCCGTATTTTTGAGAAGAGATAGATGCCAACTCCGCCACCCAGGAAGCCGCCGTAATAGACCAGCCCACCCTCGGTAATCATGATCATTTCCCGTGGCCTTTCCAGGAAATAGCTCATGTTCGCGAATATATAAGCTATTCTAGCGCCCAGGATACCTGAAACCATGATCCAGAGGAGGAGATCCGCGGCGAAGTTGCTGTCACGTCCAGCTCGCTTCCCTATGAATAACCAGGCAACGTAGCCCGAAAAGAAACCCGTCGCCAGCATTACCCCAAACCAGGTGATCTTCAGCGCGCCTATCTCAAATATCACAGGATGGATCATCCCTCACTCCCTCCAGAATCTAGTGTGGCGGACGCTATCACAGGAAAATGTGGTGGACAAGCCGAAAGCAGATCAATAATGTATCCACATATTATTCATACTGAGGTAATTAGCGCATTTTTTGATGCACTAATTGCGGGGGTGCTCTTCGGATATGGACAGCGAAGAAAGCAATGCGCCGGAAGAAGTGCTTGATGCCGCTTCTCCGGCAAGTGATGCGCGGGTTGAGACTGACAGTGTAGCAACCACCGTCTGTCACAAGTGCGGATGCGAAATCGATGTTGAGGGAATAGATTCCTTCGATGAAGTCGAGTGTCCAGACTGTTCCGAACGCGTAACGGTGCCCGCCAAGCTGGGTCCCTTCCTTCTCGTCAAGATGCTCGGTGCCGGCGGAATGGGCGCCGTATACATCGGTAAGGACGAGCTTCTAGGACGCCAGGTTGCCATCAAGGTGATGCTTAAGTCCCTCGGCGAGGACAAAGAATTTATCGAAGCCTTCCAGCGCGAGGCACAGGCCGCGGCCAAGATCAACCACCCAAACATCTGCCAAATCTACTCGTTCGGCACAGAAAAGGGCCAGCCCTACATTGTAATGGAACTCATCTCCGGCGAACGTTTCGATGCCCTCGTCGAAAGCGGCAAGAAGCTGGACCAGGGCTTAGTCATGCAGGTCGGACACGATATCGCCCAGGGACTCTCGGCCGCGAATGACGAGGACATGCTGCATGGCGACATCAAGCCGGAGAACATACTTCTCGACGAAAAGCTGAGCGCCAAACTCGTGGATTTCGGAATCGCTTCCGTGGCCGGCCAGGCCTCCGAGGGGATTTGGGGGACACCGTACTATATAGCTCCGGAAAAGATCTTGCGAAAGAAGCCCGACGGCCGTTCGGACATGTACAGCCTGGGGGCCACCCTGTATCACGCCCTCGCGGGAAAGCCCCCGTTCGAAGGGAAGACTCCCATTGACGTTGTAAAGAAGCGCCTGGACCATAATCCCAAGTCCCTCGCCTCCATCCGCCCGGACCTGAAGCCCGAGGTAGTGCAGGTCGTTGAACGCATGCTGCAGCGCGAGCCTGCAAAACGCCATCCAACCTACTCATCACTCGTAAGCGATCTTGCGAAATGCATTCAGGTCTGCGGCGGACGAAAAAAATCGCTCTCCAAGCTGAAGAAGACCGGGCGCATCATGATAACCAAACGCACGAAGACTGTGAAAGCAGCGGCCTCCGCCGCGGCGGCCTCCAGCTCCTCATCTTCGTCCGAACCGAAAGCCATGCCAAAGATTCGCGTCCCCCGGAAGTCCGTCAAGATGCCGCCCGCCACAGGCAAGCCTTCCTCACCTGCTGCGGCGCCTCAGGCCGCCGCACCAAAGAAGCCCGCATCCAAGGCCCCGCTCGTGATCTTTCTAATTCTCCTGGCCCTTGCCGTGTTCGGCGGAGGCGGATACTACCTTTACGATAAGAAGCAGAAGGAGATTCTCGCACGCAGACAGTTTCTCTCCTACAAAAATGCCGTCGCCGATATGGGCAAAGAGCTGGCTGCCGTATCCAATGCCTATGTATCAGTGGTCAAAATGATAAACACTGCCTCTGAATACACCGCGAAGGCCAGCAATGCGGTAGAAACGGTGACAGGAAGCCCTCTGAATTATCCGGCCTCGAAGACGACGCCAAGCCCACCCCCCAAACAAAATGAAGAGGCGGCGAGTCCGGCCGCCTCCCCCGCTCCACCGCCCGCACCCAAGCCGGCAGAACCAAAGAAGATCGTGGACAGCAAGGGCAGAGAAGCGCCCGTGGGACTGGGATACGAGGAAAAGAAGGCCGCTCCGCCGCCGCCTAAACAGGAGCCAGAACCAGCCAAAATAGATGTCCCTCCGCCGGCAGCTGCAGACCCAAAGATCGTGCAAGCTGCGAAATCCCTCATTGACGACTGCCTGGGCCTCCAGGAGAAGCTCACTGAAGCTGACGAAAGACGGGACGAGGCGGTCACGGCTTTTGAGGAAGGCAGGGACTCGCGAAATCATCTCGTAGCAGCTGAACGCCTGAAAACCCTCAAGGAGTACGCCACGTCTTTCACCACTCTCCGGGATTCCGTCAAAACGCAGGCTGAAAGAGCGAAGAAACGCGCTGACGAGATCGAAGAACTGCGCGCTGCATATGTAAAGGCCGAGGAAGACAAACGCCAGGCCGAGGAAGAAGCTGAAAGACTGCGGAGGGAGGCGGAAGAAAAGGCCCGTCTCGCTGCCGAGCATGCCGCCCTGGTTGAAACTGAAAAGGGCCTCGTTGCGACCGCCGCTCAACAGGCCCTCGACCTGCTCAAGGTAAACGACTACGAGGGGGCCGTAAGCATACTTGAGGCCCAAAACAAGGATCTAAGCACCGACGAAGGGAAGGCCGAAATGGAAAAGCCGCTCGGCCGCGCGAAGCTGCTTGAGGAAATGAAGATATTCCTTGCGAAGGAGCTTACAGATGACCCCTACGCGTGGGGCTGGATCGTAGACGGCAGAGCGGTCGATGTTGTAAGCGCTGACGCCCAGAAGATCACGACGCGTACCCGAGAGGCTGCCTGGAGCGAAGTCACGGTCCGCCAGATGCTTCATTTCTTCAACAAGTACATGGGCAAGAAGAGGACCGCCCTTAAGACCCTGGGGCGGATGAACGTGGCGGCCGCCGTATACTGCAGCCTGCATGAGGGTGGAGAACAGAAGTCTGCCTACTACGCGGGAATGGCCCTGAACTACGATCCTAACATCAACAAGCTGGCGGAACAGGTGCTCGACCAGCCCGAGTCGCCATTCTAGTTTCCAGCGTCTATCTGGAAACGCACGCTCTTGACCTTCTCCCCGAAACCGGCTTTGATGAGTTTACCCAGCAACGGCTTGGCGCCGTGCCTCGACAACTCGCTGAGCCATACCGAACTGTCTACGCCAACGTAAAGACACTTGCCGTCTATCCTGTCAGGACGAGTGTGCCTGGCCACATCTCCCGCCACTTCCTCCCACGAGGCCCTGAGCTTGTTCAGCCAGTGCTCATCGGCCATACGCACGTCTTTCAGCACACAGTCAAGCGCATCGGCAATTGATACCGTCTTCTCTCCCGGCAGACACTGCCCTGGAGAAAGACGGAGCCTCTCCCTCATCGCAGTTGTTATTCTGCCTTGTCGACGTCTGTTTCCGCGGGCCATGACTGGGTTTGTAACACATTTGCCTTGATCATCAAACCCTAAGAGTGCAAATTCACGACTTCATACTATAAAACCCTGCAACAACAGGAGAGCACATGAGCAAGAAGAAAGTAGTTTCCGGCAACATGCTGATTGCACAGAGCGGCGGCCCATCGATGGTCATCAACCAGAGCCTTATCGGGGCGGTTCTGGAGGCCAAGAAGCACAAGCAGATAAAGAAGATCTACGGTGCGCTTCACGGGATCAAGGGCATCCTCGCCGAAGACCTCATTGACCTGCGCAAGGAGACAGCAAAGACACTCGAAGCAGTCGCCAACACGCCCTCATCAGGGCTCGGCACCGTTCGAAAGAAACCGACTGCAAAGGACTGCCATGCAATTTTTGAAGTCCTCCACAAGTACGGCGTCCGTCACTTCTTCTACATAGGCGGTAACGACTCGGCCGAAACCGCCCACATAATAAATGAAGAAGCGAGCAAGGCCGGCTACGACCTGAACTGCTTCCATATCCCTAAGACTATCGACAACGATCTGCGTGAAAACGACCACACTCCAGGATTCGGAAGCGCCGGCAAATTCGTCGCCTGCGCACTCATGGGCGACAACCTTGACAACAGGGCACTCCCGGGAGTGAAAATCGATGTCATCATGGGACGGCACGCGGGCTTCCTGACCGCTGCTTCCGCACTCGCACGTGTCTACAAGGACGACGGCCCCCACCTTATCTATCTGCCGGAGCGCGCATTCTCAATGCCCCAGTTCATAAGGGACGTTAAAAGCGTATACAAGAAATACGGCCGCTGCGTGGTCGCGGTTTCAGAGGGCATTGCGGACGCCAAGGGCGTTGCCATCGCAAGCAAGTTCATCAAGGAGACGGACTCCCACGGTAACGTCCAGCTAAGCGGCTCAGGCGCGCTCGGAGACCTTCTCGCCGCAGAGATCAAGGCAAAGACCAGTATCACACGCGTTCGCGCCGACACGTTTGGATACCTGCAGCGCTCCTTCCCTGCCGTCATATCCGAAGTTGACGCCAATGAGGCAAGGCAGGTTGGTGCCGCGGCAGTAAAGTGCTCCTGCACAGAGAATACGGACGGCTCGATTGCTATCCGGCGCAAGAAGGGCAAAAAGTACGAAGTTTACTTCGAGCGCGTTCTTCTCAGAAAAGTAGCCAGGGACACGAA
>JBFIFS010000179.1:0-4814 GCA_041602695.1 Kiritimatiellia bacterium
TCGGGAACAACGCCTTTCGCCGCACCTTTTGCTCCCCTCAGCCCCACCTCCTCCTGTGTAGACCCAACGGCATAAACATCCACAGGCAGCTTCTTTCTTCGAACTCGCTTCATTGCCTCGATGAGCATGTAACACCCGACCCTGTCGTCAAAAGCCTTGGATATATAGACGTCGCCCTGATCGAGGAAAGACCTTTCGAGAACCACGATATCGCCCACTGACACCAACTTCTTTACGGCCTTCCCCAACCCAGTATCCACAAACATGCCGTCGATCTTGGGGACCTCGTCCCGCTTCTTGGGGTCGCCCCTGGACGGAGTCACCTCCGCCACGCCGACAAGCTCTTTCTTCCCCAGCACTCGAACGCGCTGTGAACACAGTGTCCTCGGCATGTGATAGCCGCGCGGGGCCAATCGCAGGAATCCATTGTTATCAATATGCTGCACTATGAAGCCAATCTCATCCATGTGGGCGGAGATCATGACCTTCCGCGCGTTCTTGCGCCCGCTTTTCTTCACCCCTATAACGTTCCCCATGGCGTCGACGGATACCGAATCGCATGACTTCGACAGCTCGCCCTTCATGAGATCAATGATCTTCTGTTCGCGCCCCGGGACGGCCGGCGTCTCACATAGCTTCTTCAACAGTTGCATAGCTTCATACTCCCTTCATTCTAGATCCGTGAATAATAGGAGCACGCTCGCCCAGTAGCAAGCTTGACCCTTTATACGCCCACTGAAAATATCGGCAATCCCCCGACGCTTTCACATCTTTCTTACAGCGACCATTTACATGTGGCGCAACCCTAAGAAGTTCGGCAGCGTCAGAGCGCTTCACAGTGGGTTAGTACCCGGACAAGCTGAAGGTGCTTAAAGACAGCGCCTGTTTAGTACCGGTTCCGGCCGCGCAGTTCAGAACCGCTTCGCCTTCTGCTCGCGCTTCATCGCAAGGTACATCTTCGCGAAATCACGAATTACGGCCAGCGGTTTAAACCTTACAAGCATTTTGAGCACATAGCCGGGCCTAGCGAAGAAACGCGTCACAGAGAGGGCGCGCAGCTCCATAAGCTCCTCCGCCCCCAGCCCTGGATTCAGGGGGATGGGAGGCGAATTCACGCTGCCGAAAGAGTCCCAGGAAGGCAGCTTAATCGCGTTATCGATGCAGTATTGATAGAGCTCTGTTCCCGGAAAAGGTATGGCAATCGCAAAGGACACATAGTCCTGGTCCAGCCGGCACGCCACGTCAATACTCGCCAGTGCCGTCTCGCGCGTCTCTCCAATGTGGCCCAGCATGAAGTTGCCTGCGATAAACAGGCCGGCCTCTCGAGCCGTCCTGTATGCGTCCCTGATCTGCTGCACCGAGATGTTCTTCCCCATTCTCTTGAGGATTTCGTCGTTTCCGCTCTCCACCCCAAAACATATCCAGCGGATCCCGGCTTCGCGCATGTGCTTGAGCGTTGGCGCATGGACAGCATCCACCCTTGCTGAAACCATCGTCTCCATGCGATCGCTGTATCCGCGCTCGATCAGGAAATCGCATATCTCATTAACGATCCTGCGATTGGCCGTAAAGGTGTCGTCCTGGAAGTAGAGAACTTTTATGCCATAAGTTCGGACCAGATGATCTATCTCGGCCTTGATCCGCTCAACAGGAAAGTAGCGGATCCGCCTGCCGAAGACGCAGTGGGACGCGCAGAAATTGCATTTGCCGTAGCAGCCCCTCCCTGTAAAGACGACACCAAGCGGCTTCCTCGCCCCGCTCACCCAGTTGTTCCAGGCGTAGGACCGGTAAAGCCCGGAATCCAGAAGGTGCCAGGCCGGCATCGGCAGCGACCCCAAGTCCTCTATCAAGGGCCGTTCTTCGGTGACAACAACTTCACCGTCCTTCCTAAAGGCAATCCCGCGGACCGGCGAGAGGTCATCACCCTTCTCAAGCAGAGGAAGCAGTTCACGAACGGTCTCGTCTCCCTCCCCCACAATTGCAATGTCGATGAACTGATACTCCTCCAGCGTCTCGGCAGGCAGCGCTGATGCATGAGGACCCCCGACAATGATCTTAACATTTGGCAGCCTGCCCTTTACCTCAGCAAGAAACCTGCCCACGATCCCCATGACGGCCGTCATCGTGGTCAGTCCTACAAAATCAGGGGCCGCCTCAACGACCTCGTCAACTGCCGGGGAAAGCCCCAGGCGCCGCGCATCCGCATCGAGCACCGACACGTCGCAGCCCAGGTCCTCCAGGACGGCTCCGATTGATATCAGCCCGATTGGGGGAAAGACCGCTGCAAAATCAATGAAGCTGTGATAGGCCTCCTCGGAAGAGGGCGGGTTTACAAGAATAAACTTCTTTCCGTGAGATGAAGGCGCATGGGGTGAACCGTCCCCTGGACTGCTCAGATCTCCTGCCATTGCTTCCCTCTGCCCCCCTGACCGGACTCTACTCCGACAGATACTTTGAGGCAAGCTCGCCAGCTATACGCTTACGCGCCTCCGCGTCCTGCGTGGCGTGCACGCAGCAGCAGTTAGCGCCCTCGGCATCGAACCTCGCCTTCTCCGGATGTTCGTCCAGCAGGGTCGCCATGTCGTCCGTCTCACCGATAAAGATAATATGATGACCGTGATGATGTTTAGGCTCGTCATGGCGCCTGGTTATTACATAAACGCCGCCATGCCCGGGTTTGTATTGAGCGTCCATCGGATAGATTCTGAAGTCAAAACTGTGTCCCTCATCGTTCTTGAACTCGATCGTACCAAGCGTAGTCATAAATCACCCCTCGTCTGTGAACTTTTCAGATTGTACTCCTGCCCGCAGCCGCCTTCAAGCATTTACGGAGGCTTTCAGCCGAGCTCCGGAACAAGCACGAATACTTTATCTTTCCGCCGCACCCTGGAAGAAACGGCGACCGTCACAACGTCGCCCTTCTGCGCCTTGTCCGCGACCTCACCATTGACCCTTAACTCGTCGGCAATAACCCGAACTGCACCGGTCGTGCCCCCTTCGAAAAGAAGTTCTGTACCGGGAAGAAGCTCCTTCTGCCACAGCACAAACTCAGCAACCCCGGGCCTGGCGAAATAATTCCTGACCACCGCAATCTGCTCCCTTTTCCTCGTTGCGCGTGAGTCTTGCCCCGCGGCCCATCTCTCCATCTTCTCGCCGCAGTAAAACCCGCCGTCCCAGAAGCCGCGGTTGAAGACTGTTCTAAGCTGATCAATCCAAACCGCCTTACTCTCTTCAGAATAACAGCCCCTCTCAATGGATTCGAGCGCCTCCTTATACACGCGGGTCACGGTAGAAACATAATCAGCTGCACGCCCCCTGCCCTCGATCTTCAACACCTCGACCCCTGCATCCAGAATCTGGTCGAGGTACTGCACGGTGCAGAGGTCACGCGGGGACATTACGTAGTTGTTTTCCACTGAGAGCTCATCGCCAGTCTCTTCATCAACCACCTTATAGCGCCTCCGACAGGGCTGGTAACACGCTCCGCGATTGGCTGAAGTATTGTGAGTCGCGAGGCTCATATAGCAGTGCCCCGAAACAGCAACACAGAGAGCACCATGGGCAAAGATTTCGATCCGCAGCCTTTCGCCAGAGGGCCCACACACATTATGGTCGCGTATGTACCCGCAGATACCGGCTATCTGCTCAAGCGAAAGCTCCCTGGCCAGCACAATGACGTCAGCGTACTTTGCGTAATGCTTGACCGCCCATGAGTTGGCCACATTCGCCTGGACCGAGACATGGACCGGCATGCCTAATTCGAGGCAGTAGTCCATTACCGCCATATCGCTAGCTATGACAGCAGAAACACCTGCCGCCAGCGCCGCGTCGCAAACTTCGCGCATCCTCTGGATATCACCTTCATACAGCGTGACATTGAGGGCGAGATAAGCCTTAACTCCGCACCATCTGCAGATGCGCGCGATCCGGCGTATGTCCTTCTCGTCAAATGAAGCTGAGGCGCGGGCGCGCATGTTGAGCTCGCCCGCACCAAAATAGACAGAATCGGCCCCTGCCCGTATGGCAGCCGCCAGGGCAGCATATGATCCAGCCGGAGCTGTAAGCTCGACCCGGGGTCGCCCGCCTCTATTAGACACCCCTTCAGCCTTCACGTCAGCTGCCGGATTATCAGACAACTTCTGAGAACTTGTCGCCCGGGACATTGCAGATCGGGCATTTGTCCGGCACGGACCCGATTACAGTATTCCCGCAGACCGGACATACGTAAATGCTCTCCTGGGGAAGGTCGGAACCCGACTTGACCGACTCAAGCGCCTCGCTGTAAAGGCCGTGGTGTATCTTCTCTACAGCCATTGCGTTCTTGAAAGACACTTCCGCCTGCTTGTTGCCCTCAGCTTCTGCTTCAGCGACAAACCCGGGATACATCTTTTCGAATTCAAAACCTTCGCCTTCCACGGCGGCGGAGAGATTATCGGCTGTTTCACCGATACCACCCATTACGCGGAAGTGAGCGTGAGCGTGAACAGTTTCCGCCTCTGCCGCAGCGCGGAACAGCTTTGCCACCTGTGGGTATCCGTCAGATTCCGCCTTCTTCGCGAATGCAAGGTACTTCCTGTTGGCCTGGCTCTCGCCAGCAAATGCCTCAGCCAAATTGTCCATTGTTGCCATATCAGCCTCCTATAATGTTTCGGTGCAATAAACCTTTAATTTACTACTTTCGCCTAGGTGAAGTCCAGAACTTACAAGGCTGCCCCCTCGCAGGAAAGGCTGGCCCGGGACCTGTTTCATTCTTTCCCAAACGCAGGTTTTTGCCATATAAATATGCGCTATGCAGAAGAAACCCATTGTAGGAA
>JBFIFS010000180.1:0-4791 GCA_041602695.1 Kiritimatiellia bacterium
GCATGGCGGAGGGGGAGGGATTCGAACCCCCGGAACCTTGCGGCTCTCCGGTTTTCAAGACCGGCGCATTCGTCCACTCTGCCACCCCTCCGGATTGCAGGCGTACGCAATGTAGTGGATAAATCCTCGGTGTGTAAAGAACATTGAAAGTCCCGGAACTACTGTTTCTGCCCGAGTTTTATTGCGTCCTCAAGGCTGATCATCTCTTTCGCGGTATCGGCCTCTTCGATGATCTTGACGAATTCGTCGGCTCCCTCGCCGAGCACTTCCTTGATTCGCGGGATTACCCGTTTGGCCTCGCCGCCCCATGTTTTCATGAAGGCTTTCCGGTTCCTCGCGCGCCAGCCGCGGCCCACCTTCTCGTTGATGGTGTTGACCGTAAGATCGAGCGATTCATCGATATTGTGTCCGTAAAGGATGTCCAGGCCGGTCTGTCTGTGTCCGTCGCCATGGTAAGAAACGTATGTGCGGTCTTTGTCTTCGATAACGTAGATCATCCTTTCGGCCATGATGTGCAGGTCTTCCAGCGGGATGTTCTTGAGCAGGCTCATGCCCGCGCCTCTCCCCTCCTGCCGCTTGTGGTCGAGAAGTTTACCGACAGCTTTGTAGAGCAGGTCCTTGTCCAGCCCGGCGGCGTAGGGGTCAGAGTTGGTCAGCTTGACGATCGCGCTGCCCAGGTCCTGGTCAAACCTGCCCTGGACATCGTAATCCTTGTCGCCCGCGAGCATGGAGAGAAGTTCGGGTGCATGATTGCTCGCGCCATCGAGCATGGTGAGCCTCCGCAGGGCGAGCTGACGTATCCATAGATCGTCTTTGGGGTCCCTGACGACGGCCATGAGCGCGTCGTCGGCGTCTATTTTGAGTGCTCCAATTGCCTTTATAGCGCCTATCCGCTGGCTGCGGCTGCCGTTGGCGAGAAGAGCCATGACCTCGTCCTCTACCTGCGCGTCCTTGATCGCGAGCATTTCGGATGCCCTTGTGCGCACGGGGGGGAGTTCGTGGCCGAGCAGCTTCAGCAGCCCTTCGACATCCTGCGAAGCGTAATCGATATTGGCCGCGTCTACGATCCTCTGCGCGGTTTCAGCATCAAGCCATAGCGACTTGTCCATGTCCCTGCCGGTGATGCGCAGTTTGCGCCGGGCCGCTGACAGGTTCAGGAGTGTCGACCCGCTGCTGCCCAGCCCGTGGCTTCCGGGTCCGCATCCCCATGCCTCCATATGAAGAAACCTGTCGTCCCACGTGCGGGTGACCGTTCGGAACCAGTGCAGCTCGTTCGCATAAGCTTTAGTGGCTTCGGGTCCGGCGACGTTGGCTCCGAGGCCTGACCAGAATATATTGAACCATGGCCCCGTATGTCCGGTTAGAATTTCCTTTGAAGCGGCGGCGGACATTCTCGAGAAGAACGACGCGCCTTTCTTGTCACCTATGAGGGCGAAGCCTACGGCGACGGATCCGCTCGTTCCATTGTTAGTGAAGAATTTTTCGCCGGCCCCGTGATTGCCGTACGGGAGCTTTCCTCTCTCGATCCAGTAACTGTAGAGCTTGTGTGTTTTGTCGACCGCCATATCCACTTCGGGGTCTTTGACGCCGCATTCCTTTGAGAGGATCAGGCCTATCCAGAGCGCTACAGATGTCTGATTGATTGCCCCGTAGCCGTACAGCCTGCCGTGGAGTTTGCCGAAATTTGCATCGGGATTTGATGCCTGGTGGTTCCAGAGACCCGCCGCGTCCTGTCCCCTGGCGATCGTGTTGGCATAAGTCTTTATGGCTGGGAGCACATACTTGTCTTCGGTGAGCAGGTAGTACTCGCAGAGCGTTATCAGTTTGTACGACCTGTGCCAGCTGACCGACCCGCCTGTGATAGGGAGCTCAATGTCAGGTTTCGCCCAGTCGGCCGCGTGGACCACCTTTCCGACGTGTTCGATGTATTTCTTCTCGCCTGTGGACAGCAGCGCGAGCAGGCTTGTTCCGAGTCGGCCGTAGCCGCCTTTAGGTGCGCTGCCCCTGGCAACGATGCCGTCCGCCGTCCTCGTGATGATTGAATCAGTTTTCGGGCAGCCGACAGGGGCCGTCTCGCTGTATGAGCCAAGGACCTCGAGGTCCAGCTCGACATTAAGGCTCGTGAGCTTCCTCGGCTTCGCTCGGGATAACAGGCCGTTTTCACCAGGTGAGTCAGCGGTTTTCTCAGCTGGGGCCTTTCCAGGGGTTTCGACGTCAGGTAAAGAGGGATCCTTCTCAATGATTCGCCGTATCGACAGCTGCAGCTTGCCGGCGCCCTCTTTGCTCTCGGCGCGGTCGACACATTCTGTAAATAGTCTGAACACATCGCCGGTTACGGGCTTGCCGTCTACGGCGACGATTTGGTCGCCAATTTTCAGTTTGCCGTCAGCGGGTGACTTCCCGGCGACATGGCTGACTTCAATGTGGCCGGGATGGATAAATCCGAAGAATCCTGTTGGCCCGAAGTGATAGGTCTTGTCGGTGGGTCTTGGCATGACCAGATCGTAGGTGAGGGTGTTCCCCTTTCCGTTGCGCAGGCTGGGGCGTTCAACTGTGAGGTAGAGATGCCAGTCCCAGTCGCGGCCAAGCCGGTAGATGCGTTTTCCGGTAGTCGCTTTGATTGCTTCTGGGCTGCCGCCAACTCCCCTATATTGGTAAGCGCGGACGATATCGTCTTTCCTGACCTTGCCGTAAGCGGGTGAGCCGGGGATGACATAGGTGACGCGGATATGCTCGTCCTCAATCCTGCCGACGACACCCGATACTCCGATCCGGTATTCTTTGTCGACCTCAACGGTGGACGTCTCGCGATCGGCAAGGTCGGCGAAGTCCTGGTGCGTGCGTGCAGTGACGCAGGACGTGAGACAGAGAGCAGTCAGCGCAACGGCAGGCACGGCAAGATGTGATCTATTCATTATGGTGAGACTCGCTTTCGTTTGGGTATTGCCGGCAGTCTTATAGCAACGCCAAACTATAGTGGCGGGCGGGGCTTTTATCAAGGCAGTGGGAATCGAGAGCGCTTGTAGGTGTTGCCGGGAAGCGTTAATCTGCAACGCATGAAAGAAGATGAACCCAATGGCTCAAATCTAGACGGCCGAATTTACACCGTGCTGGCGTTCTTCCTCGCAGGGCTGTTCCTTCTGATAAATATGCCGATCTTCGTGCCTGCGCACAGGGGGGTAGACCAAAACGGCTATCTTGTTGGGGGCAAGATGCTTGCACGCCACGGCAGCATGGCCTACCGAACGCTGGACCCGGTCACCGGAGAAAATGACCCTCTGCTGTTCGTTGGGCGAATGTGGGTCGGATATGATCTGGACAATTCTAGTGCACGTTTCTATCCGAAATATCCGATCGGGCTTCCCGCGCTTTACGCGGCAGCCTTGAATATGGGAGGTGAAGTGCATGGAGTGTCAGCCGCTTATTGGGTCAGTCCTGTATCTATGGCGCTGGGTGTACTTGCAGTATTCTTTCTCGTTCGGCTCGTGGCGCCGCCTCTCTACGCGCTCCTGGCGTCGGCGCTGATGTGCGCCAGCCCGCTTGTCGGGTGGGTAACGCACAACCCGAACAGCCATGCCTCGAACTTCCTCTTCGCAGCCTGGGGCCTCTATTTTCTCTTTGCCTGGTGGAAAAATAACACTTTTCCCAGGGCCTTCCTTGCCGACTTCCTGACCGGATACGCTGCGACGATACGCTATACCGACGTGCTGCTGATTCTGCCGATACTGCTGGTCGTTTATTTCAACAGGAAGGAAAAGGAGCCAACGAAACGATCAATCATGCGGACGGCGGCGCTGATCATCAGCTGGGCTGCGCCGGTCGGCGTTCTGCTTGCGCACAACATGATCGCTTTCGGCTCGCCCACAGGATACGAAGCAACCAATGAGAGCGTGGGCTTCTCATGGGAGTTCTTCACCAACAACTGGGACAACGTGCTGTATCAACTCAACGCTTACGGGATGCTGCTTACGTTTCCGCTGGGGCTCGCGGGAATGGTCGCGATTTTCTGGTGGTCATGGCGCAAAGGGCTGGTGATAGTCAGCTGGGTCCTTCCTACCACACTCGTCTATTCCGCATACTACTGGTCGCCTGAGGGTCTCGGTTTCGCGCGCTTCTTCCTTGTCCTGCTGCCTGCACTGCTGATGAGCATGTTTTGGCTGATGAGCACGCTTGGCAGGAAAATAGGCGGCGAGTACCAGCCGCAGGGGCGCCCCTCCAGTGTTTCCCTTGCTGTAACAGCTTTCGTTGTGCTTGTTGCCATGTCAGTGGGAATGAGATCAGTTGCTCTGAGGTCCGGCGAGGCGTATCTGGAGCGGTTCCTTCTCGACCAGAACGCCCGCATCTTGGCCGGCTTCGCGTCTCCGCATTCTGTTGTTGTTTCCGAGGATCGCAGCCTCATGCATCACCTGCAGTTCGTCTCGGACTACCGTCTTTACGGCACGGAGTTCTTCAGTGCCAGGAGTGTTGCGGGACTAAAGCACGTCTCCATGACAGACCCCGCTGGATGGCAGCCCCAGCAGCGGGTTGCGATCTACGAGATGCTCAAGGACTGTTCGCAGCGCGATCTTGATCTGCGGCTCAGGGGTATCATTGATGCCGCGCTTGACAGCGGAGAAACGGTTCTGTACGTGCGGCGGGCACCAAAGCGTGACAGAAAGACGGGCAAGACGGGAAGCCTGATCCGTGATGCGGTTGCTCCGAAGCAAGGATACATCACTAAGGTTGTTGCCAGGTGGCCGGGCAAGATCCCTTCTCCTTATAAGCGCATCCGTGGCGGCGGATGGAAGGCCC
>JBFIFS010000181.1:0-4759 GCA_041602695.1 Kiritimatiellia bacterium
CAAACGCGTCTGGAGACGCCGCCTTCAGCTCTTGTTTCAAGAGGCCTATCCGCCCCTCGGCGACGGCATTCTCCCATTCCATTCTCAGCTCTTCATCCGGTTCCGGCCCATTGTCCATCCCCTCGGCAAGCACTTTAGAATAGAGTCCTGTTCCGCCACAGACAATGATTTCACTCGAAACCCCGCAAATAGCCCCTAGAACGTATTCATGGAACTCGGCAACACTGAAGTCCTGACTGGGAGGAACAATGTCTATGCCGTAGTAAGTGATACCGCGCCGCACCTCAGGAGTCGGCTTGGCTGTTCCAATATCAAGCCCCCGGTAAACCTGCATGGAGTCTATCGACAGGATCGGCAGAGACATTCTGCGGGCCAGAAGATGCGCGACGTCGCTCTTCCCTGAAGCAGTCGGCCCCACAAGAAAGTAGGCTTCAATGCTCACTTCTCTTCCGCCGGCGCCTTTCTTTCCCTCAGGACCTCAAGCACCTGTGTCAATATATAGAGACTGACCCCCACACATATCGCGGAATCAGCTATGTTGAATGCGGGAAAGTGCTTTGACCCTCTATAGAAGTCAAGAAAGTCGATCACGTACCCCATCTTAATGCGGTCGATAAGGTTGCCGATTATCCCGCCGGTCATCAACCCGCCCGCCACGCGGTGCATGGCGGTATCATAAAGGAACTGGCGCCTGTAAACAAAGATCACCACCAGCATCACTATGGAAAGAATCACAAGCGGGGTTCCATAGCCCGCGAACATTCCCCAGGCCGCGCCCGTATTGCGCACGTATCGAAGATCTAAAAGCCCTTGAATTACAGGTATGTTCTCGCCATGGGCAAAACGAGTGATAATGGCCAGCTTGGTAATCTGGTCCGCGCACACAACACCGAGAATTATGAGAACAACCAGCATCCAGTCTCCCTTAGAAGGCGCGAACAGATGCGTCAGAAAACGAAGGCTGCTTACATTGGCGTAGGTCTGAACCTGCGCGTGCCTTTTTCATTCTCTGTCTTGCAGCCGATACACATACGGACGAAGGGCAGCGCTTTAAGACGTGCCGCTTCAATTCCGCCGCCGCACTGCTCGCACACGCCATAGGTCCTCTGGGCCAGCCTCTGCAGCGCTTCATCTATCTCAAAAACAACATCATTCTCTGTGCTGGCCAGGTTGAGCGCAAACTGACGCTCGAACGCGTCCGTGCCGTCCTCTTCTGAGTTAACAGCGTCCTGCCTCTGGAGAGAGTCGCCCTTAAGCGCGGCAATCTGTCCCGTAAGACGGTTCCTCATAGCAATAAGAAGCGCCTTGTATTCTTCTTCCGTCTTGGCAGTGAGCCTGATCTTGCGGGTTTTCTTAGCAGGCTTAACCGAGACTGTTCTGATCACTTTTCGCGCGGTCTTCTTCTTGGCAGCCTTCTTCTTGGGCGCGGCCTTCTTCGCGGCAGGCTTCTTCTTGGGCGCAGCCTTCTTGGCGGCAGGCTTCTTCTTCGCCGCAGCCTTTTTGGCGGCCGCCTTTTTCTTGGGCGCGGCCTTCTTCGCGGCAGGCTTCTTTACGGGTTTCTTCTTGGCGGCCTTCTTAGCTGCCGGCTTCTTGACGCTCTTTTTAGCTTTCTTCATCTCAAATCCTCAATTCACTGCTTCTGAATTCGATTAGGGGAGCGGACACTACCACATAGGCCTGACGCTGTCAACACGCCGAGACAAAGAAAAAGCACTGTACAGCCGAGCCTTACTCCGAATCTTCTTCATTCTTCTTGTCCAGCTCGTGCACGAACTGGTCAAAACTCTTGCCATCAGACGCTTTCTTCTCCCTGAGCTCCTCATGAAACGCCCCGGACACACCCAGATCTCGGACCACGCGGAAGCCTATAAACGGCCTGCCGTCAGCCATGCAGCCGGCCTTTTCTTTCGCGTTCTTAGGAAAGCCGCGCAGATAGGTCGCCAGCTCATCAGGAGTCGTGCTGAGATAGGAGCCACCCCTGAAAACGTGATAAGTGCCCTTGGCCGGTCCCTTGGGATTTTCGACCGGAGACTTCCAGTAATATCCGGGATCATAGAAGTCATAGACCCATTCAGCCGCATTGCCGGCCATATGCATTATCCCATTCGCGAGCTTGTATTTCTTGTCCCAGATCATGAAGTCGTTATTAATCGCGTCGATGGCCTGCTGAGGAAGCTGCTTGTTGCAGTTCCACGTTTCTTCAGGCAGCACAGTAGGACTGGGCGGAGGCATCTCCTTCTTTACGCAGGCACATCCGCCCTGCGGCTCAGGCGCCTTTGGCGGATGCTGCCTGTCCATCTCCGCGGCCATGAACGAGCGGGAGCGCGCGTAGTTGGCCTCCATCTCCTTCGGCGCTTTGTCTCCCCATGGATATTTTCGCTCATCCATCGTACGGGCGGCCTTCTCCCACTCCGCCTCGGTCGGCAGGCGCAAGCCCTTCCACTTGCAGTAGGCATAGGCGTCAAACCAGTCTACTCCGACAACAGGCTGGTCGTCCCTGCTGAGATGCGGGTGTTTCCACCCCTCGGGGTCATGCTTCTTCATCAGCGGTGAATCAGGGTGGTCCATTGACGAATCACCGGTGGTTTTGACATGCGCGATGAACTTCCTGTATTCCTTGTTCGTCACCTCGTACTTGCCGATCATGAAAGGAGACACGTAAACAATGTGCAGCGGGAAATCAGGACTGGCGGAATCGCTTCCCTCTTTGCCCATAAGGAAGTATCCGCCGGGCACAAACACCATTGTCCGGCTGCTCGGAGAAGGATTCGTCCCTTCATTGCCTTTCCCGGCCTTAACGTACGAGCTCATGATCATGCGCTCCAGCTGGATGATCTGCCCGAAGTCCATCTGCTTGATAACAGACGCCGCGGGGCCTTCCGCCCTGACGACCTGATCGCACCAGAACTGCATGAAAGACACGACCTCGTTAACGGCCGTCTCGTACTGACCCGAAGAGATCAGCTGCGGCACAGTGGATCGAACCATCCCGGGAAGGCTCCGGACAGCCTGGCGCCTTTTCTCGATAAGGCCCGCGTGGAACTCTCTCACCTTCTCATTCGTCGCAAAATCGCCTCGCTCCTCAAGCTCTTTCATCTGGCTCGTGTAGAGATCAAACTCTTTGACCGTACCGCAGACCGGCGTTGTCCATTCACTGCCTACCTTCTTGAGCCCGCGCCCCAGGTTACCCAGCTCAGCCGCGAAGCTCTGGCGGAGCTCACGGATCTTGCCGATTTCGGGGTAATCCGGAACTTTTTCGATGAACTCATCGAAGAGCGCAATCCCACTCCTGTATTGCGATTCGGGCAGCGCCATTTCTTCGCTAAGCTTGTATTCCATGAGCTTGTTGAAAAGTAGCGGCGCAACGTCCTTAGGCTCCTTGGTCTTTATGTCGGACTTCATGATCGGAACCGACTGAAAGATCGTGCCGCCCGGCTTCTTGAACTTGAGCATCACCTTCATGGAGTCTTCCATGGTGACAACGCCCTCATATTTCTTTCCGCCGTGGGTGATGATGGTCACCAGCCCACCACCCTCAGGAACAAGGACCTGGGCCGCGGGTGAAAGCTCAGACCTCTGCAGGGCATGGCTGGTCACAGCCGTGAAAAGAAGTATTCCGAAAAGAACTGAATAGTGCTTCATAATATTAGCCTCCATGAATTCCCTAATATACAGAGAGAAAGCAGGAGCGTCAATAATCGTGAGCCCTGTGAGCCTGACAGCAAGTCAGCAGCATGTATCAGCCCTCGGCCGGGGCCTCATCAAGAATGCTGTCATCTTCCGGCTCAACCGTGGTGGCCGCGACAAGCTTGTCACCTTCGCCCAGATTTATCAGGCGAACGCCCTGGGTCGCCCTGCCAATCACCCTTACATCATTGACCAGCATCTTGATCATGACACCATTGGCCGTGATGAGCATGAGAGCGTCCGTCTCCCGTACAGCATGAGCCCCAACTACAACACCGTTTCTCTCTGAGGTACGGATGGCTATGATGCCCTTTCCGCCCCTGCTCTGCGACCGGTACTCCCCGAACTCCGTTCGCTTGCCGTAACCGTTCTCCGTGCATACGAGCAGAGTCGTGTCGTCCCGCACGATGTCCATACTCTCCACCACATCGTCCTTAGCCAGAGTGATGCCCTTCACTCCGCGCGTGGCACGGCCCTGGTCGCGAAGCTGCGATTCCGCGAAACGTATGCTTATTCCGTTGCGTGTAATTATCATGATATCGTTATTACCATCGGTCATCTTCACGCTGATCAGCCTGTCGCCGTCATCAATATTGATCCCGATGATGCCGCCCGCCCGCGGATTGCCGTAATCGGACAAATTTGTCTTTTTGACAATGCCCCGCTCCGTGCACATCACAAGATGCTTGTCGTCAGAGAACTCACGCACCTTGATCATTGCAGCTATGTTCTCTTCGCTCTGGATGCTGAGGAGGTTTACGATGGCCTTGCCCTTCGAGGTCCTGGTGGCCTCAGGGATCTCGTAGACTTTCTCCCAGTAAAGCCGGCCCTGCTCCGTGAAGAACAAAATGTAGTCATGGGTATTTGCCACGAACAGATGCTCAACGTAATCTTCTTCCTTGGTGCTCATCCCGGCAACACCCCTGCCGCCCCGTCTCTGCGCCCTGTAGGTATCAATCGGAACGCGCTTGATATAGCCGGCATGGCTTGTCGTGATAATGCAGCCCCTGTCGGCAACAAGGTCCTCAACGTTGATCTCGCCCTCTTCGCCGGCGATATCAGTGCGGCGGCG
>JBFIFS010000182.1:0-4728 GCA_041602695.1 Kiritimatiellia bacterium
ACGTCGGGCCTGCGCGGAAAGCGGGCCTCGAAGTGCTGAGCCTCATGGCGCCCGGTATAGAAATTGGGCTCAATCGGCTCGAAAACCATGAAGTTTTGATACCGAAAATCATGGATTTGATCTACCTGGCAGGCGAAAATAAGATTCCCTACGTCGTGGTCTTCAGCGGCAGCCGCGCCGGCATGTCGGACGCCGTGGGCCACGATAATGTAAAATCAGGCCTTCAGGAGCTGCTCCCCGATGCGGCCGATAACGGGGTCATGCTTCTCTTTGAAATGCTCAATACATTCGACCATCCTGATTATATGGCTGATCGAGCGACTTTCGGCCTGGACCTTGTCACGGACATAGCATCCCCGAACCTGCGGCTGCTGTATGACATCTATCATATGCACCGCATGCGCGAGGATTATATGGAGGACCTTACCGAAAACATCGGCTGCGTCGCGCATATCCACTGCGCGGAGAGCCCAGACAGGGGCGTGCCGCAGGGCAAAGGCGATATCCCTTACGCTGAGATCGTTCCGAAGATCCTTGCTGCAGGCTACGAGGGCTACTGGGGAATGGAATTCGAGTATGGCCGCGATCCCATCGCCGATTTGCGCGAAGCAGCAGAGACTTTCCTAGCCATCGGCGGGGAATAAGAAGACCTGAAGGCTGAGACCTGAAACCTGAAAACATTCCCTTCTGCCCCCTTCAGGTCTCAGGTTTCAATTCTCAGGCTCTATCTTCCCTCCTTTCCGCTTGCGGGAGCCAGCGGGCGGTTCTAGTATGGTAATTTACGACAGGGCACAAAATGTTAGCTATCATTGACTATAAAGCCGGAAATCTTACCAGCGTGAAGCTGGGGCTCGACACCATAGGGGTGGAGTCGGTAATCACGGATTCCGCTGATGAAATACTGTCGGCGGAACGGGTTATCTTCCCGGGAGTCGGCGCCGCCGGCTCAGCCATGAAGACGCTGAACGACACCGGGCTGGCTGATGTCATCCGCAAGGTTGCGGCGCAGGGAACTCCTTTCATGGGCATTTGCCTTGGCACGCAGATCATACTTTCCCACTCAGAGGAGGATGACGCCGACTGTATCGGCCTGCTGGAGGGGAATGTTATTAAATTCCAGCCGCCGAATCCCCGGGACAAGGTGCCCCAGATTGGCTGGAACAGCGTTGAGATAAAGCAGCAGCACCCGATATTCGACGGTATAGAAGAGGGAAGCGAATTCTACTTTGTGCACAGCTTTTATCCGGCACCGAAAGTTCCCGAAGAAATCCTGGGAACCACCGAGTACGCGGGAGTGACATTCGCTTCTGTGATGGGAAAAGGGAACGTGGTGGCCACGCAGTTCCACCCTGAGAAATCCGGCAAGATCGGACTGCGGCTGCTTGAGAATTTTACGAAATGGAATCCATGAAGAGCGATCTCTCACAGAGTCCACAGAGAGGCACAGAGAAATGCTGACGAGAAGAATTATACCCTGCCTCGACATTCACGGGAAGCGTGTGACCAAGGGCGTGAAGTTCAAGAACAACGTCGACCTGGGCGATCCCGTGGAGATGGCGGCGAAATATTATGATGAAGGCTGCGATGAGCTGGTCTTCTATGACATCACCGCTTCCGCTGAAAGACGTCCTATTGATATCGATATGGTCCGCGAAGTCGCCAAGGCCGTTCGGATACCATTTGCGGTGGGCGGCGGTATTTCGTCGGTCGAAGACATGTCGCGTGCGCTTCTTGCCGGGGCCGAAAAGGTGTCGGTCAACTCGCTGGCCGTAGTGAATCCCCAGATCATCGCTGACGGCGCGAACGCGTTCGGCGCCCAGTGCATAGTTTTAGGGATGGATCCGGTGGCCGCGCCCGACAAAGAGAAATTTCCTAGCGGCTACGAGATAACAACGCGCGGGTTCCGTGAACATACCGGAATGGATGCCCTGGAATGGGCAAAGCGGGCCGTGGACCTAGGCGTTGGTGAAATCGTTGTGAATTCTGTTGATGCAGACGGCACGCGGGAAGGTTTTGAGATCCATCTTACAAAGATGATAGCGGAGAACGTGTCTGTACCTGTGGTTGCATCCGGCGGGGCCGGCTGCTCTGCGCACCTTGCGGAAGTTTTTGAAAAAGCCCATGCCGACGCGGCTATCATCGCGGGTATGATCCATACCGGCGAATTTACAATCCCGCAAATCAAACAAGAGCTTATCGAAGCGGGCATTCCGATCCGGAAACACTGGTAAGCCTACAAGACCATTAGGAGGAGCCATGCGCACTGCCATGAGTCTGCTTGCCTTGACGTTTCTTTCCATCACCGTATTCGCGGGCGTTAAAGAAGTAGATGATCTTGACGATGAAGTGGGCCTGGCCCTTGGTCTGAGGGGGCAGGGAGCTAAGGCCCGGTGGGGGTTCCAGGCTCCGGACGACGTGCCGGACGCGCTGATCAAACTGTCAAAGGACCAGAAGGGCGGCTTTGGAAAGGCATGCCTGCTGGCGGCCTGCAATGGAAATGCGCTGGCCCACGCCGAGGGCGTTCTAAAGAAGGACCCGAAAAGCACGGCCCTCGCCGCGGGGATCCTCGCCGCTGAGGCCATGACGCGTCATCACCAGGCAGAGAAGGAAGGGCAAACGATCTATAAGAGCGCCGAAGCCGCGGCCGAGCGTGCAGGCGGAAAGGTCAGGAAACCCAGGAAACCGAAGAAACCAAAGAAGAACGCGCCGGCCAAAGTCAAAGCGAATCCCGCGGCGGGCTTGCTCAAGGACCTGCTCAAGAGCAGGGACAGGCAGACGGTGCTCTATGCAATGATGGCAGCCGCGTTCGCCCGTGATGCCAGTGTTGACGCTGAAATAGATGCCGTCCCGGTAAAGACGCCGGCCACGGCCGGCGCGTGGGTGCTTTACAAAGCCATGACCGGAGCGGAAGTTCCCGAAAGTCAGCTGGGCAGCGTGTGCCAGGAGGCGCTCAAGGACCGCCCCGTGGTCAGGCAGGTGGACGGCATGATGTCGGCTCCGAACCTGGATTACCACGGCGCGTCACTTATGTGCATGGGACTTGCGGAATTCAAGAACCCCGCGTATTTACCTGCTGTTCACGCGGCGCTCAAGAACCAGGACATTCGAGTGCAGGCTGACGCCGCGCGTGCGTGCGCCGCAATAGGAAGTGAAAGTTCCGTGCCGATTCTTGCCGGCATGGTGCCGAACGCGCCCTGGACGGTGCTCGTTCCAGTTTGCGACGCGATTGGCGCTGTTCCCATGAAGCAGTCAATGCCGGTACTCGTCCAGCGTCTTGCCAGGGAAACGGGCCGGATGCGGTGCGATCTGGTTCACGCGCTGAGTTCCATTGCCGGGGAGCAGCACGGAAAGACCGCAGAGGAATGGACGACCTGGATGAAGACCAAGGGCGGCCCGTTCCAGGTCGATTCAGCTAAAACCCAGGCCTACCGGGCAGAGACGCGGGTACAGGATGTCGAGGTGCCGCAGACAGGTTATTTCTACGGGCTGCCGATTTTTTCGGATAGAGTTGTGTTTGTCGTCGATTCGTCGGCGTCCATGAATCCGAACCGCATGGGCTCGATGGTCATGAACCTGGCCGAGACATGCAACATACTCAAGGATCACGTCATGGTAAATGTCGTGGATTTCGGCGGCAAAGTTGAGATTATTTATGAAGGCGGCCTCATGAACGACAAAAAAGCGGGGGCTAAACGTGCCTTCGAAATGGACCTGTCGCTTGGTACGAGGTCGTATGACGGCATGGAAGTGGGCTGGCTGCTTGATGAAGTGGATACGATCTATTTTCTTTCGGACGGCGCTCCGATCCTCGGCCAGATAGATCCCTGGAACGACATCAGGCGGGCATATTCGCTCTGCCACCGCCACCGGCCGGTGGCGATGTGGTGTATTGAGTTCAAAGAGGGCGGCATAACCCGTGAGATGGCAGACATTGCCGATGAGAACTACGGCAGGTATGAAAAGATTGAGATCATGGGCCATGAGGGTAAGGATTTCGAGGCCGATCACGGCTTTGTGCCCGGTAGGCCCAAGAAATAACCAGAGGATATTGGAACCATAGGCTGCTCGGACCTGCCCTTCAGTGTACCGCGCCGCATCTTGCCTCGCAGTAACAGGCCTCCTTTCTTCAGCCCGTTACCACTATGCTGCACTTTCCTGCCAGGTCCTTTCGGCTTTTCTGCTCTTGTAAGGTTTTCCCCGATACACAGAACTATCTTCATGCGTCTAGCTGTATTCAGCGCGGCACAATAGGGTGTTCGCGGCAAAACGGGAGGTTCATTATGGAAATGGACAGAGCTATAGAAGTGGTAGAGAAGCTGGCTGACGGAATAGATCCGGTATCAGGCGAGAAGCATGGCGAGGATTCTCCTTACCAGCAGGCTGATACCGTAAGGGCGCTGCACACGTTGCTCGGGGCAGTTAAGGGCGTGGGCGCGGAGCAGGTTAAGAAGGACGGTCCGCCGAAAGCCGGAAAGGCCTGGAGCGAGGCGGAAGAGAAAGAGATGGTCGAGATGTTCGATGCCAACGTAAAAGTCGTGGATATCGCGACTACGCTGGAGCGGACGAAGGGCGCCATCTGGGCGCGGCTGGAGAAGGTTGGCCGCGTCAGCCGTGATGAGAACGGGAAAGTCGTCGTGAAGCCCGCCGCGGCTAAAGGGGAGCCTGCGCAACAGGCGGAACCCGAACCGGAGCCCGCCAACTTCGAATTCTGATTCTTTCCAGCCGGCC
>JBFIFS010000183.1:0-4687 GCA_041602695.1 Kiritimatiellia bacterium
ACGGCTTTACGCCGTCTACTTTAGGTTTCTCAGAATATCTCTCACAAAGGACACGGAGGGGGGGCGGGATTCGGGGAGCGAGGTTCGAGATGCGGGGAGGTAGACAGAATTCACAGAATTAACGGAATTGGGGAGTAAATAGAACCGATTTACCGTTTCACCGATTAACCGATTAACCGATTTACTGATTCACCGCCCTACCGATTCCCCGATTAACCGCCCTACCCTACTCCGCCAAGGCTGCGAAGGGCAAGCCGCCTACCGACCTACCGATTCACCGATTAACCGATTTACCGTTTCACCGGCCTCCCGCTCCGCGGCTACTGTATGCCGCCGGGATTCGCGTACCACGTTCCGGTTGTGCCATCGGTGGCACGTATGACACTGGTACTGCCTTTGCGCCTGAGGCTCCCAATATAATCAGCCCGGGGGAGCCCAGTCTTCAAGTCCTTCTTCGGTGAATCGGAATGGGATTGAGCCGTTCCGCTGGCGGAGCTTATCGTCGCCCGCTTGCGATAGAGTCCTTTGGCAGCATCGTCCTGATCGATCTGGATGGCTCCGCCATTGTCCAGCTTGGCCGGGAGGCCGCCATTGAGGGAGGACGGGCCAACGTAAACGAATGAAAGGCTGACTGAGGCGCCTGAGATAGATCCCTTGACGTTGTATACACCCTCATCCCCATCCAGTACACCGGTAAGGGTTCCGCCCGACTGGGCGAGCTGCAGCTGGCCCTTCCGCTCCTCATGCGATTCGTCCCAAGTCCAGTATAACGTCCACTGCCCTGCAACAGTAAAGGCCGGTGCAGGGTCGCCTTCCTGCTGCTCTGTCTCTACTTTGATAGATACTGCGACCTCCTGGGCGTCTTCGACCTCGCCGGCGGCAGTGACCTTGACCTTGCCAATAACAATAACGTCTCCACCCGAGCCTTCGCCCTGCTCGGCAACCGTGAGGTCGCGCGTGAGCTCTCCGCCGTTCACATGGAATACGAGCGTGAATTCGCCGGCCGGGACTTTGTGGAATACGAACCGCCCGTCAAACTGAGTCACAGTTTGAAGAATGGTCTTTCCGTTCTGCTGCAGGTCAACCGTAATACCCTGGACAGCACCAGGTACGTAATCACTGCTTACCGAGTCAAGCACGCCCCACACAGTAGTGTTACCCGAGCCGGTATCCGACACAGAGTCATTGTCGTCTCCAGATTCGCAGCCAGTCATCAACACAGCAACACACACCACAGCCAACAGACATTTCATCAATTTCTCAATATACATTTAATCCTCCAGATTTTGGGTAGTTTAAACCTCCTACACTGTAGTAGTCGATATTAATCACATGGCCAGGCAATGAAATATTCGGCAAGAAGCGGGCGAGGCACGGAGTTACCGAAACGCCCCCTTCGTAAGCAGCAGACCGGTAGATGGTTACGACTTAACGCCGGGGCGTATTGGCATTTTGGGAGCGGCCGGACAGCATGACAGCAATATTACCTGAACACGAAGACGGAGCCGCCCGGCGGCCTGGTCACCCTCACATTGTCAAGGACTCCGCTGGACCTGCTGTTGCCGCCGGCCCAGACGTCGCTGAAGTAGACGGCAAGATCGAGGCCGATGATGGCGGCGTGAGTGACCGGGTCCGCGGTAAAGGTCATGGTTATGGTGTGGAACTGGCCATCAGTAGCCACGGCCCCGAACGCTGAGTCCAGGAGCGTTCCGGTATCAATGCCGGTAGACAGGGCGCGGTTGGCGCCGGGCGGGTAAGCGACAAATTTCGCGTCATAGTAGTCGCCCTCGGCTCCGCTGCCGTTGGTGGATCCGAGGTCCTGCTGGACCTGGAAGGTCACAGTATACGGAACACCGGCCTTGAGGGCCTCAATCTGTCCATCCGCCGAGGTGATGCCGGGCGAGGAGGTATACCGCAGCGCGTAGGCCTGGTCGTTTGTTGCGGAGCCGGTGAAATGGCCGGAGTCTTTGTCAATAAGGCCGTGTTTATCGGCACCGAAAACTCCGGCATGCCGAACCCAGCCGGATGGTGTAGTTCCCTGGCTGTAGCCAGTGACATCAGGCGACTCGAAGTCCTCGTTGAATAGAACAACGGGGTCCGCGGCGCGTGACATCGCCGGCGGCATGAATACCGCTGTCACGGCAGCCAGAACGCCTAACTTTAAAACAATCGACTGATTCACCAGCCGGCCTCCTTCACAACAGAGCGGCTGATTCCGCCGCTTCGACCCGGATATTAGCCTTTTCGCATGACAAATCAAGTGCTGTGTGTGACGATCCAGCCGACATTTCAGCAGGCCGGATTTGATGCAAAGAGAATGGCTTTGAAGCGTTCATGAAGCTCAGTAGAGCCCTGAATACTGCACTTTGGTGAGGTCTTCGGGGAGCTCGGAGATAAACCGTGAGGGCTCACAGGCGTATACCCCGCCGTCATGCGTCCGGCGCATCTCGGGCACGCAGAGGACAAGCTCGTCCTTTGCGCGCGTGGTGGCAACGTAAAACAGCCGCCGCTCCTCGGCCTCGCCGTCCTCGCTCTCGGAAACCGACCGCGCGGATGGAAACATCGTCTCGGCCATCCAGATGATAATCACCACGGGCCACTCAAGCCCTTTGGCCTGGTGTACAGTGCTGAGCTTTATGCTTTCCGCATCATCTTCCTCCGAATTCGCGGCCTCGGCATCAAGGTTCGTCAGCAAAGCGACATCATTCAGGAATTCGCGTGCGCTGTTGTACTTGCTCATATAGTTGACCATCTCCGTGATGTCGTCTTCGCGCTTGCCGTAGTCCTGGTAGGTGTCCGCGAGGTAGCGGTGGTAGGAGGTGGTCAGGAACTGGTAAACCAGCTCACCGGGGTCGGTGTCGAGGTTTTCCTCGAAATACTTGTCGAAAAGTGGATCGATCAGCTCCCACACATCGCGCGCGCCTTTCTTAAGCGAGTTCATCAGGAACTCCCTGGCGGCCTTGTCGGCAGCAACGAAGCTGTTTCCCAGCCCCTTCCACAATTTCCGGCAGGTGGCCGGCCCCACGCCGGGCAGCATGCCTATGAGCCGGGCAAAGGCGATCTCGTCGGCCGGGTTTTCGATGATCTTGAGCAGCGAACACACGTCCTTGACGTGCGCCTGCTCAAAAAACCGGATTCCGGAAGTTATCACATAAGGCACCTGCTCCTTGGTCAGCGCCATCTGGAGCTCCATGGCGTGGTAGTGGGCGCGGTAGAGGACCGCTATGTCCGACCGCCTGTAGCCGGTCCGCGTGAAATGGTTGACCATTTCAATGACATGATAAGCCTGGTCCATGCCGTCCCTGAGATACATCAGCCGGGGCTTCTGGTACTTCTCCCGCGTTGGGCGCAGCACCTTCTGGAACTGTTCCGGGTTACCGGCAATACACTTGTTTGCGAGTTCCAGTATTTCCGGAACGCTGCGGTAGTTCGTCTCAAGCTTGAAGACCTTGGTGTCGGGATAGCGTTCGGGAAAGGACATGATGTTCCTGTAATCGGCGCCGCGCCAGGAGTAGATGCTCTGGAAGTCGTCGCCAACGACCATAAGGTTCCGGTGTTTGGCGGCGACAGAGTCAACCATCTCGGCCTGCAGGCAGTTGGTGTCCTGGTATTCATCGACCAGCACGTGCAGGAACTGCTCCCGGTACCTCTGGGCCACATCTTCGTTTTCCCTGAAAAGCCTGACGCAGTTGACAAGCAGGTCGTCGAAGTCCATGCCGATGAGCTCCTTCTTGCGCCTGTCATATTCCTTCCCGATATCGATGATCGTCTCGGCGAATTCGTCATAATCGGTCTCGGTATCATCGAAGTATTCGTCGACCGTGCTTCCGGTATTGGCGCAGGAGCTGTAGATGCCGATCAGTACGTCCGGCTTGGGAAACTCGCGGCGTGACAGCTTACGCTCCTTGATGGCATTGGATATGATGGTCTTCGAGTCGTCGCGGTCGAGGATCGAGAAGTCCGACCTGTACCCGATCCGCTGGGCGTGCCGCCTGAGGATCCTGTTGGCCATGTGGTGGAACGTGCCGCCCCAGATCCCGCTCACGCCGCGCACCGCTTCCTGCGCGCGCTCGAGCATCTCGCGCGCGGCCTTGTTGGTGAATGTGAGCAGGAGGATGCGCTCAGGGTCCACCCCGCGTTCGACAAGCGATACGACACGGTATACAAGCGTGCGCGTCTTGCCCGTACCCGCGGCGGCGAGCACAAGGATCGGCCCGTCAGGGGCCGAAACGGCGGCATACTGCTCATCATTCAGGTGCTGTTTAAGATCGAAACTCATAACAATGGAACTGTGGGGCCCTCAGGATTCGCCGGGCGGCGACTCTGTGATCTTTCCCGCGACATCGGAAAGCGCCATGTCCCCCACGCTGCGCTCAATGGCCTTGTCGGCCAGTTCATGAAACACTTTGAATTTGCCGTTCGATTTGGGAGCGCCGAGCTTGGCCGCGTCTTCACCATAGGTCACAAATCCGTCGGCGACTTCCTGTACCTTGATCTCGCTGGGCGATCTCAGCAGCGCGAAACAGCCCCGTTCGCCCGCGAGCTCGGCAACGTAGCCCTGCCTTACCAGCTCGTCAACGACGTCGTTGATGAACCTTATGGGCAGGCCGTTGCGGATGGCATAGTCGGAAACATCAAGGCTGCCCTCCCCCGCAATCATGCGCTTCGCGGCTTCCGTGGTAACACA
>JBFIFS010000184.1:0-4656 GCA_041602695.1 Kiritimatiellia bacterium
CTCCGGCTTCGGGCTCCTCATCATCAAGAAGCAGCCCGGCATCCTCCGTAAGCGAGGCATCGCCCTCTTTGAAAGGATCATCGAATACGGATATATCGTATAGCCGGAAATTCTCGGGCGTGCGTCGTCTCAGCTCGTCGAGACCTACGGCCTTGACGACCTTCTTGAGGGGAAGCTCCACCATGGACTCCTCATCCAGGGCGGCATGGTAGATGAGATGCAGGGGTATATAATAGGCCAGCTTTGACAGCGGCACCATGACCTTGCCCGCAGCAAGCTGCTTGAACAAGTTGTCCGGCGTCACCAGCACCGTCTCGCCGTACACGTCTTCCGGGTCCACCTCCTTGAGGTAACGGTGCGGAATCAGCTGAAGCGCATCGGGGAGAGGAAACTCTATGCTGTCCTCGGAAACCTCGCGGTCCCCTGGATCATCGGCGAGGATCCGTTCAATCTCCTGGACCATTTCGAACGGATTGGCACCGAGCCCATCGCCTTCATCCGCAGCTCCGGTTTCCCTGTTTTCTTCCTCGGACATTATCTTTACCCCTATACCAGACCTTATTGTTTGCAAAGAAAGCGCATTTCGTCTAGATTTTTCGTAGTCGAAGGGAGCAGAGACATATGCCATTTGTCAATCTTGGCAAGAAAGAGATCAACTTCAAGGTCGTGTACTACGGTCCACCGCAAAGCGGAAAGACCACAAATCTCGAGTACCTGCATGCAGCCATGCCGAAGGATGCAAGGGGAGACATGACCATGTTGGCGACCCAGCAGGACAGGACCCTGTATTTTGACTTTCTTCCGCTCACCTCAGACGCAATCAAGGGATTCACCTCCCGTTTCCAGCTTTACACAGTACCAGGCCAGGCAATTTACAACCAGACCAGAAAGATAGTGCTTACGGGCGTGGACGGCATCGTGTTCGTGGCAGACGCGCAGTGGGAAGAAATGGAGCAGAACGCTCTCAGCTTCCTAAACCTCAAGGAAAACCTTGCGACCTTCAACCGAACCCTGGATGAGCTGCCATACATACTGCAGTACAACAAGCGGGACCTGCCTGACACCGCCCCTGCCGAGTACCTGGACTTTATGCTTAACCAGGGTGACGAGCGAATCCTGTCCATGGATGCTGTGGCTGTAGAGGGAACGGGCGTTTTCAAGACACTTAACACTATCTGCAAAATGGTAATGGCACAGTTTGTTAAGGAAAACAAGATGAAGACCGGCAAGCCCCTGCCGGAGGACGGACCTCAATGAGCCCGCAGTCTTTCACCGAAGAACAAACCAGCAAGATCGAGGCAATTCTAGCCGATCTCAGTGCGGAGTGCGTGCTTGATGCCGTAGCGGTCTGCGATACCGGCGGCAACATCATCGCGGACAGGATCTCCTCCAAACATGACTCTTTTGACAATGCAGCCGCATTGGCTGCCGGCTCTTTCGCGGCTACGAGAGAGCTCGCCTCGATAATAGGTGAAGACGGCTTCCACTCTATAATGCACAAGGGCACCAGGAAGGGGCTGTTGATTCAGGCATTGGGGGCTGAACATATAATAGTCATATTCCTTGGCGGGGACTCGGTTGAAGGCATGGTTCGCCTGATACTGAAGAAGATCTCCGCACAGATAGCATCGATTCTTGAAGGCACGGAAGATTCCGACGGCCAGGGTGCTGGCGACATTGAAATCAAAAGGGCGGACGGCTGATCAAGCGGTCCACTGACAGGAGCTGACCAGAATGGCGATCCGTGCAAGTGCAGCCGCATGCGAAATAACGCCTGACGACTCCATCGCACTGGCGGGCTTTACCGGCCAGCGGCGAATGTCACAGGGCAGCCACTATCCTCTTTACGCTTCCGCTGTCCATATCAGGGGCGGTGCCGGCGGCATAATCATCATTTCGCTCGACCTGCATTCCCTCGACCCCTCCTCCGCGAACCGGATTCGTAAGGAAGTAACAGCCGCTACGGGAACGAGAGGCGAGAATATATTTATCGCCACCACCGGCTGCAAATCCGCCCCCTATGCTGAACATGCCCTCTATCTCAAGAATGACCCCTGCTACCAGCCGCCAGATGAGGAATACCTCTCACATATCGTGGAGATGTCCGTCAAATCGGCCTCGGAGGCAGCGGTCTCTTCACGCCCGGCATCTATAGCCATAGTCAATTTTGAAAACCCCGGCACCGGTGCTTTTATAGTAAAGGGCGAAAACGGACGCGTGATCGCTGCAGTTATCCTCCACGACGATGTACCTGATTATCTGGGACCGGAAAACACGATGGTTTCCGCGGATTTCGTAGGGGCACTCCGAGACAATCTGACAAAACGCTTCGGAGGTGAGCCCGTGATCGCCTATATCCCCTCCCCGACCGGAGACCGAATCCTTGAAGACAGGGCTGAATATGGCGAAGATGAGGCGCTGACAGCTGGAAACGCCCTGGCGGCTTCGATAATAGCTCAGCTCAAGGCCTTAAAGGCTTCCGACTTCTTCCCAAACTGTTCGGTGGGAGGCAAGCTGATCGATCTCTACTCTCTGCCGCGCAAAGACCTGCCATCACTCCCGGATGCGTCGGCGCTGCTGAACGCTGCCATACAAATGGGTGCAAACAGCAGCATCACAGATGAAGTGCAGCAGAAGTTCTCAAAGTGGGCGCTTATCGAAGCTAACCGCACAATGAGCATGGTCATGGCCTACAAGGAAGGCAAGCTTGAGGTCGCGATGCAGGAATACGATCCAGTTTACGTGCAGTCTGTAAGGGTCGGGCCACTCAAGATTATAGGTATCCCCTGCGCTGTGCTTCGGAACTGCGCCAGACACATAGCAAGCCAGTGCGGGTCTAACGTTTGGCTGGCCCAGGGAGTCAACGGCACTCTTATGGGCAGCGTCTTGACATGCAGCGGGGAGCAGGAGATTGAGGGGCGGCTTCTAAGCGCCGTCTTTGAACGTGATGTCGCCGGCAGGCTCATATCATCCGTAATCAAGGCTTCGTCCGGAGAGTAAGGTTGTATCCCGCCATCAAGAACAGTCTTCTCGTAGGCGCCGGTGGTTTTCTGGGATCCATGCTCCGATACCTGATAGCCTCTTTCTTCAAGCCAGCCTCACAGCACGTTCCCATAGGCACACTTGCGGCAAACATACTGGGCTGCTACATCATTGGGGTCTTCTGCCACACAATGCCCATCGGAAGGGCCCTGACCGACGGAACCAAAATGTTCCTGGCTATGGGGTTCTGCGGCGGGCTCACAACGGCGTCATCCTTTGTACAGCAAACATCCACGATACATCGGACCGGGAGCCCCGCCCATGCCGCGGGCTACCTTGCACTCACTCTTGCCCTCACTTTTGCGGCATTCTACGCCGGCCTGTTCACCTCGCGGCTTATCCTTAAGCACTAGCGTTTGTCGACATATCCGCCGGCAAAATCCATCGTACACATGTTCCCGTATTTCGCATGAGGCGCCACGGCAATGCCCACGACCTTGAAGTCCTTCTTGAAGATATTGACGCGATGGCCGCGATTCGCGACGCCGTCGTCAACTATGAGCTGTATTACGATCTGCCTCGCGTCACTTGGGCCGAAGGCTATGTTCTCACCGCAGGCCCTCTGCCATTTGCCGTGACGGTTCATGCGGTCAGTCATCTTGCTGCCGTCAGACCCCGTGTGCCCCGTCTTACCGCTCTTGCCCAAGTCCTTACAGTGGTCCATCGCGGCCTCACTTAACCCCTTAGACATGCTCAGCTTCCCAACAGGCTGCGCCTTCTTTAGAAACTCTATGGCCTCATCGACGGCAGCCTTTCCCTCCTGGGTCGCGATGCGTCCCCTCCCCGGCATGCTGTAGACCCTGTCATCTATGAACCTCCTCTTGTGGTTCTCGACGTATTTTGCATATTCAGCGGGTTTTGTGCGGGCGAGGTTAAGCTCCTCAAGGACCTTCTCCTCCTGCGTCGCAGCGTGGGCGTCAGCCAGGCACGCACCCGTCATCACTAATCCCAAAACAAACTTGGCCATCCTGTTCATTGAACATCTCCTTTTTATTAAAAGCTTTACTGAGGCGTTGCCGCGGCCTCGGCCGCCCGCGCGGCCTTCTCAGCAGCCAGGTCCTTTTCCACCGAGTAGTTGACATACACATCTTTGAAGAGAACAAGCTGGCTTGCCGGGCTCAGTTGCGCCCTCTGATAAGTCGCTTTGCCAGTCCCTGTTATTCTGATCGTGACAAATTCCTTGGCAAGATCTGTGATGCGGCCTTCTACAGTTCTGCCTGACCGCAGAAGCACCCTGATATCGCTGCCGACTTGCGGCTCGCTAAACTCGTCGCTGTATTTTTCCTTCAGCTGATCTCGACGAACGTCCCAGTCCACCGCGCCGTCCGCCGTCATCGGGAGCGCTCCGCCAGTGAACCCCTGTGCAGGCGTATCCGGGCCGGCCTCTTCAAGGGGCCGCACGCCGTTAGCCGCCGTGTCGGCAGCGGGGGCCTCCGCGTCCGCAGCGGGCGGCAATGCGTTTGTATCCGGAAGATCAGGCTCCTTCACCTCCCTGAAGAGGAAGAAATACGCGGCACCCCCCAGAAGCAGAAGCACTACAATTACTATGGCTGCGTTTCCTTCCTTCCCAGATCCGTCCTTGCGCATATCGACACTCCTTTCACAGATGCTTTC
>JBFIFS010000185.1:0-4647 GCA_041602695.1 Kiritimatiellia bacterium
CAACGGGCCCTCAGGCTGTTCCTCTCCGTCCATGAGCCGCTTCAGTAACGCAGCAGCCTGCAAACCCTGCTCACGCTTGGCCCAGTCGATGGATGAAAGAGGTACCGGAGCCATCTCGCAATCCAGCTCCCTGTTGCCGTTACCCAATACGGCAGCTTCCCCAGGAACCTTAACCCCCAAGTCATGGCAAACCGTGCATATAAAACCCGCGTCACGATCGATTGATGTCATGATGCCAATCGGCTTAGAAACACTCGGCAACCAGTCCATCATGGCGCTCACCCTCATTCTGTAGCGCCCAGCCCGGGATTCCGGCCCGGACGGGACCCGGGCAAGCTGGCAATCACAACCCGATGCCAGGCAGCGGTCCCTGAAAGCTTCATAAAAGGCCCTGCCGTTAGCCCAGGGCTCGCGCCCGACGTAGATGAGATTACGTAGCCCTATCGAAAGAAAATGATCCACCGCCATCTGTGCCCCGGTAACCAAATCAGGAAGAACCGCGGGAAGCCGGTCATCCATCGGGTGCGACCTGTTGCCTATACGAACGGCAGGAACTCCCATTTCTCGAAGCTCGCGCGCGATTCCGTCCGGCGGGAGCGCGTCAACGATGGCGCCAGCTACTTTCCGACCTGCGGGGATCACCCCATAAGTGAACCTCAAGTCAAGAATGTCCCAGCCAAAAGACTTCGCCTGCTCAGCTACACCAAAGAACAGCTCGCTGTCAGGAATCCTGTCATGCCGTGTTGACAGCACGACAAGCGGACGATCAGTATCCGCATCATTTGATTCAATCGAAGCCATGTGTCATTTTGCACGATTAATGATTCGACTTCAATCGCAAAAGCTTTTCGAGGCCAGGCATGACTCCATCAGCAAGGCGTAACGCCTTTCTTGAGGATAACATTCCCGTATTTGGCCGTCTCGCCGGTCATCACGACCGCGAACGCTTCCTTGGCTCGTTCATAGAAAGCGAAACGCTCCACGCGCTCTATGCTGACTGCCCCGCCTGTGTGCTTCTCCATGGCCTGACGATAAGCTGATTCGACTCCTGGATCCAGCTCGTCCCCAGGCACGGCATCCATCATCGCAACAGGTGCTTCAACATATTCATCAAGCTCAAACAGAGGAATGATTCCGTCAAGCAGTGCCGGAATCCGAACTCCGTCCGCACGAAGAACTCTCTTCCCAAACGTCTCGCCGGGAAAGTGGGCGTCTGCGAGAACAATTTCGTCGCCATGTCCCATCCTCGAGAGGACACTTAGCAGTTCCGGACTTATTACAGGTGATATCCCTTTAAGCATTTCAACTTCCTCCTTTAAGCATAATAACGGTCAACAACAGCCAAGGCCGTCTCGGCCCACTTGGTCAGATTCTCCGGCTGCCTCGCTACCGTGCTGATGTCCTTGAGCACGAATTCACAAGTTGTACCGTGACGTTTGCAGGCTTCCAGGTATCCAGCCATTTCCTCCTCGACGACCTTCGCGTTGAAAGTCTTTGAGGCAACATTTGCCGGGTTAGGTTTGGCGGCCATGACCAGGTCCGGACCCATGGCCTCGGCCGCGCGCTCCGGGTCGGCCCATGGCGTTATCGACACCTTCCTGAGATTCTTGAAGCGCTTTCTCAGGATATCAATCTTAGTGTCCATGGGCTCACAGCATCCGTAATAAACCAACCCGCACCCACCAAACAGCTTCTCATTATAGGCCAGATCGAATTCGTCATGCATATCAGGAGAGACCGAACCGAATATCTGCGCCATGCACCTGCCCCAAACATCCTTCCTTCGAACCTTTCCGTCGAAATCATCTGCCGGCAGCTCCTTCGAGAGTGCAGCGGTGCAGTGCAGGTAATACGCAACAGGATCGAGCAGCCCCAACTCCTCATACTGGGTGAAAGTAGCCTCAGCGACATCCGTGAATTTCTGAACGACCTTGTGCATAAAATCAGGCCGCATCGCCAGATCAATCAGCAGGTTGTCAACACCACGGAAACGGGCGATGATGTCCCAAAGACTGTAATGCAGAGCGCCGCCACACAGCTCAACAGGCATTATCCCGTCAAAAACATCAGCGGCCAGGCTCAACGCCTGCTCCGTAGCATCCTCATTAAGCGAGATTTCTGGAATCTGGACTTTCGCCAGGTCTTCTTCGGTCTTGAGGATGTCGACGTACTCGTGAGCCGAGATGCTTGTTCCGGTCTCGCTCTTAAGTTGGGTCTCTTCAACACGAATGCCTATCCCCGTCGAGGTCGACCTTTTGGCGACGCGGAATGACTGCGGCACAATCGTATCGACCTGGAAATTCTCCCACTGATAGAGTGTGCGCCTGAGATTTCCTTCTATTCCCCGAAGCCCGCTTTCTTCCGAGCACTTACATACTAAAGCGTCTTCATCAATTTCACCCCACGGCACTTCACTTATGAAAACCAGGGGCCTGGGATTCTGCAGCGCGTTGGTCTTATAGGAGCGGTCAATTCGCTCCTTCATTACATCGGAATTGGCAATTTCCGCATAACGCTCCGCCAGAGGTCTAATGATTTCTCGATCCGCCGAACTGATGGTCATCTTCTGCTCCCCGGCTCTCGCCGTATATTGACTGTAATCAGAAACAAGCATACTAGAGGCGCGCCGATTCCGGGTCAATAGCCTTACTAATCCTTCTTGCGATACGCAGCTCGTCTCACTATCGTTCTGAAAGTCTTTCATCGCTCAAATACGAAAGGTACAACTCATGGCAGAAATCCCAAACGCACCAATCAAACGCCTCCTCATAGAGGGATCACACGGATGCAGGGTCAGCGGACCGGCGCTGGATCTCGCCGCTCAGCATGTCTCCAATATAGTGCACCTCCTTGGCCACACTGCCGGCCAATACGCCAACTCGGACGGCAGAAAGACCATCAAGGACCAGGACATAAACCAGGCCTGGCGCGAAATTACCGCCTAGGACTGCACCTATTGCACCGCCACCTGGTGTGGCACTTTCTGTCACGCAGCTGCCGCCTCTAGCAGAAAGCGGCATTTTTCTTCATTTTTCCACTTGCCAATGATTGTTTATGATCATATTGTATCACTTTCGATCAGAACCCGTCACGAGATGTCATGAGCGATGCGATTGGATTAGCTGCCGAAAGGCAGGAGAAGATACGAAAGATGCTGAAGCGCGAAGGAGTTGTTCGCGTCGAGCAGCTGTGCGCGGCCATGAGCGTATCACCGGCCACTATCCGGCGCGACTTGGCGGACCTGGACCAGCGCGGCCTGGCGCGTCGCGTCCATGGAGGCGCCGTCTCGCTCCAGAGCGTTCTCGACGAACCTGTCTTCGACGACAAGACCGGCATCGCCGCCAGGGAGAAACAGTCGATCGCCGACGAGGCCCTCAAATATGTGAAGAACTCCGACTCGATCTTTCTGGATGGCGGAAGCAGCGTGCTCGCCCTCGCCCGCCTCATCGCGGACATGCAGGGCATAACGGTAGTCACTAACTCACTCCGGGTTGCGGCAACACTTTCTTCGCATGGCCCCCGCTGCATACTCGTCGGTGGAGAGCTCCGACGCATTAGCCAGACGTTTGTCGGCCCTCTTACCGAGCCGATGCTTTCCGGACTGCATCTCGATACGGCCTTCATGGGAACCATTGGGCTCTCGGAAGAAAACGGCTATACGACCACAGATCCCGCGGAGGCATTCACGAAGCGCCTCGTGATCGCTCGCGCCCGCAACGTGGTGGCACTGGCTGACAGCTCCAAGCTCGGCAAGGAGTCATTTTCACATTTCGCTGATCTTAATCAAATCGGGACTCTTATCACTGACTCCAGTGCTGATGCCGCCATCGTAAAGAGGCTGTCGAAGCAAGGCGTCGAAGTGGTTTGTTCTAAAACATAAACAACGGGAGAAAGACAAATGCCTAATTACTTCAGCAACATGACGCCGGACTTCAAACCGAAGACCGTCGAGTTCGGGCAGATCAAAGCATACAAATACAAAGGCACGCTCAAGCAGGAGCTGGGAAAGAAGCGCATCACGAAACAGGAGGCCATAGACCTACTCGAAGATATGCTTACGGTTCGCGAGTTCGAAGAAATGATCGTGAAACTGCGCTCGGGCGCATACGAGCCCTGCACAGGCTATGACTACCGCGGCCCTACCCATGTGTCCATAGGACAGGAAGCACAGGCCGTCGGCGGGTGTTTCGGCATCGACGGCGACGACCAGATCACATCCACCCACCGCGGTCACGGCGACAGCATCGCGAAAGGATGCGTTGCAATCCGCGCAATGAGCGACGAACGCCTGAAGGCGCGCATACCAGGTAAGAGCGTAAAGAACCGCAAGGACCTTATTGAGAAGGCCCTGGAAGACCACGTTTACAAGACAATTGCCGAGCTGTTCGGCAAAGAAGACGGCTACTGCAAGGGCCGCGGCGGCGGCATGCATATCGCCGACTTCACGGCGGGACACCTGGGCGCTAACGCGATCGTCGGAGGCGGGGTCCCCATAGCGACCGGTGCCGCTATGTCATCCCGATACAAAAGCGGAGTTTCTTGATGAGCGGCGACAATGATCGGCCCGGATTCCTCGGTACCACTGCGCTTCGGACGGAAGAGGACTTTGAGCGGACACTGCGTCCCACCAGGCTTGACGAGTTCGTG
>JBFIFS010000186.1:0-4639 GCA_041602695.1 Kiritimatiellia bacterium
AGGCTGCCTGTGTGTGATGAAGCCGCCTTTACGCCGGACTGCGTGACACCTGCTTTGAATATGACTACAGGCTTCTTCGACGTAGCTATTTCCGCCGCCTTTATGAATCCGTCCCCGGACACAATGCTTTCAAGGTACCCGACAATGACCTTTGTTTCCGGGTCATCGGCCAGGGACGTAAGAAAGTCTGTTTCGCAAAGGTCGGCCTTGTTCCCCATGCTGATGAGCTTTGACAGGCCCATGTGGCGTGATGCGGCCATGTCGAGGATCGCCGTACACAGGGCGCCGGACTGGGAAATCACAGATATGCCGCCACGGTCAGGCATGTGTTTGGCAAAAGACGCGTTCATGGCATGATGGGCATTTATTACACCCAGGCAGTTTGGTCCCAGCAACTCCACATTGCTCTCCCGGCATAAAGCCGCGATTTCGCGCTCAAGTTCGGCGCCCACTGGTCCGGTCTCCCTGAATCCGGCGGTTATGATAATGATCGCCTTCGCTCCGCAGGCGATTGATTCGACCACGGCCTCCTTCACCATAGGGGTAGGGATGGATATGATCGCCAGGTCGATTGCGGCCCCGCAGCTGGTAACGTCAGGACAGCACTTCACACCCAGTATCTCTTCCGCCGACGGGTTAACGGGGAACAAATCGCCTTTATACCCGCCTGTTACCAGGTTGGCAAATATCTCATGACCAACCTTTCCAGGGGTCCGTGAGGCGCCGATTACGGCAATTCTGTCCGGTTTAAGAAGCTTTTCAAGCATGACGACCAGCCGATCAGTTAATTCGTGAAAAAAACAACAAATTCCTGCTTGCGTGCAAATTCATATTCGCTAAAGTTGTAATCCGTTTTTTAATTCAGCGCAAGAAAAAATCGTTAATTCTTTAACGAAAGAAAGGGGATAATAATGTCCGAAGAGAAGAGCAGCAGTGCAGGAAAGAAGATCGCGCCGCCCGCTGATTTCGCAGCTAAAGCGCACGTAAAGTCATTTGAGGAATACCAGAAGATGTATGACCGGTCGATCGAGGATCCTGAAGGGTTCTGGGCCGAGGTGGCAGAGACATTTGAATGGAAAGAGAAATGGTCCAAGGTCTGCGATTATTCCTTCGAATATGACAAGGTAGAGGACCTCCACATCAAGTGGTTTGTCGACGGCAAGACCAACATGTCAGTGAACTGCCTCGACAGGCATCTTGAGACTCGCGGCGACCAGACGGCCATCATCTGGGAAGGGAACACGCCTGGCGAAGATTCCAAGATGACATACAAAGAGCTCTACGCTGAGGTATGTAAGTTCTCAAACGCGCTCAAGGACCTGGGTGTTAAGAAGGGCGACAGGGTTTGCCTGTACCTTCAGATGCTTCCGCAGGCCGCGGTAGCTTGCCTGGCATGTGCCCGTATCGGCGCCGTGCACTCAGTAGTTTTTGGCGCATTCAGCGCTGATGCGCTCCGCGACCGCATCCAGGATTCAGAATGCAAGATCCTCATCACGCAGGACACGGCCCTTCGCGGCGAAAAGAACGACATTCCGATGAAGACGAATGCCGACAAGGCCGTTGCCGAATGTCCAAGCATAGAGAAGGTGATCGTGGTCAAGCGCACCGGGAACGAAGTCCCGATGACTGAAGGACGCGATGTCTGGTATCACGATATCACCGACAACGCCGCGGCAGAATGTGAGCCGGAGTGGCTCGATGCTGAAGATCCGCTGTTTATTCTCTATACGTCCGGTTCGACAGGCAAGCCTAAGGGCGTCCTGCACACGACCGGTGGCTACATGGTATGGACGGCTACTACGTTCAAATACATCTTTGATTACCAGGACGGCGATGTCTGGTGGTGTACTGCTGATATCGGCTGGATCACGGGTCACAGCTACATCGTTTACGGCCCGCTGGCCAACGGCGCCATATCGGTCATGTTCGAAGGCGTGCCGACATATCCGGACGCGGGCCGCTTCTGGGATGTCGTGGACAAGTACAAGGTAACGCAGTTCTATACCGCTCCTACGGCAATCAGGGCGCTGATGCAGAAGGGTGAAGCGCCGATCAAGGCCCGTGACCTTTCAAGCCTCAAGCTTCTCGGCACGGTAGGCGAGCCTATCAACCCCGAAGTCTGGCTGTGGTACCAGGAGCATGTTGGTCATGGACAGACGCCCGTAGTAGACACGTGGTGGCAGACCGAGACCGGAGGCATCATGATAACTCCGCTTCCCGGCGCACATACCCTGAAGCCGGGCAGCGCTTCCCGCCCGTTCTTCGGCGTTAAGCCGATCATCCTCGATGATAACGGGAAAGAAGTGCCTCAGGGCGAATCCGGCAAGCTTTGCATCGCGAAGCCCTGGCCCGGGATGCTGAGGACCACCTATGGAGACCACAAGCGCTTTGCTGAGACATATTTCAGCACGTACAAAGGTTATTACTTCACAGGTGACGGATGCCGTATTGATGAAGATGGTGACTACTGGCTGCTTGGCCGAGTTGATGACGTGATAAACGTATCAGGACACCGTATGGGTACGGCCGAAGTGGAGAGCGCGCTGGTCTCCCACCCCGCAGTTGCCGAGGCCGCCGTCGTCGGCTGCCCGCACGAGATCAAGGGGCAGGGCATCTACGCGTACGTTACTCTTACTACCGGTAATGAGTATACGGATGACCTCAAGAAAGAGCTGGTCAAGCACGTTAGGACTGAGATCGGGCCGATCGCAACCCCGGACGTGATCCAGTGGGCGCCCGGCCTGCCGAAGACGCGTTCTGGAAAGATCATGCGCCGAATCCTGCGCAAGATCGCTGAAGGTGAGCCGGACAAGGTCGGTGATACCAGCACGCTGGCAGATCCAAGTGTCGTTGAGAACCTTATTGCCGAAGCGCCAAACGCAAAATAGAGAATGCAACATTCAATCCCGGTGCGGACGAATCCGCACCGGGATTTTTTCATGAAGGGAATATGATATGTCGGAACTTACGGCACTTGACGGTACACCAATTAAGAACCAGGGCTGGCGTGTAGTCATTGCCGGGCTCGGCATCAACCTGGCGCTGGGCGTACTCTACAGCTGGAGCATTATCGCCGCAGAGATCGCCAAGGAGGGCGCGAAGCAGGGCTGGGCGTGGGCTGATTCCGCCGCGGCAAGGGCCCTGCCTTATTCCGTCGCATGCTTCGTCTTCTGTCTCATAATGGTTCCGGCCGGCCGGATGCAGGACAAGCTCGGTCCAAGGCTCGTTGCTTCAATCGGCGGCGTGCTCGTGGGCGTGGGTATGATACTTGCCGCGGTGGTGGACCCCTCGGCATCGAACCTCGGTTATGTTATTGGTTTCGGCGTACTGGCAGGAGCGGGTATTGGATTCGGCTATGCCTCGGCCACCCCTCCGGCAGTGAAATGGTTCCCGCCGGAAAAGACAGGAATGGTTGCCGGCATTGTTGTCGCCGGCTTCGGGCTTGCCTCCGTCTACGCGGCGCCTCTTTCCAAATGGCTTGCCGGAAAATACGGTCTGGAGACAATGATGATAGCTCTGGGAGTCGGGTTCCTGGTTGTTGTTGTCGCGCTTGGCCAGCTGTTGAAGCCGCCCCACAAGGCGCTGCAGTTTGTTAAGGGTTTTGGTCCTATTGGGGAAATGCAGAAGGCTCATATGGCGCCCCCACCGAAGAAGGAAGACTTCAGCTCCTCGGAGATGATGCGCACGTGGCAGTTCTATGTGCTCTGGTTCATGTATGCCTGCGGCGCCGGTGCGGGCCTGATGGTTATCTCTTGCGCGAAGGGAATTGTGCAGGGAGGCCCGGATTCGAAGATCAGCGAAGCTGTAGCGATTGCGGCCGTCATGGGCCTCGCCATCGGAAACGGCGGAGGGCGGGTCATCGCCGGGATTCTCTCCGACAAACTTGGGCGCAACAAGACGATGCTGCTGTTCTTCCTGCTTCAAGCCGGAGCCATATTCGGCCTTTCTAAGGCCAGCGGGGCATCTGAGCCGTCGGGGATATTACTGGTCGGCCTCGCGGCGCTGGTCGGAGCGAACTACGGATCGAACCTTGCGCTGTTCCCCTCGATCACCAAGGACTTCTTCGGGCTTAAGAATTTCGGAATGAACTATGGCCTTGTTTTTACTGCCTGGGGTATCGGGGGGCTGACGCTCTCCATGTTCGCGGCAAAGGTCAAGGACGGCTCGATCGAAGCCCTCTCAAAGTGGGCCGGCAGCTATGACTTCGCGTTCTACACCTCGGCCGCCTTGCTGATCCTGGCGGGAATCTTCACTTTCGTTGTGAAGTCGCCGCAGCAGCTGGAAGAAGTGAAGAGCTAGCGCAGTCGGCCTCTGTTGGGCCGGATTGATGCCGGAGTCACAGACGGGTAAGTCCGGCTACAAGGCAGGTGTCTGACCACTGAATTCCGAAGACGGATCATTTCCTGCGTTCAGGTTTACGCCTGCAGGTGTTGCCGCGCTATTCCCATTCGATAGTAGCTGGCGGCTTGGAGCTGATATCATAGACGACGCGGTTGACGCCGCGAACTTCATTTATGATCCTGTTGGAGATGCTGTCCATGACCTCGTATGGAAGCTTGTACCAGTCTGCGGTCATGCCGTCCCGGCTGTGCACCGCTCGGACCGCCAGAACGTTCTCGTAGGTGCGGTCATCGCCCAT
>JBFIFS010000187.1:0-4617 GCA_041602695.1 Kiritimatiellia bacterium
CAATGTTCTTTCCGTCTAACGCGCTCATAAGGTCATACAGATTGCTGGAACGCGGTGCTTATGACAAGGCAGAAAAGAGGCATCCCTTTTTGTATCCAGGAGGCTTAACCGCGCGATTCACTGACGCCCAGCTTCTTGAGGAATATCCCCATCGGGCAGAACCCGGTGAAGCCGAACTGGAAGAGGTTAAGCCCTACGAAGGCCGTGAAAAAAAGCCACTTCGGGTTGTGGTAATGGGCCAGGGCGAGGCTCGCCGTTATGAATATGCCCGCAATGACATGTATCCAGTCTGTAACTATCATCTTTCTTTTCATGTCTGTCTCCTCGTTTCAGGCCGGTCCTGTATGGCGCCGGAATAGTCCGGAACATTCCCCGTGCCCTAGAAGCTGTATCTCAGTGATCCGTATACGTTGCTGTTGTCCTCGAACTGGCCGAAGAAGGTGTGGGGGTGCTCGCCGGTAAAGATATTGGCCCCGGCTGACACTGTCCATGCGTCGGAAATGTTGTAAGCGGCCGTGGGGCGCATGTAAGCGTCTTTGTCGGAAGGCGAGTAGCAGGCGAAGAACGAAAGAGTAAGGTTCTGGTTCATTGCCCGCTTTACGAGTCGGATGGTGGTGACATGCCTGTCCCTGTCGCGGGGCGGCTGGCCTTCAGCGAGTCCGGGCTTATAGGCATCGTAATCCATCATGTGCTCGAGGTAGTACTGGAGGCCCATTGTCAGGTTTCGCGCGACCTCACGCTCGTATCCGGCAAGGGCCCTGATTTCGCTGTTCGGGACGTATGGGTCGGTGCCGCTGCTGTCCTGGCTTGAGTCGTAATAGCCGACTTCCAGGCTCACGAGGCCCTGGCCGATAGAGCCCCGCGCGCTGGCGCCGAACACTGAAAGCGCCGGGAACGTGGCGCGGCCGGCTTCCGGATCAAAACCTGACGGACTCTTCCAATAGCCGTCGTAGAAATAAAGGGCCGTATCCATGCCCGCGACATTCGCGTACAAGCGCGCTGCGATTTCATGATCTTCGAGCCATTCATCCGGCAGTTCAGGGTCGGCCACGGCGTCTCTGCCCGCGCGCCTGCCCAGGGCCGGGTTCCAGTATGAAATCCGGTCTCCGCTGATATAGCGGTCAGGATCAAATCGCGGCGTGTAGATAAGATCGATTGAGAAGGCGGACGGAAAGAAGCTGACAAACAGCGCGTCGGAAGGAGCCTTAAGGTAATCGGTGTCGCGTCCCGTGAAGAAAGCCTGCCAGTCCTTGGGGAAGAGGTCATTGATGAAAAGCAGGTCGCCGGTGCCCCAGGTCATGACCTGGCGCCCCAGCTTTATGTCGGCGTCCTGGAAAACTGTGAGGAGCATGTATGCCTCGCGCAGATCAATAGCGCCGCTGCCTTTCTCTATGTCCAGGCTGCCCGTTCCCGGGATGTCATCGTGCAGCAAATCTGTTCTCGTGTGGATGGATACATAATCTCCGATCCGCTCGATCTGAAGCTGAAGCCGTGTTTCCGCGAGGCTGGTGCCGCGCTGGTAAGCATCGTCCTGGATCCTTGCTCCTGCACGGACATCGGCGAAGCCATGGATGCTGATGCCTGCCTCTTCAAGCAGGCCTGCCAGCGTGGTGGATGCTGTGACCAAAAGAACGGCAAGGATCAGACTGTTATTCTTCATTTACAAGCTCCTTTCTGAAGGGCCGTCATCTCGAGATAGCCCTCGACTCCCTGCGCGGCGCTCGGAATGACAGTCAGCGACGCGCATGTTGAACTCCTGGTTTCTTAATACCTGTCATCTCGAGCCATGTCGAGAGATCCCCTTTTACCCGCTACCTGGTGACCTCCCTGGGCGGACGGCGGAGGAATCGCTCGGAAAAGATGTTCTCCTTGAGGCCTATGTCGTACTCGACATCGCTGAACGTGTTCTTCGTGCTGCTGCCCGACTTGAGGTCTGTGACAAGCGCCTCCGTGATGGTCGGATGGCCCTGGATGGTCTCTACCTTTACTCCCTCCACCTTCCTGTAGAGCTTTCCGTTCCTGTCGTAATACTCTGCCTTGCGCGGAAGGAAAGTGTCCTTGTCGATCCACACATCGTAGTGCGCGAAGTCGACGGAGTCTTTGTCCTTCGGCGTGTTCCTGATTACATATTGCCTGTCAGTGGTTTCGGTAAGTGTGTGAGTGTCTTCCTTCAGGCTTCTTCCCGACACGTCTTCGTAGACGAAGTCTGATCCTACGAAGCTCGTCCTCTTGTCGCCCGGGGCGATCGGCTTGACGAGTGCCTTTGCGGGAAGCCATAGCCAGCGGTCATCGTTTTCGCCCGGATTCTTCCAGACGAGGTATGCCATCTTGCGAACGTCCGCGGGAGCGGTGAAGTAGACGTAGAACTTCTGCTTCCTGTCTTCGGTATTCAGCCGCAGGATCGTGAATTCCCTTGTGCGGACCCCGCCCGAGGCGTCCCTGATTTCCATCTTAACAGACGCCCTGCCGTCCTTGCCCGCGTAGTAGGAGGCGTCGTTGGCCTTGGCGACTATCTCGTCAGCTGTCAGCTCTTCGGCGTGCAGCTGGGATGCCATCAGAAGTAACGTTAGCGAAATTAGCAGCCTCTTCATGATTTATCTCCTTTATCTGAATCGTTTTTGAAAACACGCGCTTTGAGCATCGTGATGAGCGCCGGCAGGATGAACAGCGTGGCCAGCCACGACACGGCCATGATTGTCGCAAGGAAGAAGCCGACCGTCCGGTATGGAACGAGCGGAGCGAAGAGCAGGGGAGTGAAGCCGACGGATATGGTGATAGCGTTGCGGCTTATCGCCATTGCCGGCTCTTTGAACATCTCCGCTGCCGCCTGCTTCCAGCTCCCGAGTCGCGATTGTATTTCACGCGCCCGCTCGAGGAAGTGTATCGCGAAATCAACGCTCAGCCCCAGGGTGAGTGAGGACAGGACGGCGACCGGCATGTCATAGTCCTTCCCGATCCATCCGATCAGGCCGTAGATGAAGAGGATCGTAATGCTCAGGGGGATCATTGACAGAAGCCCGTAGAGCGGCGACCGGAAGAGAACGATCATCATTATGAGGACGACGACAAAGCTGCTTACGAGCGCGCCGACCATGCCCTTTACCATCTTTGCCTGCCAGACCACATTGAGGTAGGTAAGGCCGGCCCATTCTGCGTGGAGCTTCACGGGCGGAGGATTGTCCTCCAGGTAGGATTCGACCTGCGCCACTACCTTCTCCATGTCACGGTTGTCCCCGCTCTTCAGCTGGAACCATACATTGGCTTCATTGTAGTCCCTGGTTACAAGGTGGAAGAGGCTGTCCTTCTTCTTCATTCCCTCGAGCTGAATGTATACCTGCGCTGTTTCGGCGGCGGAATCCGGAACGGAATAGCCGGCCATGTTGCGCGCCGCCTGTTCTTCAACTTCCTCTGCGGCAGCGCTGTCCGGGGCCGGCACATAGCTCAGTTCATAGGACGCCTTCTTCAAGGCATCTACGGCCGAGGACGTCTTGCCGACCACATCGCTTTCGGCAAAGTGTTTCTGCATGTTTTCCAGATAGCGCAGGACATCGGGCCGTTTGAACGCGGGCGCTGTAAGCTCGGCCTGCATAGCGTAGGTGAACTCCGCGAACGACATCGCCGTGAACTCGTCGCATATCGCAAGCGCGGCGTCCTGAAGCCCGGCTCCCTGCTTCTGTTCGAGCGGCTGGAGCCGGGAAAGCAGGAGGGACTTGTCGTCAGCTGAGGCCTCTGCTGCCTCGCCTATTGCGGAAACCAGTTTTGCGTGAGTCAGCCCGTCCGGCTCAAGGTACAGTACTGTCTCCGCGAGCTTGTTCCATGAAGCGAGGTTGCGCTGGTCTATTTCCCTGCATGCCTCTACGAGGCCGGCAAAGAATGCCAGCGTGTCCGCTTTACCTGCACCAGGATAACGCTGCCCCAGTCTGTCGATATGTGTTGTGTATTCCTTTGTCGCGGCAGGAAATGCATTCCCGAACCTGTCTGCCGCAGCGGCCTTGAGCGCTTCGGCTGTGCCGCGATGCCCTGTCGATTCCGGCTTTTCGGGTGCAAGGGTGAGGTAAGCCGTATACGTGCCGCCGAAATGCTCGTTCAGGACACGATCGCCCTCCCGGATCTCATGCTGGGGGGTGAACCATTTTACCGGGTTGTCGTTGACCTGGATGCGCGTGACTCCGATGGCCGAGAGGACTATTGCAGCGCCTGCCGCTATGGCTATGCCCCGCCAATGCATATAGCTGAAGAGGCCCAGCCGCTCCAGTGCCGTCTCCATCCTGCCCTCCGGCTGATCGTTCGCTGCCGATCGGCCCTCAGTAACCTTTGCGAGGGTCCTGCTCCTTACGAACAGCATAATATATGCGGGTACGAATACCATCGTTAGCAGCCATGCCAGCGCGACGCCGAAGGCGACATGCAGGCCGAATACACGCACCGGCGGGATAGGGGTCGTGGCGAGTGAAGCGAAGCCGGCGATGGTCGTCAGGCTCGTGTAAAGCATAGGCCTGAAGAGGTGGCCTATGACGCTTCTTATCGTCTTTGCCTTGTCGTTGTGCAGGTGGTATGTGTCAAAGAACTCGCTCAGGATATGGACGGAGTCGGCAACCGCGATAGGCATAAGGAATA
>JBFIFS010000188.1:0-4604 GCA_041602695.1 Kiritimatiellia bacterium
CCGCGGCTCATTCCGGGCGCCTACAACGTGCATGCGTCCAATCAGGCGACCGAGCTGCTCCCAGTCCTTCAGCGTAGGCTCATCAAGCGGCCGCCCGCCCTTCTTCGGGAATACCGCGAAACAAGTATCACCGAACTCATGCAGCAAATCACCCTCCGGGCCCGGCATCGGGGCCACGACCGGTACCTCTTCCCTGCCCAGCTCATCGAGGAAGTCCAACTCGTCCTGAAGCGCGTCCCTGCTCCACCTGCCCGGACGATAGAACTTGGCGACGACCGCGCCCGAATCGGCCAGCCCTACCTCGTAAACGCGGTTAATGTAGCTGTTGAGCGGACGGCACATGCTTGAGCACTCGATATCAAGCGCGTCCTCGACGGCGTTTATCGCTGCATCCGGGGTCAGGTCACTGAAGTCGGACAGATCGGTCATCGCGGATTTATATCCCAAGACTCGCGGCAAAGCAAGGCACGCCGCAAATTGTATGGAATTGCTCAGCTAAAACTATAATATACGATTGTTGTTCATTTCTTGACTGACAGGAGTTCTGACGTGCGTATTTCATTATGGAGTTACTATCTTGAGGGCCTCTCACCCGAAGATATGGCCAGCACCTTCTCTCAGCACGGCTGGATGCAAACAGAGCTTTCCAGCGAGCATGGCCATGCCCTGCTGGACAGCGATGCGCCTTCCAAAAGCATAGAGGCATTCAAGTCCTATGCGGACAGCCTCGGCTTCAGCTGCCCGCAGGCGCACTTTGATCTTTCGGCAGATATCGCCCAGCCACCGGGCTCCGCTGAGATGACTGCTGAACTCGACAACATGAAGCGATGGTGCGACATGTTCATGGCGCTAGACGTGAAGGCGGGAGTTCTCCACCCCGGGGGAAAGCGACTCAGGAAAGAAGGCTGGGCACGAGAAGACATCCTGTCCTGCAGCGCGGAGGCCCTTAACTCGCTTGCTGAGCATGTCGCCGGCGGACCAACTACGCTCTGCCTCGAAAACGCATCGTTCTCCAAGGACACTATGCAGCTTGTGGACGCAATAGCCTCGCCCACACTTTGTGTCTGCATGGATACCGGACACCTGCACCTCGAGGGCGCGCATTGGAGCGAGTTTATCTCCTGGGCCGGCAAGCGACTAAAGGCCCTGCATATAGCCGACAATCTCGGAGAGCGTGACGACCATATGCTGCCCTACGGGAAAGGAAGGATAGACTGGAACGGTTTTGGTGCCGCGCTGAAGGAAGCAGGTTATGAAGGCCTGTTCAATTTCGAAATCGGCGGAGAGAGCTCAGGCCGCCCTCTTGAAGTACGACTCATGAAGATGGAGTACATCCGCAAACTTGCCCTCTTCATGCTGGGCGAACAGCAGGAGCAGCCTTAGTCGCCAAACCCGAAGAGCTTCTCGGCGTTCTTGTGGTAGATCTTCTCTCTGACCTCGTCAGGCAGGTCGAGTTCTTCAAAAAGCTGAAACTGTATTTCCCTCTCAGCCGGCGGCTTACCGAATGACCACCACCCGGCGTCCGTGCCGAAAAGGACCTTGTCCGCGTTACGGATAAGAAACTCGCGAGTATACTTTCGGTCACGGTTCAGCACTGACGCCATCCGCAGCCCTGAAGGTTCGGCGTAGAGATTCGGATACTTCTGCAGCAGATGATCGCATGTGCCTTCTGGGTACTGCAGCCAGAACTGGGCATGGGCAATGAGCTTGCAGTCAGGATACATCTTCAGAACACGTTCCAGGCGCGGCAGCCCCTTTTCGTCCATGTTCTTGTTGTTGTCGATATGAAAGTGGACAGGCAGTCCCACCTTGCCGCATGCCTCATAAAGGATTAGATTCTTTGGGTCGTCAAACATCAGGTTCCTACCATAATGCTCGCCCATTCCTATCGCACCCTCAGCCTTCTCCTTTTCAAGTATCTTCACGGCCTCGTCAACGCTCTCGACCTCACCTGGCTCAATAAGGCAGAACCTGTATATCTTTCCCTTATATTTTTCGAAGTTCGCCAGCATTATCTTGCGCTGCTCAGGGGTTGTTGCCCGAGTCTGCGTGAGCGGCTTGCTTATGCACCGCGCTACACCGTTCTTCTTCATCCACGCCGCTGCAGCATCAAGCCCGTTCTCCTCGTTCTGCGAACCGTGGACGTGCGCGTCAATGATCGTCCACCACCTTGACGCGCCAGGTATCTTAGCTCTCTGCAGCTCTCCCTGTACACGAAGCATCTCGTCCGCGTAGCGCCTACCAAGAATCCGCATCCCTTCCGGGTCCGGATGCGCGCCGTCCATCCCAATGCCGTCAGCGCGGGCAAATCCAGTTGCGTGGATATCGGCGACAAACGCCTCGTGCCTGCTCGTGTGCTCAAGCGAGCCGGGAAGACCGCCCACCACAAAGGGCAGGTTCAGCATACCCATGTCTACACGCAGGTTGCCGACCAGGTCCTTCAGGTAGCTCAAGGAGGAATCTATCCTGTTGGCATTCTGATGCCAGAGCACTCCTTTCAGGATGCCAGTCCTGCATGCCTCCCTGGTACGGCGCCTGGCCTCACGGTATACGGGATCCTTGTACCGCCAATGTTCGATATAATTCTGGTTGCCCTCTCCGGCATTGACGATGAGACCGATGGAGATCTCCTTATCTGCCTCGAGCATCTCTTCAACAAACCCGTGTCCTGGCCCCATCTTCTGCGCAGCGTCTTTGTTCCTGATGGATGAATACCTGTTCAGACGACCTCTTGCCGGCTCCCATTTACCGTCCTCATTCAGGAGGAAGCAGCGGTCTATGACCTTGCCGTCATCTTTGGCAAGCTCGGTCCTGCCGGCCATATATTCGCCGCCGACAAGCAGGTAGACGTGAAATTTGTCCTTAGCCGGAAGATCAGCACTTATAACACCGCCAACAGTCAGCATTAAGGCCGCGATCGCATATAAAATACACCTGGATTTCATGCTATTCCCTCCCGCTTGAGCCCGGTCTCTCCCAATCATCTGTGCGGAACGGATACGCCGGCAGCTCCTCGCCATTGACCAGGTTGACATCAGGCTTACCCGAAAAAGCATACCGGCAATGCTGTGGATGAGGCACTTTCTCCGACTTCAGGGCGACGACCTCGTCAACGATCGTCGCCTCAGCCTGATGCCAGACCCTGTCTTCACCAGCGATCCAGAATCCGCGCGGAGCCTTCCCGTCGGTAGTCTTCAGACCGTCGGCATAGCGAAAATCGACGGTTATGGTACCTCCGCCAGAAGAGTACCCCACGTATCTCGGCCCCTGCGCAACGATATCCTCGCCGTAAACCTTCTTTCGCGCGATAAGCGCCAGGCGTCGACAAATGGGCTCCTTGTCGAGAGGATGGATGTTCTTCGTGTCACCGAGGTCAATGGTGTTCGCGACGCCAGTACCCGCGCGCATCAGCAGTTTCATCTGGGCATCCCTGAACCACGCCCAAGAATTGGAGTCAGGATGACCTTCGTCCTTGCCATAGCCGGGGAGCATAACGGCGAGAAGCCGGAAGTCATCACGTCCCCACCCTTCGCGCAAACGCTCGAGCCACGCGGGAAGAGTTTCAGCATACTGCTCCGGGTTGTTCGCGTTGGCCTCGCCCTGATACCAGACCATCCCTCTGCATGCATATGGTATCACAGGATGCAGCATCGCGTTGTAAAGAAGGTTTGGCCGCTGCCTCAGCCACACAAAACCCGGCCTCACACCCGTTTCAATGGCTTTATTCACCCTTGCCACGTTCGGCAAGGTCCACAACGTTTCCATCTGCTCCTTGAAATGCGGAAGCTCCTCTGTCATATCAAGCGGCATCCATCCTTCTATGCTCGAGCTGCCCCAGCATGTGACGATAACAGCAACAGGAACATCCAGTGCCTCCTGCAGGTAGTAACTGAACCCGAACGCTACCGCGCTCCCTGACACATCCGTAGACCACTTGCCTCTGCAGTTTTCCTTGGGACTGAAGGAGGCGTCGACTTTAACATGGAAACAGCGTATCGGCTTTCCCTTCGCTGCCGGCACCAGTTTCTCCAGGTCAGCGTCCCCTCCCCAGTTATACATAGGGAATTTTGAGGTCTTCCCCCAGCCGTACTGCATATTTGACTGCCCCGAACATATCCACACTTCGCCCACGAGCAGATCCTTGAAAAGAATCTTGTCCCCTGCCCCCTGAATCACCATTTCGCGTCCTTCGGATGACGCTTCAAGCGCAGGCAATTCTACTTTCCACCTCCCACTCTTGTTGGCGTTGGTCGAGACCGTCTGTCCGGCAAAGCTGACTTTCACCTCTTCGCCTGCATCTGCGACACCCCACACCGGGATAGGCATCCCACGCTGGAGAACCATATGATCACCGAACATGCTCGACGGTTCCACATCCGCGTGCAGCACTCCGCGCGCCACGCTCAGCAGAACTATGATTAAACTAAGCTTCTTCAAGACGCTTCCCCTATACCTTGGCGATTTCCGTCACAATGGACTGCGCATTCTGGCCCCGAACGATTCTTATCTCACATTCGCCGCCGACGCACTTCGACACCTCCAGCAGATCCTCTGCTGTCTTCACGGCTTTTGGGCCTATCCGCTGAACAACGTCACCCGCCATC
>JBFIFS010000189.1:0-4583 GCA_041602695.1 Kiritimatiellia bacterium
CCGGCCCTCACAGATGTCTCAGTAGAGGTTGAAGGGCGTAGCATAAAGCTCACGCAGCTCTATCCCAGCCAGCTGCCCGACATCTTCATTGGCGACATGCTTACCCTCTTTGGGCGCTACAGCGGAGAGGGGCATGCCGCAATCACCGTTTCCGGCATGATGGACGGAAAGCGACAGTCATTCACTGACGACGTCCGATTCCCGGATGAGGAGGCAGGCAATCAGTTCGTTCCGCGTCTCTGGGCAACGCGCCGCGTGGGCTGGCTGCTCGATGAAATACGACGCAACGGCGAGACGAAGGAAGTGCGCGATGAAGTGACGCGACTGGCCCGCAAATTCGGGATCGTAACGCCATACACGGCCTACCTGATTCTTGAAGATGAGGCCCGCCGCGATGTACCTAACGAGTTCCGCAACTTCCGCGAGCTGGAAGGTGACCGTGCCGTAGGCGATGCTGTCTCGAAGTCGCTCTCAAGCATCAGGCTGGAAGCAGCGGAAGAGGCAAACCGAACTGGTACCGCTGCCGTTGACAACGCCGTTGCAGTCCAGCAGCTGAAATCGGGGTATAACGCGCAGCAGTCCGTGTGGGGCAGGGGCATGGCGAAGAAGAGCGCCCCGTCGTCGACAGGATATCGAGCTTCGCAAAACTACGCCAGCCAGACCCGGGTCATCAACGGGCGGGCCTTCTATCAGAACGGCAGTAACTGGATCGACTCGACGGCCCAGGCAGAGAAGGGGATCAAACAGGTGGAAATCAAGTTCAGCAGCAGGGAATACTTCGAGCTCTTAAACGAGCATCCCGAGGCGGCGCCATGGTTCGCGCTGGGGACGGAAGTTGATGTGGTGCTTGATGGTGTATTGTATCAGGTAAGATAAAGAGGAGGCGGAAGATGAAGAACAGGACAAACAGAATTATAACCGGGGCACTTGCGGGCGCAATGATGTGCGTGGCGGCGAACGGAATGGCATCGGAAAAGAAGAAGCCGCTCGAGAAGCGGCCATTGGTGCAGCTCGCAGTGCTGCTCGATACCAGCGGCTCGATGCAGGGCATGATCGACCAGGCCAAAGCGCAGATCTGGAGCATAGTAAACGAATTCGCGACCGCGGAGCGGGACGGTCAGAAGCCGCTGCTGGAAGTGTCGCTGTATCACTACGGGTCACCCGGGCTTGGCGTGGACAACGGCTACGTTAAACAGTTGGCCGAGCTCACGGGCGACCTGGATGCGATCTCCGAAAAGCTTTTCGCCCTCGGTACGAGCGGCGGCGATGAATACTGCGGCTGGGCTATCCAGACCGCGACGCGGCAGCTGAAGTGGAGCGAGAGCTCCAAGGATTACAAAGCCATTTTCATCGCGGGAAACGAGCCGTTCGACCAGGGGAAGGTGGACTACAGGGAGGCGTGCAAGGAGGCGATTGCGAAAGGCATCATCGTAAACACGATCCACTGCGCCGGCGGCGAGGATGATCACTGGGCAGAAGGCGCAACACTCGCCGACGGCCGCTTCATGCGGATAGACGGCGACCGCAAAGTTGCGGAGGTCGCCGCGCCCCAGGATAAAGAGCTTATTGAGCTGAACGCTAAGCTGAACCAGACATATATCGGCTACGGTTCTAAAGGACGGGCGAAGCGGGAGGCCCAGGTGAAAGTTGACAGCCTGTCATTGGAGCTCAGCTCGGCCAACCTTTCGAAGCGCGCGTCGGCAAAAGCCAGCGCCCAGTATCTCAACACCAGCTGGGACCTTGTAGACGCCGTCCGGGAGGAGGAGGTCGATATCGAAGCGGTCAAAGATAATGACCTCCCTGAAGAGATGCGCGACATGTCCGTGGAAGAGCGCAAAGCCTACGTTGGTGAGAAGCAGAAAGAGCGGGCAGCCATACAGGAGCAGATTCGCGAGCTGACAAAAGAGCGCGACAAGTTTGTGGCCGAGAAGCGCCGTGATATGGCCGAGAGCAATGAAGACACCCTTGGCAACAAGGTCCGTGAGGCCGTTCGCACCCAGGCTAAAGACAAAGGTTTCGCTTTTGGTGAATAGGTTTACTCTCGCTTTCCTGTCGTCAGGAAATATTCGCCAATCATACGTGCCAGCTCACGGGAGGCAGCTGAGAGCTCTGGGGATGGCCGAGTCTGAAGCGCTTCCATGATCCGCTCTTTCAGGGGGAGTGAAGTGTCATCCTCCGCGAACGATGAAAGGATCTCGGTTATCTTTACGACCTTCTTCCTGGTGTCGCCGATGATATCCAGCGCCTCTTCCATCGAGAACAGATTCCGGCGTGTTGCCTGGAGCAGTCCGCATTCGAATGAGCCGCAGGTGATTGGGCGGTGGGGATAGGCACTGCATCGGGTTCCCTGCAGGGCAGAGCAGGGGAGGGAAATGACAAGGCTGCCTTTGTCATTATCATAATCAGTTTCCAGTCCCAGGTCCTCGGCCAGCTCGGCGTCCTTGTCGCCATAAGTTTCCACGTCGGCCATAAGTGTGCCGTCACAGCAAAGTCCGCATTCCGTGCAAACGTGATCTGTGATTGAAGCCGTCATTCCTGTTCCTCCTTTGGGCAGAATATACGGAATGCGGGGAAATGCACGGCAGAATCAATAATGTCCGTTGGCTATTCCTTCAAACGACTCAAGCAAGAGCGCGAAAGGCGTTTGTCATAACTCCTTGATCGCGGTAGACTACCGGGAGCAACATCGAGGAGACAGTCATGGTCAGGAATCTCGCGACGATCTCAACGGCGGCCTGTTACGCCGCGCTCATTTCAGTATCGATGGCGGATATTCCAGTCAAGGTACAGAAGAAGGTCCTCCAGCAGTACCCAAAGCTGGACCTGAATTCCGACGGAGTCATTACGATGGAGGAGATCGAAAAGGGGAAAGCCCGCGCGCCCAGGCAGGTCCAGGTCAGGCTGGACAAGCTGCTCGGAAAGTTGAAAGGCGGCTCGAACGGCGGGCAGGGGAGATCACGGTCCGAGTTGGATCCGGCGTCATTTCTGGAGGGCCTGGGCCTGAAGGCCGAGCTTGATGTCGAATACAAGACCGGTACCGCGCAGCGGGCAAACAGACTGGACTTCATTTATCCTAAGCAGAAGGTCTACAGCAAGGCGCCTCTTTTCATTTACATCCATGGTGGTGGTAATGTGAAAGGATCCAAGATCAGCGTCTACGACAGGGGTGATCTGGTTGTCAAAGAGCTGACCGAGGCGGGGATAGCGGTCGCCAGCATAGACTATCGCCTGTTTAACCAGGGTGAAGACGTTGCGCTGCCGCAACTGTACGAAGACTGTAAAGACGCGTTGAGGTTCCTGGCCAAGAACGCGGAGCGCTTTGGGATCGATCCTCACAAGTTCATCACCTGGGGCACATCGGCCGGCGGGTCCAAGGCCTTGATTGCCGCCTTTACCGACAGTGCCGCCTTTCCGGGTGAAGTCGAAGGACCTGGAACCGAGCACACTGTAATCGGGGCAGTATCTTTCTTCGGAGCCACAACCTATGTGGACGAGGACGTCTGGAAGAGCCGCAGCAACCAGGCAAAAGCGGACATGATCTTCAAGGCCCACGACGGAATGAGTTCCGACGAAATCCGGAAACTCACGAGCGCGGATCAGTATGTGAAAAGCGGCAGTCCGCCGTTTCTGCTCGTGCATGGCGACAAGGACACGGTTGTGCCGGTCGAGAACTCGAGGCATCTCCATAAACTTGCCATGGAGAAGGGCGTAGACGTTACTTACGTTGAAGTCAAGAACGCCGGGCATGTATTCAAGCCGGTGAAAGGCAGCGACGGTCCGCCTTCAATGACATGGGAAGAAACCCAGAAGCTCGTCATCGAGCAGGTGCTCGACTGGGTAAAACCCTAGGCCGCCCTGGTCTTGCCGCTAGCCACATCCTCATTGACTGGTAAGCTCCTTTTAACGAGAATGTCCACATGGACAAGTGGTACTACATGAGCGGCGGTGAGAGGCTTGGGCCGGTTGCCCTGCAGCAGCTCAGGGAGCTTATCGCCGACGGTACGGTGTCACCTGACGATTTCGTGTGGCATTCCGGTCTCGGTAAGGAATGGGCCCGCGCGGGCGACGTGCAGGAGCTCGCTGCCGCCGCGCCGGAAGCCGCGCCGCAGAAGCAGGGATTAAAGCTGGCGCCCAAGCCCGCAGAAGATCAGCCGACAGGCAGTGTCGCCGACCGGAACGCTGGCGGTGTCGCCTCCGCACTGGCCTCCCAGGGCAGGCCGGCACCCAGGCCGCGGGGACAGGGTCTCCTTTGCCCGCACTGTTCGCGTCCGCTTTTCAAGGATACCAGTGCATGGGTCCAGCGCCTTGGAGGGGTTGTTGGGTTCCTTGTCGTACGCGCGTTCCAGGGCCATAAGTGTCCGAGCTGCGGCAAGATCAAACTCAGGGACCTGCCGCCCGGGGACAGGGTGCGCGTGCTCATGGGCGGCTGTGGCCTCATTGCGCTGGCCTTCTTCATTATCGTTGCACTCCTGGTCCTTATGGCAGTCCTCGGCTACGAATAATGCGGAGTCCGGAACCGTCTTCAGTTCCTTCATGTAAACGGGGGACGTCCTAGCTAAACACCGGGAGGGTAGAAGGTTATA
>JBFIFS010000190.1:0-4576 GCA_041602695.1 Kiritimatiellia bacterium
CGGCGATGCCAACGCGGTTTCAGTTCTGCGCAGCTGCCAAACATCCGGCTCCAAGGTCATGGTCCTCGCAAACCTGGATACGAAGAAGCCCTCACGACTTGATTGGCATTCCGGAAGCTGGCCGCTGTCGGGCCGCTGCAGGGACCTGTTGACCATGGAGAGCATTGATATCAACACCGGGCACAACGGATATTCACTGGACCTCGCGCCCGGCCAGGCCCTCTGCCTGGAGGAAGATTCAGGACAGGAAGAACCCGTGGTGGAGAGACTGAAACCCGAGTTCCAGACGGCTAAAGCGCTGGCAATAGAAATTGCCGTGCTGCAGGAAAGGACAGCAGAATGGACTACGTCCACCCCGGCTGAACTTGCGAATGAGCTTCTCGCGGACCCGGAGAAGTTCCATGCCTCCCATGTTTCCCGGAACGGGGCTACGCCTCTGGTCAAGTGGCAGTGGCCGGCTGACACAAGGCGTACTGTTCCTGTCCCCGCCAACACCTTCATCCTAGTCAGGGCCGGGCATCCGTTCCAAATCGACCTGTCGACAGACGCAGGCGTGGTAGAGCGACGAGCGGCGCTGCGTGACGGGAACGGCTGGTTCACATTCCTGACACGAACGCGGGGACTGTCAGGCCACGCAGCGCTGGAACTAACGGTCTTCAAGGACGGGCAGGCCAAGCGCACATCATCGGACATCCTCTTTCTTAATGAGGTGTCCGGCGACTCGCCGATCACCATGACCCGAACGGTCTCACAAGTAAAGCACCACGACAGCTCCGCGCTGTGCACTAACGGCAGGGGCGCGATGTCCCTGGTACGTGCCGCATGGGGCGAGATCGAAGGCCAGTACGACGCCATTTTGTCGGGAAACCTGCACCCTTCTGCGCCCAGCGACAGGCACATCATGCTCACCCGCTGCAGGGCCTGGGTAGTACTTCGGGGATTTTCCCAGGAGGTCAGCATCGACTGCCTCTCATCCTTTTCCGCCGTTCCGCCCCACCGCGCGGAATGGCTCTTCTCGATACCGACAGGGATGGGCAGCAAGGTCGGAATCAGGACCACACTCAGGATGATAGAAGACAGGAATGCCGTGGATGTGCACTTCGAGAGAACAGACCACCCGGAAGCAAAGGACCAGCTCGACAAGAACGTTCCGATTAAACTCATATTGCGCTTCGATATGGAAGACCGTTCTTTCCATACAAAGACGAAAGCTTTTGCGGGCCCTGAGTCGTCATGGCCGAGCCTTACTACGGCCTCGAAGGACGGCTTTCGCTTTGCACCTGCACCGGAACGCTCCCTTTCTGTAAATATGCCCGGAGGACTTTTTACTGAGGAGCACGAATGGTCTTATATGGTGGCGCACCCGGCTGATTCGGAGCGGGGCCTTGACGGCCACAGTGACCTGTTCAGCCCCGGCTATTTCACCGCGGAACTCAGCGGCGGCGAGAGCATCTGCGTCCGGGCCTCGATCAGCGAGGACGACATCCCCCACCCCGAGCTGCCGGCGCCGGCCGATACAGCCGCCGGCCGCCTTGCCGACGTGCTCACAGGCGCGATGTCGCAGTTCGTCGTAAGGCGCGATGAGTCAAAGACTGTAATAGCCGGCTACCCATGGTTTCTTGACTGGGGCCGGGACACCCTGATCTGTCTCAGGGGGATGATCGCCATGGGCATGCGGGAAGAGGCACGGGAGATCCTTGCCACATTCGCCTCTTTTGAAGAGCGCGGCACCATCCCGAATATGATCAGGGGGGATGACGTGTCCAACAGAGACACTTCAGACGCGCCGCTCTGGATGCATGTTGCAGCAAGTGACCTTGCCGACTTGTCCGGGAAAGACATTTTCACTCAGCCCTGCGGCGGAAGAAACCTTGGCGAAGTGCTTGTCTCAATCGCGGAGAACTACCTTATTGGCACACCCAACGGTATCCGTGTCGACAGGGAGAGCGGCCTCGTGTTCAGCCCGTCCCATTTTACCTGGATGGACACCAACTTTCCTGCCGGCACTCCGCGAAAGGGATATCCAGTTGAAATACAGGCGCTATGGTACAGGTGCCTTGGCCTCGCAGCTGAAATCACCGGAGAATATCAATGGAAGGAACTTCAGGAGCGTGTTGCCGCGTCCCTGGTGGAATACTTCTACAATGATTCGCTGGGGTACCTGTCGGACTGCCTTCACTGTGATGCAGGGGTTACACCGGACATGGCGTCTCCCGATGATCACCTGCGGCCGAACCAGCTTCTGGCCATAACCCTTGGTGCTGTAACTGACAGCAATATCTGCGGCAACATTCTTGAAGCCTGCCAGGAGCTCCTTGTTCCCGGCGCAATACGAAGCCTTGCCGACAGGCCTGTCGGTTTTCCGCTCCCCGTAGTGCATGACGGGACGCTCCTTAATGACCCAGCGCATCCTTACTGGGGCACCTATTCAGGCGACGAGGACACCCGGCGAAAGCCCGCCTACCACAACGGAACCGCGTGGACCTGGCCAATGCCATCCTATTGCGAGGCAATGATTAGCGTTCACGGTGACACAGCTGCCCGGGCCGCAAGGTGTTACCTTGCCGGAATGCTGGAGGTCCTGAATGCCGGGTGCCTGGGACAGGTCCCCGAACTGACAGACGGGGACAGCCCCCACTCGGAAAAAGGCTGCACCGCACAGGCGTGGGGGGTGTCTGAATTTGCGAGAGTTCTTGCGCTGCTCGACAGCATCAGTTAATATCAGTCGTTTGCTGAGATGCTTAGATCGTGGTGTTGTTGGTCGTTTATCTCAAACAGAGGAGTGCTTAAAGTGAAGAAGCCAGCACGCAGGAGAGTTAAGTTCAGTATCGCCGCAGAGCCGCAGAGCAAAGTCTTTGTGGCTGGATCATTCAATAACTGGGATTCCGAGAAGACAAAGCTGAGCGAGCAGAAGGGGATTTTCAGCAAGTCCGTTCTCCTTGAGCCCGGAAGATATGAATACAAGTTTGTCGTCAACGGAATCTGGACTGTGGATCCGGAATGCGCTGATTGGGTGCCGAATGGACACGGCTCGCTCAACAGCGTGATTGACGTATCCTGAAAAACAAAGAAGAAGACCTGCCGATGAAAGCCCTTCGACTCTACAATGTAGCCCCCCATGTGCCTGAACCAGTCGCGTTCCTGGAGGAACTTGCCCACAATTTGTGGTGGTGCTGGAACGGTGATGCCATAGAACTGTTCCGCAGGATCAACCCACACCTCTGGCGCGAGACAGAGCGGAATCCAATCGAATTCCTCAGCGCGGTCTCCCAGAAGAGGCTGGTGTCTTTATCTGAAGACGAAGGCTTCATGGGCCACCTGAAGCGCGTGCAGGGCCAGTACAAGGAAACTGTGCTGAGCTTCATGGACTCATGCCCGGAGATGAAGTGCGAGCGATGTGTCGCCTACTTCTCCCTTGAGTTCGGCATCCACGAGAGCATTCGCCTTTATTCAGGCGGCCTGGGCGTTTTGGCCGGGGATCACCTTAAGTCTGCCTCTGACCTTAACGTGCCCCTGGTGGGAGTCAGCCTCCTTTACAGGCAGGGCTTCTTCAAGCAGTTCCTGAACAGTGACGGCTGGCAGCAGGAAAGTTATCCGGAGAACGAACTGCACCTCATGCCGATGAAGAAGGCGCGTGATAATGACGGAAACCAGGTCACGGTCCGAATACCCCTGCCTGAGGGCACGCTTCACGCCGCGGTTTGGCGCCTTAACGTGGGGCGGGTCCCTCTGTACATGCTCGATGCAAATATTCCGGAGAATTCCCCGGAAATGCGGAAGATAACGGCACAGCTCTATGATAACGACAAACAGACGCGCCTTAGACAGGAGATCCTGCTCGGCATCGGCGGTGTGCGCGCTTTGAAAGCGCTGGGATACAAACCTACAGTTCATCACATGAACGAAGGTCACGCCGCTTTCATGGGCCTGCAAATGCTCGCAGACCTCAGCAGCGAGATGGGCATCGGCAGGGAAGAAGCGATCGAGGTAATACACAGCTCATCGGTCTTTACAACGCATACACCCGTTCCCGCCGGGAACGAAACATTCAAGCTGCACCTGCTGCTCCCACATCTTGAAGCGCTGAAAAACGAACTCCAGCTGGATCCCCAGGAGGTGGTCAAACTCGGGCAGTCGAGCGATCATCACAAGGAAGAGGTCTCCATGACGCTGCTGGGGCTTCGCTTCGCGAAATACAGCAATGGAGTAAGCAGGCTGCACGGAGCAGTGGCGAGAAAGATGTGGTCGCACCTCTGGCCGGAATGGCCGGACGAGGAGATTCCCATAACGCACGTCACCAACGGCATACACGTGCCTTCCTGGATTTCTCCTGACCATGCGATTCTGTTCGACCGCTATATAGGATCCGCCTGGCGCTCCAAAGCCAACTTAAAAGACATCCTGCCTCAGGTGACCAAGATCCCCGATGAGGAGCTGTGGAGGGCGCACGAGCTTTCACGCTCCAGGCTCATCAGGAACGCCCGGGAGCTGACAGAGAAGTCCCTGCTTCACAGGAACGCAGCGCGTTCGGAGATAGCACAGGCAAAGGGCATCCTGGACCATGACGCCCTTACCA
>JBFIFS010000191.1:0-4494 GCA_041602695.1 Kiritimatiellia bacterium
CTTGGCTTGTTTCTCCTCCTCACCTCTGTGCCTCGGCGTCCTCTGTGGTCATTCTTTCTTGGCTTGTTTCTGCCTCTCGCTCATATTGAAGGGATGAAAAAGCCGAACATCCTTTTCATAATGACGGACCAGATGCGCTGGGACGCCATGGGCTGCAGCGGCGGCTGGGTAAAAACACCTAACCTTGACCGCATAGCTTCCGAGGGCATCAGGTTCTCGAACTGCGTAACAAACACCCCCGTATGCATCCCCGCCCGCGTCACACTCGCTACAGGCCTCTACTGCCACAACACAGGTATATGGACCAATTTCCATTACGATATGCCTGCGGAAACAAAGACCTGGATGCAGGCCGTGCGCGCCGCCGGCTACCGAACGAGTCTGTTCGGCAAAACCCATCTCCACAATCATGAGGGCGACCTGCGCGACCGAGAACACCTGATGCGCGCCTACGGACTCGACGACTTCGATGAAATCGGAGGGCCGCGCGCCGCGACGCGGGTGAAAACCCATATGACCGAGCGCTGGGAAAGGAAGGGGCTGTGGCAGGAGTACCAGGATGACTACAAAGAGCGTTTCTCACACGAGGTCCAGCCCGTGCGCCCTTCAGTGCTGCCCCTTGAGGAATACGCGGACGTATACGTCGGCCAGCAGGCAAAGAAATACCTGGAAGAATATGAGCGGGATGAACCCTGGTTCTGCTGGGTAAGCTTTGGCGGCCCCCATGAACCCTGGGACGCGCCGGAACCTTATGCCGGCATGTATGATGCGGCGGACATGCCGAAACCAGTGCCCGTCCCGAAAGAGAAATACGAGCGCCCGAAAGGCAATTTGGACCATACTCTTGAACAGAGAGGAAATGTCCCTCCAAAAACAGCTTTAGAGATGCGTGCGAACTATGCCGGCAACGTCTCCCTCATAGACGACCAGATAGGCGAAATCCTCGAGGCCATAGAAGCCCGCGGGGAGCTTGCAAATACTGCTATCGTCTTCTCCTCAGACCACGGCGAACATAACGGCGACTATACGCTCTGTCACAAAAGCACATTCCTTGACGGACCGGTGCGCGTCCCACTGCTCGTCCGCACTCCCGCACTTCTGAAAAGCGGACACTCCGGTTCTGTCTGCGATTCACCTGCCGAATGGATGGATATAGGGCCTACCATCGTCGACCTCGCAGGGGGAGAGATCGGATACCGCCAGTTTGCCAAATCGCTTTGCCCGACTTGCAGCAACCCCTCTATAGAACACCGCGCCTACGCGATTTCTGAAATCGAGAACGAAGTCATGTATCTCGATCGCGATTGGAAGATGGCGGTCAACCGGGACGGTGAACCGTACATTCTTTTCGACCGCAAGAATGATCCTGCGGAGCAGGACAACCTTGCCGGATCTCCCGACCACGAGCAACTCCGCGACCGATTAAAGGGAAAAATCGTAGAACATTTGATGCAAACGCAGACCAAGCTGGATAAGACGAAATGACTGATAACCCCCTCCCCCAGTTGGATGTCTGCCTGGGTTCCGCCCGAGTTTACACAACAGGCAACACCTTGACTGCAGACACCGGCCTCATGACCCGCACATGGAAGTGGATCGGGAATGGATTCTCTACTACGAAGGTCACGGAAAAGCCCTCCGGATCATCCTGGACCAAAGAGAACGGCCTCTGCGACTGGCAGATGCCCGATGCAACCGAGCCGCCTGCGGCGGAGATTGTCTCGCTCGTTGCCTTACCCGGCAACGATGAGGGTTTCACCTCTGAGCATCTTTGTGTCACGGCAGACATAAGGTATCCAAGCCTGGACGTAAGACTCGTTGTGTGGGTCTATCCTGGTACGCCGGGCATAAGAACACACCTGAGCGCACGGCTTGGCGAGATCCGGACGTCGAAGAAGGAGGACGGACCACCCCTGCAGGGCGGCGGGGATTTCGCCCGGATCGACACGCTTCCGTTGGGCTCAACGGACTGCAGGCGTCGCCTCTTCGGCTACTACAACGACACACAAAATCGCAATGACACCAGCATGGACATTCTCAAGGAGCATGTGCTGGAGCATCCGCTCTCAGGTCGTGAGTTCTGCCCCTGGGCCAGCGCGATGTGCGTGGAAACGAGTGCGTCCGGTATCGCAATGGTAAAGGAGTCACACAAGTGCGTGAACCAGAAAGGACACAATGCGGGCGAGTTCACCTGCGACGAGGAAAACGGCATCGTGAACACCGGCTGGGGACTTCGCGAGGATGAGGTAAGAGCCGACCGGTTCAGCAATGCATGGGGCAGCTGGTGCATAGTGTGGTCCGGCGGTGACTTCGAGAGGCAGACAGCCTTCAAGGCGTTCGACAAAGCACGCTACCCGATAGACCCCGAGCGGGACATTTACGTTCAGGCCAATACTTGGGGCAGCACACCTTCGGGAGCAGAAGCTAGGAACGCAGCAGGTGAAGCCAGCGTCCTCGAAGAGATAGAAGTCTGCAGGGAGCTCGGTATCGACTGCCTCCAGATTGATGACGGCTGGCAAGTTCCCGCCGATAGCCCATCATGGAATCCTGGGGATAACGGGTGGCATCCGCATCCTGAGAAGTATCCCGAAGGATGGAAGAATGTTAAGGCAAAAGCCGAGGAATGCGGAGTTGGCCTGAGCCTCTGGGCGCCGGCCACGGCCATCAGCGAAGAAGAACTCGTCGAGAACTTCGAGGAAGTCGGCTTCAAGCAGTTCAAGCTCGACTTTGCCGTGCTGAAGAGCCGCGACGAGATAGACGATCTTATGATCAAGGTCAGGAACTTCGTCGTCAGGACAGGACATAAGGTCCGGATCAACTGGGACGTTACCGAGGTATCACCGCGCTACGGGTATTTCTTTGCCAGGGAATATGGATGCATCTACCTGTCGAACAGGAAGCCGGTCCGTCCGCAGAGCGTAGTCTACAGGCCGCACACAAACCTGCGGGACTGGTGGCAGATATCCAGGTACCTGAACCTGCACCGCTTCCAGTGCAGTATCCAGAATGTCGATATGGTTGATAAGGAGCGGAGCGACGCTCACCTGCACTCCCACGCATACTGTGTGGCCGCAGCCCTGATGGGAATCCCCCTTTTCTTCCTCGAAACCAAGTTCTACTCCGAAGCGGCCAGGGCGGAGGTCCGAAAGGTTCTCGACGCATATAGACCGCACCGCGACGCCATCTACTCTGGAAATGTATGTCCTGTCGGGAGCAAACCCAACAATGCGAGCTGGACGGGCTTCCAGTGCATCGTTGATGACGCAAGCGGCTACCTCACCATCTTTCGGGAGCGCTGCTGCCAGTCGGAGACAGGCAGCATCGACCTGCATCGCGCAGGCGGCAAGACCCTCGAGCTGACCAACCTGATGACCGGAGATACAACGGTGCATCAAGCGGGCCCTGAAGGCACAATCAATTTCACAATCCCAGTCGCACCTGGCTTCATCTTCGCGAGTTACCGGGTCCAGTGACCAGTCACGGGTAACCCACGATACGAGCGCGTGCAAGGCCGGACGACACCCAAAACGCCCCGAAATGGCACCCCGAAAAAACCTTAAAATAAGTGAAAACAGTTCTGGTAAAACTCAAAACTAAGGCGCATAGTTCGGAATGACCCATAGTAATGGGTGCACCGGGCCGCATGACGTGTCATGATGCAGGAATCGGTTTTTAGATGAGATGACACGTGTAGGAGATATCAATGGATATCTATGTGGGCAACCTGCCCTATTCAGTAAACGACTCAGCATTGCAGGAACTGTTCTCCCAGTACGGGAACGTTTCTTCAGCCAGAGTCATTATCGACAGATTCACAGGCAACTCCAAGGGCTTCGGCTTCGTGGAAATGCCGGACAAAGAAGAAGCTACCGCGGCGATCAACGCGCTTGACGGTAACGACTTCGATGGCCGAAGCCTGCGCGTCAACGAGTCACAGCCCAAGCCCAGGAACGACCGCGGTGACCGTGGCGGACGTGGCGGCGGCGGTGGAGGCCGTGGCGGCTGGTAAACAGCTGTTTCGCTAGAAATAAACGCCGGAAACATTCGTTTCCGGCGTTTTTCTTTGGATTAATACGCATCGCACAGAGAGCGGGAGGGTCCGGTTCCACCCGGACCGAACTGCGGACGGCGTGGAAGCCGTCCCTCCCTTCCCCGATTGCCTGCAATTCCGTCTTTCTTCCTCTTTTTCAGAACTCCAATTCCCGAGCTCAGCATTTCCCCAAATAAACCCTTGCTTTTACTCCCGCCAACGTATAACTTCCCAATTCCTTAACCAAAGAAGGATATGAGAGAAATGAAGAAAGAAGGCCATCCAGAATACAGCGAAGCGACGATCACCTGCGCGTGTGGTAACGTTATGAACGTTAACTCGACCGTGAAGGAAATGAGCGTCAACACTTGCTCAGCCTGCCACCCGTTCTACACAGGACAGGCAACGTTCATCGATACCGAGGGACGCGTAGAGCAGTTCATGAAGCGTTACGGCAAAAAAGA
>JBFIFS010000192.1:0-4463 GCA_041602695.1 Kiritimatiellia bacterium
CTCCACTCAAGAAGCTGCTTAAGGGCGTTGAGCCGATCCCCAAGTCGTCTTTCAGCTGCTGTGGTGAACCAGAGTTTATGAAGGCGCTGCGGCAGACTTTGCGCAAGCAGGTCATCATTGCCGGAATAGAAACGCACATCTGTGTGTACCAGACGGCCGCAGACCTTCTTCAGGCAGGCTACCAGGTGGAGGTGGTTAGTGATGCGGTATCATCCAGGTCCGCTGAAAACCGTAATGTGGCGCTTCATAAGATCGCCTCCATTGGGGCCGGACTTACAACAACGGAGATGATCCTTCTTGAGCTCGCGCGAACGGCTAAGCACCCCAAGTTCAGGGACATACTCAAGATAATCAAGTAGCGGATCCCAGGCCCTCCTTCAGAATGCCAATAAGACGGGTGGTTTGTGCTCCATAAGCAGGCTTATTCCTTTAAAAAAAGGCATTTCATGACACTATCTTGACATCCTTGCGTGCTCTATATATAAATGACGTAGACAACAGACGTCTACCAGTTGCGTATACCGTTACCGTCTTGCGGCAGGGCGCTTTAGTTGTATCGGTTCGGAGGTTTGGATGAGTTACTACAGGGTTCTTGGCCTCAATAAAGAACCGTTCTCAACCAGTCCTGATCCGGCCTTCTTCTTTCTTTCCCGGGAACACAAAGCCGCCTTCTACCGGCTGCAGGTAGCCATTACTCTCAAGCGCGGGCTGAGCGTCATCATCGGCGATGTGGGCACTGGGAAGACCACCCTAAGCCGGAAGCTGTCACAGGTCCTAAGTACTGATGACAACGTTGTTTTCCGGATGATTTTGAATCCCTATTTCAAGACAGAGCGCCAGTTTCTCGCGAAGCTCGCGTCGCTCTTTCATATGGACGTCTCGCCCAGGGCAACCGGACTGGACTTGATAGAGTCGGTCGAGCGTTACCTGTTCAGGGTCGGGGTAGAAGAAAAGAAGACAGTTGTGCTGCTCATAGACGAGGCCCAGATTCTTCCTGATTTCGTGCTGGAAACGCTGCGTATCCTGCTTAATTATGAGACCAATGAATACAAGATCCTGCAGCTGGTGCTGGTAGGCCAAATGGAGCTCCTGCCGCGCATAAGCCAGATGGCCAACTTTTGGGACAGGATATCTATGAAATACGTCATTAATCCGCTTGGTCCTGATGAGGTCAAGGAGGTCGTGAACTTCAGGCTGAAGCATGCCGGCCATGACGGCGCAACTGCAATGTTTACCAACGAAGCCATACATGCTATCTGTGAACGTACCCAGGGTTACCCGCGGCAGCTTTCCAAGGTCTGCCATAACTGTCTCGAATACCTTGTGATGCACGATCTTAAGACTGTTGATGAAATAGTTGTGGAGAAAGTAATGGAGCTGGATGTGGATCCGATCTTCGACTCCTTTGATGAGGATGCAGCCGACGATTCCGGAGATTCCGGCCCCAGGACCCCAAAACTGGCGGTAGTATAAGGACTTGATATGGCTGAAACAAAAGACGATGTGACTCCTGAAGAGAAGCTCCTGAACGTCATTCAGGGCGGAGGGGAGGAGCAGCCTGCGCAGGAGGACAAGCCGGCGGAGACCGCGGCACCTGCGAAAGAGGAAGCGGCACCTGCGAAAGAGGAAGCTGCGCCCGCGAAGGGTAAGCCCGCCCTTAAAGTTGCAAAAGCCGGCAAGGCCCCGGCGAAGCAGCAGGAAGGGCCAGTAAAGGAAGCCCCGGAAGAGAAGCCTGCCGCTGCCGCTGAACCCGCACAGGCAGCTCCCGCTGCATTCTCCAAGAAGAGGGGGGGCGGCGCGTCGGGCATCAGGATTATCAACCGAATGCTCGCAGCCGGCATTCTTCTCCTGCTCGGCCTTTCGGGCTTTGAGGCTTTCATGACCATCAGGGCCCGTGGCTCAGCTCAGGCGCCCGGCCAGTTGAAGCTGCCTGAAGCCCAAGAGCTTGAATTGACGGTGGGAGAGGTCGTAAGCGCTTATTCGGGTGATATCTGGTGGCGCATGGAAAGCATTACCGGCGCCGGAGGCGGGACGACAACGCAGACCAAGACCATCACCGTAAGCACTACGCCATGGCAGCAGACGATGAAGGGTCACTTCAAGCTTCTGGCGACGTCGATGAGGAGCCCGAAGGACGAGTCGAAGGCAATTCTAATGGACAGTAGGGACAATAAGATGTACTTTGTCAGACTTGGTAGTTCCTTTATGGTTGAGGGCACGGAAGTGGAGCTGGATGATCTGGAGGCGGATCGTGCCAGATTTAGCGTCGGCGGAGCCTCGATAGAGCTGAAGTGAGACCTTTTTAATGAGAGTTTTTAGTCTGGTTTTGGTCGTATGTTTGTCAGGCGTGATTGCTTTTCCGTGCGCAGCAGCTGCCCAGAACGCCGGCAGTCCTGATGCGGCGATGAGCATGCCGGCCCCGACCGCTACTGACATTACGCGCGCCGCACCCAAGTCTCTCAAGGACCACGGAATAGAGGGCCTAGATAACATCGTGGTTCTCGATGCCCTTGGCGCGCTGGGCGTTGATCAGGTGATCAGGATCCTTGCGCATGAGGGCGGCCTCAAGAATGTGGTGATCGGCAAGAATGTTGCAGGGAGCACTACCCTTAAGTTTGACGGTGTTACGGTGGGCGATGCGCTCGAGGTCGTCCTTTCGGTCAATGACCTGGCTTACGAGGTAAAGGGCGGCATCATCACCATAATCACTGATGAGGAATACCGGGCCAAGAATGGTGTCAGCTTCTACGACCAGAAGGACGTCCAGATCATCAAGCTGAATTTCGCTGATCCGACGCGCGTATTGACGATGCTGGAAAGAGTGAAGAGCCAAATCGGCACAGCCGTCGCGGACCAGATGACGGGAACGATTATCCTGATTGATACTCCCGACAAGATCCAGGAGATGAAGGCTGTTATCGAGAAGGCCGATATTTCAACCATTGAACGTGTAGTTCCCACGGTCACGAAGACCTTCGCGCTCCAGCACGCCAACGTTGCTGAGATTCAGTCGCAAATACAGCCGCTCCTCTCGAAGAGCGTCGGTTCGCTCCACGCTGATGTCAGGACGAAGACGATTATTGTCAGGGATGTTGAGCACAACATGAACAAGATCTCTGAACTCGTCAAAACGTTCGACCGTAAGCCGAAACAGGTCTTTGTTGAGGCCAAGGTCGTGGAAGTTGCCCTCGGCGACGACTACAGCCTCGGGATCAACTGGCAGCACATGTTCCAGGGCATGGATCCGCGGTTCGCGCTCTCGACCGTGTCAGCGCCTGGGTCGGCGTCTGTACCCAATTTCCGTATGACATACAACACCATCGCCGCCGACGGCGATTTGGAAGTCATACTTGAGGCGCTTAAGTCCGTGGGTGACACGAAGATTCTTTCTAACCCTCAGATCGCGGTTATGGACGGCGAGGAGGCCACCATCGAGGTAGTTGAAGACCAGCCCTACAAGGAGGTCGCAATTGAGAGCGGCACCACGAACGTCACGGGCGTTACTTATATCTTCAAGCCCGTGGGCGTTCTTCTGAACGTGACTCCCCGCATTAACGATGAGGAATTCATAACCTGTGCCATCAAGCCGGAGATCAGCTCGATTTCACAGTGGTATGACGGCGCGCCTCAGGAAGGCACTCCAGTTATCAAGAAGGCGCATGCCGAGACAACGGTAATGGTCAAGAATGGCGTTACAATCATCATAGGCGGCCTTATAAAGGACCGGAAAGATGAGTCCACTTCAAGCGTTCCTCTGCTTGGCGCCCTGCCGATTATCGGGCGTTTCTTCCGTTACGATACGGTATCCAGCGTCAACACCGAGACGGTGGTGTTTCTCACTCCCCGTATCATCACAGGAGAGGAGCCGTTCCTTAGGATGCGTGACCTGAAGAAGATGCCGAAGCCGCTGCGTTCGGTTGGTGGTGCGCGCGGCAAGCAGATCAAACCTATTCGATGAGGGCTCGCATGGGTTTCCCAGATCTCACTAGAGGACGTATCGCGGCCGTCATATCTCCCTTTGTCCTTTTGGGGACAGCACTTCCCTGTTTGGCGCAGGACCCGGGCTTCGACTGGTCATGGGAAAAGGAGGCCTCCGAAAAAGAACCTGAAAGAAAGCCGACCGCTGATGAGAAAGTGGGGGGCGGATTCAAATGGTCCTGGAGCGGGGACGGCCCTGCCAAAAAGCCAGAGGTCCAGAAGCCCGCAAAACAGACGCCGACCAGGATTAGGGATGATGAGGCATACCAGGAGCTGCTCAAGGAAAACCTGGACCTGCGCAGGAAGATAGCGGAGGCGCTTAAAGACGAGGAACTCGCCAAGAATGAGAGCGCCAGGATGGTCAATGAGATCAGGGAGATGGAGCAGAGCCTGTCTGATTCTGTGCAGGTGATTAATGCGCTAAGGAAGTCGCAGGACGGCTCTATGAGCCCGGAGCAGATAAATGATTTGGAGGTGAGGCTGGC
>JBFIFS010000193.1:0-4446 GCA_041602695.1 Kiritimatiellia bacterium
AACATGCAAGCCCCGGCCGCGACGAATCTTGATGATCCTGTAACATGCCTTAAGATGTCCGTTATGAGAAAGATCAGCGTTGCCATCACGCCCTGCCCGAACGATATTTTCATGTTCCACGAGATGCTTGCGGGCAACCTTAAGCTTAGCGGGTATGAGCCGGATTTTGTCATCAGAGACATAGAGTCCCTGAATGAAAGCGCGGCGGTTGCAGAGAACGATGTTTCGAAGATGTCGTTTGCCGCATATCTCAAGGTGAGCGGACAGTATCAGATGCTGAGCGTAGGTGCGGCACTTGGATTTGGCTGCGGCCCCCTGATCTTGCGGAGGAAGGGCGCTGAGGCGCGGCCATTCGCGGAATGCAGAGTTGCGGTCCCTGGGCATCTGACTACGGCTAAGCTTCTTTTTTCGCTGTATTCAGGCGGTGCAGGTGACATGGTCGACATGCCCTACGACAAAATAATGGACAGCGTCGAATCGGGGCAGGCCGACTGCGGCGTAGTTATACATGAGGGCCGGTTCGTTTACGCGGGCAGGGGCTTCGAACTCGTGGCCGACCTCGGGGAATGGTGGGAGAAGGAAACAGGTCTGCCTTTGCCGCTGGGCTGCATTGCCGCGCGCAGGACGCTTGGCGCCGGTTTCGCGGACAAGTTCTCGCAGCGCCTGAAGGAGTCGATCATTCGAACGCGTGAAAATCCGGAAGCAGCGTTGCCCATGATGCGTACTTACGCGCAGGAGATGGACGCGAATGTGTTGGAGCAGCATGTCTCTGCGTACGTGAACGAGTTTTCGCTTGAGCTCGGAGAGAGTGGCAGGGCGGCCATGGCGCTCATGGAGCGGAAAGCCAGGGAGGCGGGGTTAATCCAGTGAACGCGCTAATCTTTGCAACCGAACGGGAGGCCGCCCCCTTGATTAAGCTTCTGTCAGCGAAGCGCATAAGTTCCGATGGTGATGTCGCTGTTTTCAGGCCTCGAAGCGGCGCTGAACATACTGTCATACTCATTAGCGGGATGGGCAGGGAAAGCGCGCGCAAGGCAGCCCTTCACGCCCTTGATGTGCTGGATTCCGATCTTGTAATAAATGCCGGCGTGAGCGGCGCACTTGCAGCTGAGTGCGCGCCTCAATCGGTATATGCCGTGAAATCTGCCGGCCTTGAAGGAGCTCTGCAGGACAGGTTCGAGGTTGAAGGGCCGTCCTGGAAACATATCGAGAAGCGCTCACTCGTTACTGTGGATGAACCGGTTTTCGGCGGGACGCGGCGCGGTGAGCTGGAAAAGGCATTTGATCTTGTGGACATGGAGGGCCATGCGATCGCCGCCGCCTGCAGGGAGAAGGGCGTGCCGTGCGTGCTTGTTAAAGGCGTGACCGACACCGCGTCTGACTCTGGACGGCATGACCTGGCGTCGAATATCGACTTTGTTTCGGGCGAGGTCGCCGCAGCGGTCGCGCAGGGCCTCAACCTTAAACCCGGCATCGGAGCCTTGGCACGCCTCAGCAATTTCATAAGAGTTGAACACACAGTCTTCTGTCTGCCCCTTCTCTTTACCGGAGCCTGGCTTGGGGCGGAGCGATCGCTGCCGGCCTGGCGCGTCGTTGGGTTTGTTTTTCTTGCCGGGCTTGGCGCCAGGACACTCGGGATGGCGCTTAACAGGATCTTCGACAGGGACATTGACGCTAAGAACGTGAGGACTGCTGGAAGGGAACTTCCTTCAGGGAAGATGTCGCTCCTGCACGCTTATTCTGTGGCCGCCGCAGGCTTACTGGCCTATCTGCTCGCATGCGCGGGGCTTGGCCGCGTCTGCCTGTATCTCGCCCCGGTTCCACTGATACCTCTGGGGCTGTATTCCCTTCTCAAGCGGTTTACTTCCCTTTGCCATTTCGGCATCGGTATTTGCCTGGGGATGGCCCCGCTTGGCGCCTATGTGGCTTCCTCGGGTGATATCGATTTCAGCAGGGAAGTGCTTTTACTGGCATTGTACGCTTTCTGCTGGATAAGCGGATTTGATATCATTTATGCGTTGCAGGATGTAGAGTTTGACAGGAAGATTGGTTTGAAGAGCCTTCCTGCCGCGCTGGGGGTCCGCGGGTCGGAGGCCGTTGCTGCATGTGTTCACGCGGTTGGAATGATAGCGGCGTTTGGAATATGGGTGGGCGCAGGCTGCGGAGTTCTTGCCGGCCTGGTTCTCGCGGTTGCAGCGGGAGCGACCCTGGTTGGGCATCTCAGGTCAGTTCCGCTGGCGGCAAGGTTCTTTCCGTGCTCGGCAGTGGCCGGAGTGGCTGGGGCATTGATACCTCTGATTGGAGGGATGTGATTTATGAAACTTGTATTGGCAGTTACGGGTGCGACTGGCGCGGCGGCCGCGCGCCTGCTGACGGAGAAGTCGCCGTGGCCGGTCCTGCTCGTGGCGAGCGAGTGGGGGCGGAACGTCTACGAGCGCGAGTGCGGCCCTTTTGCCGACTTGGTCGAGCGGGCCGAAAGTGTATATGACGACAAAGACCTGGGCGCGGCCATCTCTTCCGGGTCAGTGGGTACGGTCGGAATGGTTGTCCTGCCCTGTACCACAAACACGCTCGCGAAGATAGCGGGCGGGGTCGGTGACACCCTGATCACCCGGGCGGCACACTGCCACCTGAAAGAGCGCCGTAAGCTTGTGCTGTGTGTGCGTGAATCGCCATGGTCTACTATCGACTGCGAGAACGCCGCACGGGTCTCTTCGGGCGGCGGAATAGTGATGCCTTTGTCACCCCCTTTCTACATGTCAGACGGACGCAAGGATGATGAGGTGAGCCTGCGGGACATCATGGAGTATTACGTCGACCGCGTCATTTCCGTGCTGGGCGGAGATATCGAGCGTACATGGGAGTCATGCTCATGAGTTTTCCTGACCTGCGCAGTTTCATAGACGATCTGGAGGCATCAGGTGACCTTGTCCGTGTTTCCAAGGAAGTCGATCCGGTTGAAGAAATTACTATTATCCAGCACAAGGTCCTGCAGGCCGGTGGGCCCGCCCTCCTTTTTGAGCGCGTCAAGGGTTCGCCTTACAGGCTTGTAAGCAATCTCTTCGGCACTCGGGCCAGGGTAGACCGTGTGCTCGGCGACTCCGCCAGGCTTGGCGAGCGGGTGTCGCGCCTTGCGGAAGAGCTCATGCCTCCCACTATGTCAAAAATGTGGGGAGCACGGCGTGAAATAATGCCATTCCTGAAGCCCGCCATGCGTAATGTTGGAAGGGGCCCCGTCATGGACGCGGTCATTGAGCCGCCGAGGCTAGATGAGCTGCCGGTGCTCAAGTGCTGGCCTTTGGATGGCGGGCATTTCTTCACGCTGCCGCTGGTTCATACAGTTGATCCTGCCTCTGGTGCCGGCAACCTCGGCATATACAGGCTGCAGCGGTTCGACAGCGCGTCAACCGGAATGCATTGGCAGATTGAGAAAGGCGGCGGCTTCCATTTCAAGACAGCATGCGCGATGGGCAGGTCGCTGCCGGTCAGCGTTATCCTGGGCGGACCGCCCGCGCTTACTATTGCCGCGATAGCGCCGCTGCCTGAGGGCATAGACGAACGCATGCTCGCCGCGGTCCTGATGGGCAAGCCCATAGACATGCTCGCGCGCGGCACGACAGGTCACCGTATTCCCGCGCAGGCGGAGTTTGTCCTCGAAGGCAGCGTCAGCGCCGATGATGAGAAAAAGGAAGGCCCGTTTGGTGATCATCTCGGCCATTACTCTCACTCCGGCAACTTCCCTGTCTTTCGTGTTGACCGGCTTCTGTGCAGGAAAGACGCGATCTATCCGGCCACGGTTGTCGGCAAGCCGCCTCAGGAAGACTACTTCATTGGTGAGGCCCTTGAAGACATGATGCTGCCTCTGCTCAAGATGATAAAGCCGGCCATACGGGACCTGTGGTCATACCCCGAAACGGGTTTTCATCCGCTGGCCGCTGTTTCGGTTGGAGAACGGTACAGGCATGAAGGGCTGAAGTGCGCGTTTGCGATCCTCGGAGAAGGACAGCTCTCGCTGACCAAGGTGGTCATAGTTGTCGATGCCGGCGTAGATGTCCGGGATTTCTCGAAAGTAAGCGAGCAGATCGCACGCCACTTCGAGGCCGCCGATGACCTTTACATTATTGCTCCGACCGCACAGGACACCCTTGACTTTACTGGACCTGCAGTGAATGAGGGGAGCCGCATGGTGATTGATGCGACGAGTGGGGGCGGAAGCGGCGACGAGCCGGCAGCCGGGAAGACCGTGCCACGTCCATCCGAGCTGCATTCGGACATCGTTGACGTCTCAACGCTTGGGCCGGGCGTCTTGGTTTTGAAGGTGCGTGCCGGCTTCAACGCGCCGGCCGTCAGGGAGGCGCTTGCAAGGCATCCTGTCGCAGGGAAGAATTTCAAGATACACGTGCTTGTTTCCGAAGACGTTCCTATGGACAGTCAAATGATGAAGCT
>JBFIFS010000194.1:0-4379 GCA_041602695.1 Kiritimatiellia bacterium
AAGAAAGCTGCAATGTTTCGCCGCCGAGAGCGGAGTCTACCTGTACAACTCTTACGATACTAAAGGACGAGATTCGGGTACTGCAGCGTTCCGCCTGAAAAGAGGAAAAGCATCCGAAAAGCTTCCGGAGGGGACGCTTCTTGGCTCATGCCGGAATTTCATTCCGGCCGGAGAGGTCGTTGTCAGCTCGCTTGACTCGGACGGCTTTTTCGAGTTCGACGGCTTTTCGCACCGGGAAAAGTCTTCCCAGAACTACCGGAGGTGGACTTCGCGCGAAAGAGCCTCAGTGAAGGTTCCTGCACCAGCCCGCGCAAAGTGCCGCATCAAGGCCCGCGTCAGCAGCTCCTGCCCTCAAAGCGTGCTCCCCAGTGATGCTTCAATCACAATTGGAGATCAGGAGTTTCCGCTGAAGCTTGATAGCGGAGTGGCTTCAATCGAGGCGATTGTCACTGCTTCGAGCAGTCCGGTGGAGGGCCTTCAAATCAAGTTCCTGTCGAGAACATGGAAGCCGGCTGATTTCCCGCCATCGCGGGACAGCCGGACGCTGGGCTTGCTGCTGGAGCACCTGGAGATCGAGTATCTCGACTAATCGCCTTGGTGGTCCTGTTTGCGAATCCTGTAGAGGACCTCTTCCATCCCGTTACGGATCCTGACCAGCATCTGTGCGACCAGGCCCACCAGGTATATCAGAAGGCCTGACCCGCAGAGCGCACCGCCCGCAAAGCCGACGGCCTTGTAAGGCGTAAATGCTCCGAACCGAAGCCAGTGGATGCCGAGAAATCCGAGCGCGATAAGGCCAAACCCGAAGAACACGCCGGCTATCATGGAGAAGAATCGCAGCGGGAAATAATCACGATAGGCGCCCAGTATAATCCCGGCAGTACGCCAGGCATACCGGCAGAGATTGTTGGCGACTCGCGATTCGCCATGCTCGCGTTCTCCCCGCACCCTCACTGGTACTTCGGCGATACGCATGCCTGAAAAGGCAAGCGTTAGAAACACTTCGTGGGTATAAGTGAAGTTGCCTGTAAGGTTCAGCCTGAGATAAGCGTCCCTCGAATACGCGCGGAACCCGCAGGACACGTCGGCAAACTCCTGGCCGGTCAGCCTGCTGATCCACTTAGCCAAGACGCCATTGCCCCACCTCTTCATCGGCGGCATCTCGGGTTCGTAGTCAGCGTCCTTGAAACGAGAAGCGGTCACAAAATCAGCCGCCCCCTCAAGAATCGGCTTAACCAACGCGGGGATGTCCGCCGGATTAAACTGACCGTCCGCATCTATGGTGACAACTACATCCGCCGCGAGCTCGGCGGCACGACGAAGCCCCGAACGAAACGCCGCGCCAACGCCCATGGTCCTTACATGCTGTACAACTGTCGCTCCGCTGTCTTTGGCGACCTTCCCTGTATCGTCGGTGGATCCGTCGTCTACCACAATCAGTTCAACAGAGTCAAAACCGTCTATTTGACAAGGAACGGCCTTGATGACATCGCCTATCGATGCCGCCTCATTCAGGGCAGGCAGCTGAACTATCAGTTTCTTCAATCCTTATCTCCCGCTTGGTCCGTACAATACTCAAAACCTATGCTCTCTACCAACCAAAACCCACGACTCGGATGCACAGACGAAACGAGGGCCAGCTCCACGGTTTCACCGCCCTGCACCCTAATGGAGCATACACCATTACGTGAGGCCACTTCACGGACCATCGAAGTCCCGTCCGGCTTCGTGCAAATAAGTGAAATGCTGCCATCTCCCTCTATTCTGCCCGAAAAAGTCACGGCCCAGCATCCATCGTCAGCAAGCAGAGCCGGCGCCCTGAAGCGGAACTTTCGCCCCGGCCTCATGGTCAACGAGTACTCTTCCTGGCCTGCATCGTCAAGCTCTAACACCATGCGGTTGAGGGAGATAAGTCTGTCAACGCCATAGCGGAACACCTCAATCTCATCGGCACGCGTAACCCTTATGACGGGGCTTGACGGCAGGGGCGCCTCCGAAGATACGATAAGCTCGACGTTCCGGGCGCCCGATTGAGGAAGGAATAAAGCCTGAAGCCCGTTTCCTGCTGCTCCTAACGCTTTGAGGACTTTTCTGTCCGGCATGCTTTGCACTACAACTCTTCGCTCCACCGACGCGTCGCAGCTTCCCCAGTCAAACCAGATAACGGCGTCACCTTCCGGCACCTCGAACCTTTGGGTGTGAATCCCTGAGCGCCAGGGTGTGAGGAGATACTGCGCATACTCACCCTTACCAATGCGCGGCACCCCACCCTCCACCGCAGCCAGGTCAGCGCGGTCTGCCATAATCCTGTGCGCGTAGATCTTGAGCCACATCAACCACTGCGGCGTCGCGTAATGGGCCGCGCTGTTCAGCGGCCGGAAATAGTGGATCTTGTTCCAATCCTTAGGCCAGTCAGACATCTTCTTGGGGTCCATGACGGCCGCATCCGTATAGGACAGGATCATGTCCTCCAAATATCGGCACCTCTGTTCCACCGCTATGCGAATTCTGCCGTCTGTATCCGGATCCAGCCCCTCAACCAGCGCCTGCCAGGACCTGACTTGCCTCGAATCTACTTTGGGGCCCCACACGTCACTAGCATCTGCTGCAAAGACAAGGCCCGCGACCAGGGCGATAGCGGCAACCGATGTAACAGCAAGCCTCATCTTCGAAGCCCAGGCACGTCCTTCTGCAAGTCGCTCTATTGCACGGCATACTGCGTCGAGCCCGTATCCAGCAAAAACGGACAGGAACAGCACGCTGGTCAGGAAATACCGATAGTGCATGTGCATGTATGAGTAGAAGACGAAGAATGTCAGGGATGGCAGCACGAATAGAACAAGGAGGGCTTTCTGAGACCTGAAAGCCCGAACCATCCCGACGGCAACGAGGACAAGGCCTGGCCACGTGAACTGGTCTGGAAACCATCCCAGCATTTCCTTCTGTCGTCCAAATGCAACACTGTGGTTGCCGAGATACCTCAAAACAGAGAACTGAGTCACATTTTCCAGGCCGCGCCCAAGGAGCAATATGCCGCCCAATGCTGCGACCGTTAGCCACGGTAAAACGGTACAGCCGAGCGCGATGAACTTGCCACGCCTTTGAGGTGCAAGCAACACTGCACCAAGTGCCAAGCTCGGAAGAATGAGTGCGGACGGTTCCCGGATCAGCGTCGCGGCTATTAGAGCGACACTTGATCCTAATATCTGGAAAGGACGGATGCCCCTGTCATTAATCCCTTTCAGCAGCAGGAAATACGCAAGGTAAACGAAGAGCATCCTGGGCACCTCACGAAAGGGGTAAAGAAGGTATGGTGCGTTCAAATCATTTCCCGAGAAAGTTATCAGAAGAATTCCAAGCATGGAGAAAGCTGCAGCACGATCCGAACCCATCAAGCGCCTCAGAATACTCATGAGCAGCGGCAAAGCGGCTATTAAGAGAACAAGATTCAACCAGTAGGGCGCCAGAGCGCCAAAACACTTAATCGCCATGGCCAGGAAAACGATTTGTCCCGGTGCAACAAACGTTAAACTGCGTCTTATTTCATCGGCGCCATAGACTGCTGGGGAAAGTATTGTCCTTGCCGCACGCATGTAGAGCATAGGGTCATTGCCACAGACATAGCTAAGCACCCGCAGCTGAACGGTGACCAAGAAGGCACATGACAGCAACAGCGCCACCGCCATCAACTTCCTGGTTCTGATGTACGAGAACTTCATATGCCTCCGTTTACGCAACGAATCACTGCATGCCCCATGATCGAGTTCTGCAAAGCCATCTCACTGGGCCGCCTGGCCTGATGCTGGCAGCCTGTATATAGTGACGTCTTCGTTCTCAAGCGCTTTTGTAAATCTGGGGTCATCCTCAATGTCTTGAATGAAGAAATCGGGGTAAACCCCAAGATTCTTCATCTCCTTGTCTATAGGCCCCACCAGATGCTTCTTGACCACGACTGCCCCAACACCGTTTCTGCGCAAAAGCTCAAGCCGTTGGTCGTTATCTGCCCGCCAGAAGTCCTTGAGGCGCCCGCCGAGGTACCAGGTGTGCGCACAGGAGAAGAACCTGTAGCTCCCTTCCGGATACATAAACACCTTGTTCGGAACGGGTGGATCCGTCTCCAGAAAGGCTACTGCAGCTTTGATTCCGTCAGGCAAATGCCTCAGGGAATATGTTTTGTGCAGAACGGCAGCGGACTGCAGGACCGCGGCAACTGCCAACCCGATCAAGAGCAATCTGGCCTTCGGAATGCGGGCTGCACAGCCCGCAATCGGTATGCAGCAACATACGACTCCAGGCATGAAGAACCGCACTTCGGGCACACCAAGGTTCAAGTATACCAGCACCATGTATGAAAGACCGAGGAGAAGCATGGCGCTTCC
>JBFIFS010000195.1:0-4285 GCA_041602695.1 Kiritimatiellia bacterium
CCTTTCGCCGTCAGGCGAATCACGTGACGCCGTCCATCATCATCGGAGGTCTTGCGGGAGACCATCCCCCTCTCAGCGAGGTTGGCGATATGAATTGAGAGGTTCCCCTTGGTTGAGATGAGCTTGGCGAGGATCTCCTTCTGGGACATTCCTTCGCCATTCGACAGGTTGAGGATCTTCAATATGTTGAATTGAGATTGCGACACATCGCCCCTGGCGACCGTTCGATCTCCGATTCGGGACAGGATCTCCGATGTCCTGAGGACGCCCAACAGCGCCTCCTCCCCCGGATCAGCAAACGTCCCCTCCTTCAATCCAAGTTCTTCCGCCAACGACATTACGCCCTCCATTAGTTTAGTCCTGAACTATTATTAGTTTGACACTAAACTATTCGGAGCGCAAGCACTTTTCTTGATGCTGTTGGTGTTGTGGCGCAAGGTGCTGCCTGCCAGCATGATACGAATTAACAGCGGGAGCTGTCGGAAGGCATCAGGAGCCGAGGAATGCGGCAATATCGCGCATGACTGGGGGTCCGTCAGCTTCTGTAACGACGAGCTGGACATTCCTCGCGCGAACACGCGGAAACCTGGCAATGTGCTTATGGCCTGGATTGTATCCTTCGTAAACCGTCACAGGCTTGCCGCCCGTGTAGCTTGTAACTCGGATTTCAAAACGCCTGATCGACTCGCCTTCTTTCAGGTCTTCCATGAGGACCAGCTGGTCTATATGAAATTCATTCCCCTGTCCTCCAGCGATCCATGCGTCCCCTTCCCGCTCGAATTTGTCGAAAGACAGGACAGGACGGGAGAAGCGTCTCCTCAACGCTTCGCCAAAAGTGGTCAGGCTTGCCGCGTCAGGATCCGGAAGCAGTCCGCGGCGGTCAGGTCCTATGTTCAGAAGCATATTCGCGCCCCTTCCAACAGAAAGGTCATAAATCCCCATAAGCTCCTCGGGAGTCTTAACGGTATCCGCATCGGCATCTTCATAGAACCAGTTGCGATGACGCATCATCAAATCACACTCCACAGGAAGCCAGAGTTTGTCTGCGAGTTTCTCCTTAGCATCGGTCTTGACCGAAAAGTCGACCGCGTCGACCACATTACTGTACGGATAAGGAGCCAGCCCCGCTTCATTTCCACACCAGCGGTAGTCGGGATCGCCCATATTGAAGACCAGGATCTCCGGCTGCATTCTCCGCACCTCGCCAATGATGCGCGGCCAGTCGTATTCGTGATTCTCTGATCCGCAGCCGTCGAACCAGAGCATGTCGACCTGCCCGTAAGGCTCCAGGATTTCGCTTATCTGGTTAATGAAGTAATCGTCATAAGCCTGCGCGTCTTCATAGACCGGACAGGTCCAGTCAGCCGGCGAATAGTACAGCCCGACCTTCATTTCGTGTTTGTGACAGGCTTCAGTGAACTCCTTCACCACATCGCCTTGGCCGTTACGCCAAGGCGACGAAGCAACGGAAAACTCGGCATACCTCGAAGGCCAGTTCGCGAACCCGTCATGGTGTTTCGCGACGAAGACCATGTACCGCGCGCCGGCGTTCTTCGCAGTCTTCACCCACTGTTCGCAGTCGAGCTCCGTGGGGTTGAACGCACTCGGCTCCATGGGCTTGCCGTCCCAGTCCCGATGCCCTTCGTAGAATGTGCGTATCCCGAAGTGCAGGAATATCCCGAACTCCCAGTCCTGGTACTCAAGCTGGCGTGGAGTCGGCTTTGTCACTCAGCTCCTTCAGCAATCTTCGTGCCCTTTGTGGCCTTTGCGAGAGACAAACGGAACCCTACTCCTCCTCTTTTGCCAGCCTGGCGGAGAGCATAAAGTCGAAGCCGCCGTTGTAGACGCGCATACTGAGCATGCCCCAGCGCCAGTTCTGACGGGTCGCGATGGCAATGGTGTTTTCGCCGTCCTTAAGAGCCGTCATCGCGGCCTCCTTGAACTCATTCTCGATGGTTCCGGTCTTCTTCTCGATATTGTTGACCCGGCCTATGAGGGTTCCGTTGAGATAGATCGCAATGTCCTGCTGACGGAATACCCAGGCGGTAAACTTGAGAAGGTCATACTTCTTCTTGTCCGGTACCGTGAATTTCGTCCTGTGGAGTGTCACATGGTTCAGGTGCCATGAAAGCGGGTACATTGTCTCGGTCCAGCCGCTGTCATCGAAGCCCGGTTCACTCCATCCCTCCGGCGCGTTATCGCGATGCTCAAGCACCGTGAATTTCCACTTTGCGGCCTCTTCTGCAGGCGCCTCCAGAGCGCCCGGATTCTTCTTTTTCCTGTCAGGAACAAACTCCTTCGGAGTCAGGCATTCCCATTTGTGCGCTGCGGCGGCCGCTGCCGCGGCCTCAGCCTTTTTCTTTTCCTCAAGCTTCTTCAGGTCATCAGCGCTCTTGGCCTCACCCTCATCACTGTCAGCGCCTGCCCCCGCTTTCAGAGAGGCCGCGTAAAGTGCCGCATCATCCGCGCGCGCTTTGCCGTTTTTGATCTGCTCAGATGCAACGGTAAGCCGCGAATCATCTTCGGCGATTACAGGCGTCAGCTGGGCCATGATCATTCCGGCTTCATGCAGTCTGCCCTCCTTGGTGAGCGCCTCTATCGCGGCGAGATCGGACGCGATGCCGTCCTGCATGCGCTTCGCCTCTTCCGCAAGCTTACTGTATGTCGGCGCCGCTGCCCTATCGAGCTTTGGATCCTCAAGCAGGGCCAGCGCAAGGGCCTCCGCCTCTGCGTAGTCCCTGGCTTCATATGCAGCGAGGGCCGGCTTCAAGACATCCGGAGCGTCTGGCGAGAACGGGGACTTTGGCGCTCCCAGTATCCGCAGCCTGCGCTGCGGAACCACCAGCGCCAATCCGGGAGCGGCGACGGTGCCTTTGCCGCCCGTTATGAGGCTGCCGTCAAACATGCGGTTCATCTCGCGGAACCAGCGATGCCCCTTCATGAAGTACATGTAGGCTTCCTTGCTGTGAACAGCTGCCCCCAGCGGCGTCCAGTACTGGTCCCAGTAATGTCCGCCATGTCCACCGTATGTTGAATACCAGCCATGAACGCTGATCTGTGAGTTAATATATGCGGAGCGCCTGTCTCCGAGAATGTCGTAAAGAACTGCGGCTTCAGGTATCTTGCCGTTAGCAGTGTGCAGTTTGCCGGCGAGCATCTTTTCCGGATCTATGTTCTCCGGCTTGTCCCGGAACGCGTCACCATAGATGATCTGCCCGACCGGAGCGCCCTTGCGCTCAAGGTACGCGAGGCCGCGTTCGAAGGTGCCCGGATCCACGTTGACACCGCATTCTTTGGCCAGGGCCAAGCCAAGCATGGCACTCACGCCCGTGTGGGCCATGGCAGGATATGATCGAGGGCTGTTCCCACGGCCGTACCAGCCGCCGTTCCTCTTTCCTTCTTCCTGGATCTGCATTTCCGCGATGGTATCGCAGTGCGCCTGCAGCGCGGGAAGCACTCGCTTGTCACCCGTCGCGAGGTAATACTCGCTTAGGTATTGCGTCGCATATCCCAGTGACCAGTTGTTGCCGCCACCACCCCCTTTAATCCCTGTCGCCGTCCTGCGAACCAGCCACTGGTTCGCCGGTGATCCGGCCCCGAGAAGGAACATCGCATCTCCATGGAGAAAGCCCGAGGGGGCGCCCTTACCTACGACAAATGCTTCGAGATTCTTTACAATCCGCTCGCTCTTGATGCAGTCCCATGGCGCGGTCGCGCTGTAGCGGCCCATCACTTTGAGCTTCAGTTCAACATCGAGGTTCTTGCCGTCACGATGCACGCCCAGGACCAGCTTGCCGTCCTTCTCCTCGCTTCTGGTTATTGCGGCCGCCATCGTCATCTCTTCGTCGTCCCCGAGCATCTGTCCATTGGCACTGTAAATGACATCGCCAACGAAGAGTTTACCTTCAGCTGGAGATCCCTGCTTCACTTCGCGGACGCCCATGTTGGGGCCGAAAGGCCCGGTCTTAACGCCTATCGGACCCAGCCAGCCGCTGAAATGAGGGTAACCGATCCTTTCCAACTGGGCGTTGATTAGAGTAACTGCACCGCCCTTCCACTCGTTGGCGGGCGTGGAGTATTCCTCAGGTAGGTCGTCATCCTTGTACCTGACAAGCCAATTGTGCCCCGCGTCCTGGGTCCGGAACGGCACTGCCGGGAGTCCGGCTTCGTTAACCAACCCCTGGTCAGGCTTCTCAACATAGTTGTAGCGAATATAGAAGATGCGGCTGACATCATCGCAGGTGAGCTCAATGGTTTCGCCCTTAATGACCGCCTTGGCAGGCAC
>JBFIFS010000196.1:0-4284 GCA_041602695.1 Kiritimatiellia bacterium
CGCGGCGGCGGCATGCATATCGCCGACTTCACGGCGGGACACCTGGGCGCTAACGCGATCGTCGGAGGCGGGGTCCCCATAGCGACCGGTGCCGCTATGTCATCCCGATACAAAAAAGACGGCAAGGTCACTCTGTGCTTCGCCGGTGATGGCGCCTACGCAAACGGGGTTGTTCTGGAGTCGCTCAACTGGGCCGCGATGGGCCAGTTCACGAACCACCTGGCAAAGGATGACAAATTCGGCCTTCCGATTATCTACGCGATCGTGAACAACCACTACGGCATGACTGGGCGTGCTGATGACGAGGTGGCCGGCGTGGACGTTCTCGCCCGCCGTGCGGCTGGATTCTCCGAAAACAACATGCATGCGGAAGTCGTCAACGGCATGGACGTCCTCGCAGTACGCGACGCAGTCAAGCGCGCGGCAGAGCTTTGCCGAAAAGGCAAAGGCCCGGTCTTGCTTGAGATCGACACATACCGCTACTACGGGCACTCGCTTAGCGATCCGCGTAACGAGTACAGGACGCGTGACGAAGAAGCGGCATGGAAGGATGTAGACCCTATCGTCGAGTACGAAAAACAGCTGCTTGCGGCAAAAGTCATGACGAAGAAATCACTGGCTGACCTGAAGAAGAAAGTCGCGGACAGGAATGCCAGGGCCGCCAAGGATGCAGCTTGGTCCGCCGATCCTGACCCGGCCGATGTGATTAAGTACATGTACACCGAGGACACCTCGGAGGAAGTACCTGAAGAGTGGACCAAGGTAGAGCTGATTCATGGACTGCCTGAGATCGCGCGCAAGGACGGAGAACTGACGTACAAGGACGCCCTCAAAGAAGCGCTGGTCGAGGAGATGAATCGTGACGCACGCGTGATATTCTACGGCGAGGACGTCGCCGACTACGGCGGCGCCTTCAAGGTAACGAAGGGGCTGATGGAGGCGTTCGGCCGCCAGCGCGTGTTCAACTCCCCCATCTCAGAGGCGGCCATCTGCGGGACAGGTGTCGGTGCGGCGATGACGGGCCTGCGGCCGATCGTTGAGCTGATGTACATGGACTTCGCACTTATGGCCTCTGACCAGATCAGCAACCAGGCGGCAAAGTGGCATTACATGTCCGGCGCCAAGGCAAAAGTTCCCATGGTGATTCGCGCGTCCGTAGGCGGAGGCAAGGGCTATGGAGGCCAGCACTCACAGACGTTGGAATCCATGTTCGCCCACATACCGGGCATGCATGTCGCGTATCCCTGCACACCGTACGACGCCAAGGGACTGCTCAAGACCGCGATCAGGGACGACAATCCGGTAATGTTCGTTGAGTCGCAGCTCCTCTACGGTGCAAAGGGATTTGTACCTGAAGAAGAATACCTGATTCCATTCGGAAGCGCGGACATCAAGAAGTCCGGCAGCGACCTCACATTCGTAGCCTGGGGCCCGGCTGTTCTGGACGCGCTTAAGGCTGCAGAAACCCTTGAGAAGGAAGACGGAGTCAGCGCGGAGGTCATCGACCTTCGCACGCTCGTTCCGCTCGACATGGAGACAGTACTCTCCTCAGTGCGAAAGACCGGCAAGTGCGTAGTTGCCAGCCAGTGTATAAGCATCGGAAGCTTCACGGGAGAGATCGCTTCGCAGATCATGGCTGATGCTTTTGACTACCTGGACGCACCGGTAATGAGGGTAGGCGCGAAAAACGGAATCGCGCCGCAGTCCCACATCCTGGAGCAGGTGTTCCTGCCGCACGCGCCTGACATGGTCGCTGCCGCGAAAGCAATCCTTTAACCATCTAAACCGGAGACGAGATCATGGCACAGTCAGTAATAATGCCGAAGCTTGGCCAGACGATGGAGGAAGGCTCCATTGTCAAGTGGCACGTCAAGGAAGGTGACACCGTCAAGAAGGGCGACGTCCTCTTTGAGATAGAAACGGACAAAGCGGTACTTGAGGTCGAGAGCTTTTTTGACGGAACAGTCATCAAGGTCCTCGTAGGAGAAGGCGAGTCAGTTCCTGTAAACACGGTCGTTGGATACATAGGGAACAAAGGCGAGAAGGCGCCTGACGCGCCGCCACCCAAACCGGCGGCAGCTCCTGCTCCTGCCAAGCCGGAGCCCGCCCCTGCAAAGACGACGGACGCGCCGAAGCCGGCCGCTAAACCCGCTCCTGCGCCTGCTGCTCCTGCACCTGCACCTGCGGCAGCTCCCGCTCCCGCAGCTGCACCGGCCAGACTGTTCATATCGCCGCGAGCCAGGGCACTCGCGAAGGCCAGCGTCATTGACCCGGAGGCAATACCGGGCACCGGCCAGAACGGGCGGATCACAGAGAAGGACGTTAAGGCCTACCTTGAAGCAAACGGCTACAGTGACCTGCGGATTACTCCCGCGGCGAAAAACCTTGCCGCAAAGGAAGGAGTCGACATCCTTTCAGTCCGGCCGACAGGCGACAGCAATCGCATACGCATGCATGACGTAGAAATGGTCGTGGCTGAAAAGCCCCAGCCCATGTCAAAGATGCGCCAGGTGATCGCCCAGCGCCTGACGGAAAGCTTTACAGGCACACCACACTTCTACGTGACCGTAGCAGCGGACATGACCGACCTGCTCGCGTACCGAAAGGAACTGAAGGCCGCTGGCAAAGCATTCACCGTTACCGACTTCATTCTTGAAGCGGTAATACTCACGCTTAAGGAATATCCGACGGTGAACAGCGTTACTGACGGCACGACAACATCATGGCGCAGCCGCGTAAACCTCGGTATGGCCGTCAGCGTACCCGAAGGACTCGTGGTTCCAGCCATCAAGGACGCCGAAGCCCTCTCGCTGACGGAACTGCACGACACGGCAAAGGACCTTGCCGTCCGCGCCAGGGAAGGCAAGCTCATGCCGGACGAAATGCAGGGGAGCACGTTCACGGTCTCAAATATGGGCATGATGGATGTGGAAAACTTCTGCGCCATAATCAACCCTGGCGAAGCAGCCATTCTTGCGGTCGCGAGCACCCGCGACACTGTCGTAGCAAAGGACGGCAGGCCCGTGGTTCGCTCAATCATGAAAATGACGCTCTCCGTCGACCATCGAATAGTTGATGGCGCGATGGGAGCCGAATTCGTTAACGCTGTTAAAAACAAACTCGAGGACATGGAACTATGGAAACGTTTGACGTCATTGTAATCGGCGGTGGCCCCGGCGGCTATCCGGCAGCCATCAAAGCGGCCCAGCTGGGCGCTTCAGTCGCGCTCGTGGAAAAGGAGTGCCTTGGCGGCACCTGCCTGAACTGGGGCTGCATCCCCACCAAGACACTCATCGCCTCATCATCGCTGTATCATGCCGCGAAAGAAGGGAAAGAGCTTGGCATATCCATAAAGGGCGCCTCGTTCGACTACGAGTCCATGGTCGCCCGCAAGGACGGGGTCGTCGAGAAGCTGAGCGGCGGAGTGGCAATGCTGCTTAAAGGAAACGGCGTTACCGTAATCGAGGGAACTGCCTCCTTCGTCGACCGGACAACTCTCTCCGTCAAGAAGGGCAAGAAGACCACGACAATCTCAGCGCCTAAGATAATCATCGCGAGCGGCTCTGTTTCGGCCATGCCAAAGTTTATCCCGGCGAACCCGCGGATAATGGAAAGCAGAATGTTCCTTTCGAAGAAGGAGCTGCCCTCCTCCCTTCTCGTGCTTGGTGGCGGTGTAATAGGCTGCGAATTCGCCTGCATGGCGGCCCAGCTCGGATGCAAGGTGACCGTTGTCGAGATGCTTGAAGATATCCTATTCATGCTGGACCGCGACATTCGAAGCACGGTCCGTAAGTACATGGAGAAGGAACTCAACATTACAGTCCTGACTGGCGAGGCAATGCAGGACATCAAGGCGACATCCAGCGAAGTTACAGCGAAGGTAGGCAAGAAATCAGTGAAGGGTGACCTTCTGCTCGTGTCCGTAGGAAGACTGCCTGCAGCGTCCGCGCTAAAGGTCGAAAATGCCGGGATACAGCTCGCTGAGTCAGGGCACATCGAAATTGATGAATACTGCCAGACCTCTGCGGCGGGAATCTTCGCCATTGGAGACGTAACCGCAGGCAGCACACAGCTGGCCCATGCAGCGACCGCCCAGGGCGTCACGGCGGCCGGAAATGCTGTCAGCGGAAAGCTGCGCGCCAACGAAGAACTCATTCCTGCATGCATATTCACTAAGCCTGAAATCGGTTCGGTAGGAATGAGCGAATCGCAGGCAAAAGAGGCTGGCATCAATGTCACAAAGGGAGTGTTCTCCTTCATGGCGCTGGGCAAGGCCATGGCTTC
>JBFIFS010000197.1:0-4275 GCA_041602695.1 Kiritimatiellia bacterium
CGAGAAGCCCCTTGGGGTGAGTGCGCGGGGGCGGCACGAATCCATGGATAGAGCACATCCCGGTGCGATCGCTTTTTCATTGATATTCGCTCTCTGCTTGTGCACCATGCCTCACCTTTTGCGCCCGTAGCTCAATGGATAGAGCACCGGCCTCCGGAGCCGGGGATGTGGGTTCGATCCCCGCCGGGCGTACCAGGTGCCGCTCAGCGGTCCATATCCGGCCTTGCAGTGCCTGTTTCAGGCAAGCCCGCATTCTGAGGGAAGGGATATTGCCCAAGCCTGATAATCCAAGTTTATATTGACCTTATTGGAGAGGCTCTATACTATCCGCGATTGCTATATGGGGAGCACCCGTGGTGAAATTGGCATACACGCATGGTTCAGGTCCATGTGCCCCTTAAAGGCGTGGAGGTTCGAATCCTCTCGGGTGCACCAGACTAAGTTCGCGGCGTTGTGAAAAACGAAGGCTGCCGCGAACTGCGCCCGGGCGAGACAGTCTCGTTCTTGCGAGCTGGGTTCAGATGCAGAAAGAGGCTGAAATGAAGATATTCGTGAATGGAAAGCTCGTTCCGGAGAGGGACGCCAAAGTTTCCGTCTTTGATCACGGACTACTCTATGGGGACGGCGTTTTCGAGGGAATCAGGGTTTATAACGGCAGGGTCTTTGCCCTGGAAGAGCATATAGATCGCCTTATCTCAAGCGCCAAGGCTATTGCGCTCAAGATTCCGATGAGCAGGAAAGCCCTCATGGAAGCTGTTGCACAGACCTGTAAAGCCAATAAATGCTATGACGGCTACGTGAGGCTTGTCGTTACAAGGGGTGTGGGCACGCTGGGACTCAATCCGTTCCTCTGCAAAAAAGCCCAGGTCATAATCATCGCCGCCGATATACAGCTTTATCCGCAGAAACTTTATGATAACGGGTTGGAGGTGATTACTGTGCCTACTGTCCGGAACCACCCAGAGGCAGTGAGTCCAAATATCAAGAGCCTGAATTACCTCAATAATATTCTGGCCAAAATCGAGGCCATAAATTCTGGTGTCATGGAAGCCATTATGATGAATGTGCACGGTTATGTGGCCGAGGCCACGGGCGACAATGTTTTCATTATCAAAGGCAAGGAGCTTATTACGCCGCCGACCCACTCCGGAATTCTGGAGGGGATAACGCGCAATACGGTCATGAAGCTCGCGCCTGAGGTCGGACTTACGGTCCGGGAGCAGGTCATGACGCGCTACGATATCTATACGGCTGACGAGGTGTTTCTTACCGGGACGGCCGCAGAGGTGATAGGTGTGGTCGCCATCGACCGCCGCAAGATCGGCAGGGGCAAGCCCGGCAAGTTCACGAGGCTCCTTGAGAAGCTATATCGGGATCTGGCCAATTCGACTGGTTACCCCGTTAAGTAGCGGCTGGCGCCGGGTCCGGCGGCCGGCGGAGCGGGTAGTCTAATATGCAGTGTGAAATTTGTAATCAGAAAGAGGCGATAGTTCATTTCAAGCATGTCGACGACGGCGAGATGCGCGAACTGAACATCTGCGAAGACTGCGCTGCCAAGAACGGGCTGAGCATTCAGCCTCCTGATCTCCTGACGGACTTCCTCATGGGCAAGAGCAAGAAGCCTGTTTCGGGGAAGCAGCCGCGGGCCCAAGTGCGCAAGTGCGCGGCATGCGGGCTGAGCGACGTTGAGTTTCAAAAGGTCTCCCGATTCGGCTGTGCATCCTGTTATGACGTCTTTGAATCAGAAGTGGAAGATGTAGCACGGGCGGTACAGAAGGGGAACAGGCATGTGGGCCGTTTCCCTCACACGGTCAATTCGGAAGAAGACAAGGCCCGCCTGCGGGGCATGCTTGACGAAGCCGTGGCCGTGCAGAATTTTGAAGAAGCGGCGCGGATCCGGGATGTGATCAAGTGCTTAGAGAAGGCTCAATTCGATGAGGCCGCGAAACCGACCAAGAAGGATGATTAGGAGCGATGGTTTCTGTTAGAACAGGAAGTCCGGCTGTCAGGAGCGTGGAGTGGCTTTCGGCTGACACCGAGGGCATTTATGTCAGTACGCGTGTTCGGCTAGCGCGCAACCTCGAGGGGTTTCCTTTTCCGCAGTGGGCGGGCGAGGAAGACAGGCTCAAGTGCAGGGACATTATCGCGTCTGCTCTCACTGGAGTGCATGAGATGAGCGGCGGCATTCTCGTCAAGATGGATGAAATCAGTGAGCTTGAGCGTGAAATCCTGAAAGAGGAGCACCTTGTCAGCCGTGAATTCACAGCCGGCTCGACGGCGCGGGCTCTGAGCCTTTCCAGGAGCGATGATATTGCGGTCATGATTAATGAAGAAGACCATCTCCGAATGCAGTTCATCGGTTCAGGAGTCAAGGTTGCTGAAGGCTGGAAGCGCCTGAGCGGCATTGACGCGGAGCTTGAAAAGGAGCTGAACTTCGCGTTTTCGCTGAAGTATGGGTACCTGACGGCCTGTCCAACCAATATGGGGACGGGGCTTCGTGTCAGCATCATGATGCACCTCCCGGGCCTCAGCCTGATGGGGGAAATCGAGCAAGTCATCAAGGGGCTTGCCGGAATAGGCCTTCAGGTACGGGGGCTGATGGGCGAGGGCTCCGAGGCCTTTGGGAATATGTACCAGATTTCCAACCAGACTACGCTTGGGCTCCCGGAAGAGGAGATCCTTGCGCGGGTTGAGCGGATGGCTTCCGAAGTTGCTGAACATGAACGGAATGCAAGGCTCAGAATGCTGCAGAAGCGAATGGTTTTTGTTTCGGATCGCGTGGCCCGATCGGTTGGAATACTTAAGAATTGCCGTATGATCTCCTCGGGCGAGGCGCTTGGGTTCCTTTCCGGCTTGAGGCTGGGAGTCGAATGCGGTATTTTGAAAGGGATAGACAGAAAAAGGCTTAATGAGCTGATCCTGTTGATTCAGCCAGCTCACCTGCAGCGCCTGAACGGAGCCATGGTTTCCGAAGAAAAGCGCGATGAGTTGAGGGCGGACCTGCTTCGGCAGCGGCTGAAGAACACTAGATACGTGGGTTAGGAAGGCAGAAATGAATGGTTTTGGTAATTTCACGCCGAGGGCACAGCGAGTAATACAGCTTGCCCGCAAGGAGGCGGACAGTTTTAACCATCCCTACGTGGGGACGGAGCACCTTCTTCTCGGGCTGATCGCCCTGGGTGAAGGCGTTGCGGTTAATGTCCTTGAGCGGATGGGCGTCTCGCTTGAGCGCGTGCGGATGGAAGTGGAGAAGTCGGTTGGGCACGGGCCGGAAACAAAGACGGTGGGCAATGTGCCATTCACGCCGCGATCGAAAAAGGTGCTTCAGCTTGCGCTTGCCGAGGCGCAGGCCCTCAACCACACGTATGTAGGCACTGAGCATATTCTCCTTGGCCTGCTTCGTGAAGGTGAGGGAGTTGCCGCCCAGGTGCTCAGGAACATGGAAGTTGATATCGAGACAGCGCGAATGGAAATCATGAGGGAGCTGGATCCAAACTTCGACATGGAGGAGGAGCCGCCGGAAATGATTCCCGAACGTCCTCCGCAGCAGGCTGAAACCAAGACTCCTGCACTCAATACTTTTGGGCGTGATCTCACGGAGCTGGCGGCAAAGGGCGAGCTGGACCCGGTTATAGGCCGCCAGGATGAGCTGGAGCGAGTCATCCAGATCCTCTGCCGACGGAACAAGAACAATCCCGTTCTTCTTGGAGAAGCCGGTGTTGGCAAGACGGCCGTGGTAGAAGGCCTCGCGGCAGTCATCATTGCCGGTGATGTCCCCGAGATCATGCGCAACAAGAAGGTGATTACCCTGGACATGGCCCTGATGATCGCCGGCACCAAGTATCGCGGCCAGTTTGAAGAGAGAATCAAGGCCGTTATGGACGAGATTAAGCGGACACAGAACGTCATACTTTTTATTGATGAGCTGCACACTATTGTTGGTGCCGGTTCCGCTGAGGGCGCGATGGACGCGTCAAACATCATCAAGCCGGCGCTTTCGCGGGGAGAGCTTCAGTGCATAGGCGCGACTACGCTGAATGAGTACCGGAAGTATATCGAGAAGGACTCGGCGCTTGAGCGAAGATTTCAACCTGTGCGTATTGACGAGCCGTCAACGGAAGACACGATCCAGATACTCAATGGCATCCGGCACAAATACGAAGAGCACCACAACGCCATTTACGATGGCAAGGCGCTTGAGGCTGCAGCACGGCTCACGGACCGCTACATAAGCGGACGCTACCTGCCGGACAAAGCGATCGACGCTATCGACGA
>JBFIFS010000198.1:0-4205 GCA_041602695.1 Kiritimatiellia bacterium
AGGCCGGACAACGGGGGCTTCATGGCCTTCGGTTTTACTCAGTTGGGCATTGCTGCCGCACACCTCGGTGATACGGAATTGGCGTATGAGTCGGTTGAGTATCTTGTTAACAACTACTGGTCGCCTGTGATGGTTTCCCAGCACAACCGCTATGAGTATCCAGATGTTCTTAACATGGATATCTCAGGGGGGCTGCCAGCGCTTATCATTACCATGCTGGTCCAGTCGCTGGCACCAGCGAGCCTTGCTGAGGCCTGGCCGATCAAGCTCCTGCCGTGCCTGCCTGAGGCGTGGCCTGAGGGGCGCCTGGCTGGCGTCAGGTGCAGGGGCGGGTTTGAGGTGGATGTGGCTTGGCGGTCCGGCGTACTCCAGCAGGTTGTCTTGAGGAGTTTGCGCGGACAGACTTGCAGGCTCGAATATGCTGGTAAGGTGAGGGATGTAGAAACAATGGAGGGAGAGAGGCTTGTTCTAGGGCCCAATCTCGAGCGAAAGGAAAAAGAATGAAGAGCGTCTTTCCTGTGGGCACAACGATTTACAAGCCGGAGCGCTGCAGTGGCGGATACAACCTGGTTTCCGGTACGGGAATAGTGAAGCTGGTGAATATGAATGGGGAGGTAGTGCACAGCTGGCAGATTGACACCGAGCGTTACAGGGGGTTTATTCACCGTGCGCGCATGCTCACGAACGGCCGGCTGATGCTTCTGTTCGGTCACAAGGATATTGTTAGCACGGTAGTGGAGCTTGACTGGGAGGGGAATGAGACGTGGTCGTACACACCTGAGAATTTCGCACACCATGATTTTTGTCCAAAGGAGGACGGCTCGGTCCTGCTTGTCTGCACAGTGAAGGTGCCGGCAGAGTATCGGGCGGGAATTGAGGACCCGGTGAGGCGGGACGTGGAAATAAACGGGGACGAACTCATCGAGGTAAGCCGGGATGGCGAGGTCGTCTGGCGCTGGGTACATCATGAGCATATGGACCTGAATGCCTGCAACCCGGTGCCAGCCAACCTCGGGTGGATGGGCGGAGAGTTTAACAACACTTTGAAAGACTGGACTCACACTAACACCGTTCAGGCCATTCCTGAGAACAAGTGGTACGATGCGGGTGATGAGCGCTTTAAGCCCGGTAATATCCTGCAGAGCATGCGCCAGCTGGATACGATAAACATCGTAGACAGGGAGAGCGGGAAAATCGTGTGGTCTTACAAGGGAGGCTATAATGGCGGACTCTCGGGGCAGCACGACTCCCATATGATAGAGAGGGGGCTGCCGGGCGCCGGGAACATAATAGTATTCGACAACGGGGCTTCTCCGTACAAGGACCTCGCCCATTGTGGGTGTTCTTATGTTTTAGAAATTGATCCCTCCGATAACAGCCTTGCCTGGGTCTATGATGATGCGCATCGGTTTCACGCCAGGTTCACGGCGAGCTGCCAGCGCCTGCCTAATGGAAACACGCTGATACTTGAGTCAATGTGCGCACGTCTTTTCGAGGTGACGCCTGAAAAGGAAATTGTGTGGGAATATATCAGGACTGACAACGCGCAGCGCATATACCGATATCCATACGACTACTGCGAAGCTTTTATGGCGCTGCCGGAGCCAAATGAACGGAGCGTAACGCCGCCGAAAGAATTCAGGATAGAACCTGATGTTTCTTAGAGGATAGACCATGACCGATTTGGTTAACGACAGGGTGTCGCGCCGCACTTTTCTTGGCGGGTTAATGATGGCCGGCGGGGCTGTGTCCGCGTACGGCATGTCGAAAGAGCTCTCGCCCGACGTGCTGGGCGGCATCCGTCCGAATATCATATACATCATGGCGGACGACCTAGGTTGGCAGGACGTTGGGTATGCGGGTGCAAAGTTCTTTGAAACGCCCAACATCGACAGGCTGGCCAGTCAGAGCATGGTATTCACGGACGCCTATACATGCGGCCCTAACTGCTCGCCGACCCGCGCTTCCCTTCTCACTGGGACATATACGCCGCGACATAAGATCTACCAGCCCGGGGGGATGTCCAAAGGCAACACGAAGTACATGAAGCTTCTCGTTCCGGCGCGCGGCAAGCGTTCGCCCGAGCTGGCCAGGAAGGCGGCCGCGGAATTTGAGATAACTAATTCGCTTGATCCCAAATTTGTCTGTATTCCTGAAGTCTTGAAGGCAGCCGGTTACACCTCGGGACGTTTCGGTAAATGGCATCTTGGTGAAGACACGCAGGGATTTGACGTGAGTTCGGCCAATGGCGAGGGAGGTCCGGCGGGATCGTTCTACGGTAACATCGATGTTGCAGAGAAACTTACTGATCGGTCTCTGAGGTTTATTGAGGAAAGCAGGGATGGTCCATTCTTTCTTTATTTGTGTCACTGGGACGTTCATACCCCGCATCGGGCCCGTGAGGCCGTGACGGAGAAATACAGGGCGAAGCTCGAGAAGGTTCCTGAAGCTGAGCGGCGAAATTTCAATCCGACTTATGCAGCGATGATCGAGGCCGTGGATAAGTCCGTCGGGCGGGTCGTTTCGCGAGTGGATGAGCTGGGTCTTGCTGAGAACACGCTTATCATCTTTATCAGTGATAACGGAGGGCTGCACAGTGTGTCACAGCTTGCCCCGCTGCGAGCTTGCAAGGGGTCGCTTTTTGAGGGTGGGATCAGGGTTCCGTGCTGCATGCGCTGGAAAGGTACGATAGAGCCGGGAAGCAAGTGTGATACGCCAATCAACAGTGTAGATTTTCTTCCGACCTTTGCTGCCCTCGCAGGGGCGCTTCTCCCTCAGAATCAGCCCGTTGACGGTGTTGATGTCTCGCCGCTTATGCGCGGCGATCGAATAAAAGAGCGCGCAATCTTCTGGCATTATCCGCTCTATCTGGCTGGTGTTGGCCACACGATTAAGTTGAAGAACGGCGGAACCTACACTTGGCGTGGAGTACCCGCGAGCGCCATGCGGCGAGGCGACTACAAGCTTGTTGAGTACTTTGAAGACGGCAGCATTGCCCTCTACAACCTTAAAGACGACCCGGGAGAGCAGCGGGATCTTGCGCCGGAGATGCCTGAGTTGGCGGCGAAGATGCGCGCTGAACTGGACGAATGGCAGAAAAAGACGAAGGCGCCGATCCCGCGGACGTTGAATCCCGAGTACGACCTCGCCAGGTAGATGGACGCCGGAAGTCAGGGTATGGGGCGTGGCATTTCTTCCCTGACTCCACTGGATCGCGATTATGTGGCTGGTTGGTCGGGCATTTTTCTTTGAAAAATGCGCACTTGTCCGGCTCTTTTCGCGTGCTATACTTAGCGGTCTTGTGAGCTTACTCACCCCGCCTGGCGCGGGTACTATGTTTCTTTAAGGAGGTAAGGAATGTTCAGTAAATTCAGGAAATCACCCGTAATCGTACTCGTTATGCTCGCCATGGCCGCGCATTGCATGGCCGCCGGAGGCGGGCCCGTCCCGGAGGCTAAGAAGCTCGATATAGAGCTTGGAGCACCTTTCTGTGACAACGCAATTCTGCAGAGGGATATGGAAGTGCCCGTATGGGGGTGGAGTAAGCCGGGGACGAAGGTCACGGTTGAGTTTGCCGGCCAGAAGGTAAGGGCAACCGCGGGCGAGGACGGGAAGTGGGTCGCGAAACTGGGCAGGATGAAAGCCAGTTTTGATCCGCGTGAGATGACGATTACAGAGAATACGGGCAAGAAGGTTGTCCTCAAGAACATCCTTGTTGGTGAAGTATGGATGGCGTCCGGTCAGTCGAATATGCAGTGGACCTGCACAAAGAGCTCTGTAAACAAGTTGTGCGGTGAATTCAAGGCCGCATGCGAAGCCAAAGGCCTTAAGGTCAATCCGATCCGCGAGTTCAGGGTCAACAGCGTTACCGCTCAGCTTCACCCGATCGAGAAGGCCACCGGATCATGGCAGGACGGCAGCTATCTCAACTACAGTGCCATAGCATTTGCCTTCGCCGAAATGCTTTATCAGGAGCTTCAGGTTCCCATCGCCATTCTTAACTGCTCTTTCAGTCAGACTGCGATTGAGGCGTGGGTTCCGCGTGAAGGTTGGGCGACCGCGGAGGACGAGTGGTCAGTGAACATCCATAAGCGCTGCCTGGAGACCGATCCCACAACGCCGGAGCACAAAGAAGCCTGGTCCGCATTCTACAAATCGCTCGATGACCAGATTTCGGCAAGTGAGGCCGCAATAAAGGGCGGCGA
>JBFIFS010000199.1:0-4154 GCA_041602695.1 Kiritimatiellia bacterium
CTGCTGACGCCTTTGAAGAAGTCTTTGTTTTTCATGAAGCCATTATGCGCGGTCACATTTCTTCAATCAAGAAGAGCCTGCGGCCGGGATAACGGAGAGTCGATTCTTTCGCCGTTTCTTGACGCTGGAAACCGGCATCTGTTAGAGTCTGAACCTTGAACTCTGAATCATTCTGAACTCTGAACCTATTGGAAAGGTCCTGTAGCCAATGAAGATATCGAAAGAAGACCTGACACTTGCCGCGAATACCGTCCGCTGCCTGGCGGCCGACGGCGTGCAGAAAGCAAACTCCGGCCACCCGGGCATGCCCATGGGTATGGCGGATGTTGCAACAAACCTCTACCTTAACCATCTCGTCCACAGTCCGTCCGACCCTAACTGGTTCAACCGCGACCGGTTTGTTCTGTCCGCCGGGCACGGCGCGATGCTGGCGTACAGCATGCTGCACCTTTCGGGTTACGATCTTTCGATAGACGACCTGAAGAGCTTCCGCCAGTGGGAGAGCAAAACTCCGGGCCATCCTGAATACGGACACACCGCCGGTGTCGAAACAACGACCGGCCCGCTGGGGCAGGGGATTTCAACTGCCGTAGGCATAGCGCTTGCCGAACGCATGATGGCCGACAGGTTCAATATGGAAGGCATGGATATTGTCGATCATTACACATATGTGATTTGCGGCGACGGCGACCTTATGGAAGGCATAAGCCATGAAGCATGTTCGTTCGCCGGCCATCTCGGCCTTAACAAGCTTATCGTTTTCTACGACAGCAACAGCATAACCATCGAAGGGCGCACGGAGCTGGCTGTGAGCGACGACGCTAAGAAGCGTTTCCAGTCCTACAACTGGAACGTCATAGAAATCGACGGTCATGATTTCGACCAGATAGAGAAGGCGACACGCAGGGCCAAGCGCGAAAAGTCGCGCCCGACGATGATCATCTGCACGTCGCAGATAGGGAAGGGGAGCCCCAACAAGGTCGACACTTCTTCCGCCCACGGCGAGCCGCTGGGTGACGATGAAGTCAAAGCGACCAAGAGAAACCTCGGCTTCCCCGAAGACGAGTCTTTCGTGGTGCCTGAAAAAGTGCGCGAGCTTTTCGCGACGCGCCAGCGCTCACTCAAGCGCCAGGCCAACAAGTGGAAGAAGCTGCTCAAGGCTTACGGTGAAGCACATCCCGAGAAGCGCACTCAAATGCATACGCATATCACACAGCAGCTTCCGGAAAACACGGCGGCACTTCTTCCTGAGTTCCCGGTTGATACCGCGGTTGCCACACGTTCAGCTTCAGGCAAAGTAATCCAGGAGCTGAGCAGGGCGTTCTCGTGGCTGGTAGGCGGGTCCGCCGACCTGGCGCCAAGCACCAAGACGCTTATCGATGCGGCCGATTCAATTAAGCCTGGCGCGTTCTGCGGAAGCAACCTTCACTTCGGCGTGCGGGAGCACGCGATGGGCGCGATTATTAACGGAATGACCCTTCACGGCGGGTTCCGCGTCTTCGGGGCAACGTTCTTTGTCTTCTCCGACTACTGCCGCCCGGCCATTCGCCTGGCCGCCATCATGAAGCTGCCGGTCATATACGTGTTTACGCACGACAGCTTCTATGTTGGCGAGGACGGTCCGACCCACGAGCCTATCGAGCATATTGCCAGCCTGCGCTGCATGCCGGGCGTGACGGTCATACGTCCCGCAGATCCTACGGAGACGGGCGCCGCTTGGATCGCCGCGCTCAAGAACACGGACGGCCCGACCGCACTGCTTTTCACGCGCCAGAACCTGAAGGTCATCGACCGCACGAAGTTCCCGGCAGCGGAAAACCTGGAGAAGGGCGCCTACACTCTATGGCAGAGCGCGGAGGGCACGCCGGACGTGGTGCTTGTCGCTTCGGGCTCTGAAGTTGAGCTGGCGCTTGAAGCCGCGCAGACGCTTGCAGGCGAGTGCTGCATACGCGTCGTCAGCATGCCGTCGTGGGAGCTCTTCGAGCTGCAGGACGAAGCGTACCGCAAGGAGGTCATTCCACCCGCGGCCAAGGTGCGCATGGCCATTGAGGCAGGTGCATCGATGGGCTGGAGCAAGTACATTGGCGAAGACGGGCTCACGCTCTGCATGGACCGGTTCGGCGCTTCGGCTCCCTACAAAGTGCTGGCGGAAAAGTTCGGTTATACTCCAGGGAACGTAGTGAGTATTGTAAAGGCGAAGCTGAACGGTTAATCCCCGGCAATCAATGCCGCTTTCGGTAGAGGGCAAAAAGCCGTCTCTACCTGAAAGACGATTGGTAGAGACGGGTTTATCCCGTCTACAGTAACGATGGCACGGTTTATCATAAAAGGCGGGCAGCGGATCTCGGGCAAACATAAGGCGCCCGGGAACAAGAACGCCGCGCTGCCGATGCTCGCCGCTTCGGTCCTTACCGATGAGCCGGTAAAGCTTACGAACGTACCGATGATACGGGACGTTGTCACGATGCTTGAAATCCTCGAGGACCTCGGCGTCAGCGTTTCAGTCAAAGGTCATTCTGTTGAGGTCTGCGCGAAGGGCCTGCGCAAAGCCAGGCTCAGCAGGCAGCTCTGCAGCCGCGCGCGTTCTTCAATCCTGTTCGCGGGCCCGCTCACGGCGAGGCTCGGAAGATGCACGCTCTACGCGCCGGGCGGAGATGTAATCGGACGGCGGCGCATTGACACTCACATTGACGGCCTGAGGAAGCTTGGGGTACGGCTTGAAATGCGCAACGCTTTCGTTTTCAGGCGCGGCAATTTCAAGGGCGCCAGGATCCTCCTTGATGAGGCGAGCGTTACCGCTACGGAGAACATCCTCATGTGCGCGGTACTTGCGCCGGGCAGAACGACCATCTTTAACGCCGCGAGCGAGCCGCATGTGCAGGACCTGTGCCGCATGCTCAACAAGATGGGCGCTCGCATTTCAGGAATAGGAACGAACTACCTGAAAATTCGCGGCGTCGAAAAGCTAAGCGGGGCCCGGCACCGTGTCAGCCCCGACTATATAGACGTCGCGAGTTTTGCGATGGCTTCGATCCTTACCGGCGGCCGACTCGAAGTTAACGATATCCCTGCCGATGAGCTGGATGTCATAGAGCGGCCTTTCTTCCGTATGGGTGTTAAATGGCAGGCGAGGGACAACTCACTGATCGTTCCCGCACCCCAGAAGCTGAGGGTAAAGAACGACTTCGGCGCCGCGATCCCCAAGATAGAGGACGGTATCTGGCCCAGCTTTCCTTCCGACCTGATGAGCGTGGCGATCGTCCTGGCGACGCAGGCCAAGGGCACTGTGCTGTTCTTTGAGAAGATGTTTGAAAGCAGGCTCTACTTCGTGGACCGGCTGATCGAGATGGGGGCGAGGATAGTGCAGTGCGATCCGCACCGCGTCGTCATATCCGGCCCCGCGCGCCTGCACGGAATCCACATGTCCAGCCCTGACATCAGGGCAGGTATGGCCCTGCTGCTGGCGGCCCTGTGCGCGAAAGGTGAAAGCGTTATCGGAAATGCCGAAGTAATTGACCGCGGTTACGAAAAGATCGACGCCAAGCTTCGCGCGCTCGGCGCTGACATTGAACGGGTAGGGGACTGACGCCACCCAGAATGAAACGGGCGCAAACCTTTCGGTCCGCGCCCGTGTTGGTGTGTCCTAAACAATCTTAGTCTTAGTCTTCGTCTCGTTCCGCTTCCGCCGCCCTCCGCCTGCGCATCTCCTCCATCCTCTGCCTGCGCTGGTCATCGCCGCCTTCGCGGTCACGGCCCATGCCTTCAGGGCGCCGCCCTCCGTTGTCTCCACCGCGATCGCCCATGCGGTCTTTGAAACGCTCCTTCATGCGCTCCTTCATCTGGCCTCGAACCTGCTCCATCTTTTCAGGGTCAACGTGCTTGCGGAAAAGGATCATCTTCCTGATCTGCAGCTTGGCCATTTTCGTGCGGAGCTCGCCGGCTTCTTCGACCATCTTCATGAGCTTCTTTTCATCGATTTCTTTCGAGGTCATTGCCTCAGCCTGGCGAAGGCCTATCTTCTGCATCTCGGCCTGAAGGTCGATCATCTTTTCCTTGATTTCCTGCAGCTCTTTCCTGATCTCGGCGACCTGCTCCTCTGAAAGGCCAAGCTTTTCGCGGATCTCCGGGTTGCTGAGGAGCCGCTCCATCATGTC
>JBFIFS010000200.1:0-4150 GCA_041602695.1 Kiritimatiellia bacterium
AGCGCAGCCCATATGAATGAGACCGCGTGTGTTACATACTCGTTACACACATTTGAATTCATGAACGGTATAGTAACGGACAAACGGACCTATACCATCAGGAGGAAACGGAATATGACAAAGAACACTGCACTGCAAATCACTGTATTGGCGGCATCGCTCCTGACAGCGGCGTCGTGTGCTACGAGACAGGCCGTCTCTACGCCTGAGGACCTTAGCTCCGTCCTCAACACCATAGCTGTCGGTGAAAGCAGATACGTCGAAGTCGTGGGCGAATTGAGGCCCTATAGCGGCTCTTTCCCAAAAGGCCGAGGACTTACGGAGCTGGCCGTGGGATCGAGGCACCTGCTGCTTCATCATACTGCACACAGCAAGGACGAGCTGGTAGAGTCCCACCTTAACACCACAGTATCCGCGCAGGTCAGGATCTCCCACTTCCCGCTGTCCGACAGCCATCCGGCCTCACAGATCGCGGGCCACTGGATCACTGAGATTAAAAGCATCAGAACAGCAGAATGATCGCTCGGCGCGGAATTACAATCTCTCAGCCCGTTTATAATTGCTCGATCGCAGATTGAGATGACAGGATCAAATTAGAAACTGGACGAGCAGATCAACCGAGGAGGATCAGATGAACACTGCGCTTAGAATGTTTGGCATGGCCGCGCTCTTGCTGGGTATGTTCGTAACACAATCATGCTCCCCAGCGGGTGCGACCTACCAAGTTGACACTGTCAGGTTCGTGGATTCGAACCCGGCAGCGGTAAATCCGGGGCCCGCACCCATGCTCTGGATTAACACGAACACGAAGCTGAAAGGCTTCTGGGGAGGCTCGGTAAAGAGCAGCAAACCCTACGGCATACAATTCGACTATACCGACAACAGCTTTTCCTTAACCATGCTTGAGTTCACCAGCGCAACGCTCACTTATGACGACGGCGAGAGAGAGCCGCGCGTCGAGGCGCTGGACTTGCCGCTGCGAACCCCCGCCCGCAAGTATCAGGCGATAAACAGCGTAAACGGCGGCGGCACGGTCACCACCACGGTGCGGATCCTCTCGGGCCAGATGCCCGCGCTGATCACTCGTGATGAGCCCTTCACACTGCATCTCGAAGGCCAGTTCACCAGGGACGACGGAAGCAGGATCCCGTTCACCATCGAGAAACACTATGACGTCGAGATAGAAAGCACGACAAAACCGGCCGCTGAGGTCCTGCAGGATTAATAAGATATTTGCCGCGGGCGGCAGCGGAACCCCGCTGTGCGTGGCACACGTCAAAACGGGCTGGCAACCCCCTGAACGGGGGCTTAAACTGTTTGAGGGAAAATGATCGTAAACGCTCCATTCAAGGAAGGAGACTATGACGGTAGCAACACTTCACCGCGTTCTGGGCAAAGTATTCGCACTGTTCTTCATCTTCGCTTCCATAACGGCAATACCGCTGTTCTGGCGAAAGGACGGCATCTATTCGGAAGCAACAAAGGAGTTTCTCGTCGCGCTTCATACCTGGGAGGCCTGGGCAAAGTATTCCGGGATTTTACTCGCCGCAGCTCTCCTTCTAATGTCAGTCACGGGGCTTATGCTGACATCTCGCCGCAAGGCAACAGACAATGGCGCGCAGCCGGAGAACCCAAGGAAGGACAGGTCATGATGAGAAGGATCGTATGTGTCGGATTGCAGGCAGCAGCCCTGCTTCTCGTGAGCGGATGCCGCACACCTGGCTCCTCAACCGAGGGAGTTGACGCTAGAATAGAGATTCCGGAACGGGCCGAGGACATCCGCCCCGTTCTTGTCGGACAGCCGCTGCCGGAGTTGACCCTGCGAGATCCTGACAACACATTGTTCGACTTGAAAGCCGCCAGCCTGGAGAAGGCGACGATACTGATTTTCTTCCGCGGGGGGTGGTGTCCATACTGCAACACGCACCTTGCCGAATTGCAGTCAATAGAGCCGGACCTTGTCAGGCTGGGCTTTCAGATCATCGCGGTCAGTCCCGATAGGCCGGAGCTGCTGAAGAGAAATGGGAAAAGCAAAGGACTCAAATATCTGCTGTTGTCGGACAGCGAGATGAAGGCCGCCGTGTCCCTTGGAATCGCATTCAAAGTCGATGCTGCAACTGTAAGCAAGTACAAGACTTCCTACGGGATAGACATCGAGGCCGATTCCGGCCAGAAACACCACCTCCTTCCCGTCCCATCTGTTTTCGTAATCGGGAAGGACGGCACCATCAAGTTTTCCTATACAAACCCAAACTATAAGGTCCGTCTTGACTCCGGTGTGCTTCTCAAGGCGGCGGAATCCGTCACAGCCGGACGCGCACCAAATACACCTTAAGCCAGTAAAACGGCGCTTTTCACCTCCTGAGGCAGGTCAGAAGCTGCCCGCAAGGCGGGCAGCGGTGAAATAAACATGAAAATGGTCCTTGCATCCTGCCGCCCGCCCACTCATAGTCCTGCGCATTCGACCAACTTCGGTCGATCCCGATCCGCACACCGTGTCATTGTGTCGTATTGGACAACAGACATGGATGACATGCATAAGGAGATATCTTCATGGATATCTACGTAGGAAATCTGCCGTATCAGGCAGACGATCAGAAGCTCCAGGAACTTTTCGCGCAGCACGGGACCGTGACGTCGGCCCGTGTCATCGTGGACAAATTCTCTGGTGAGTCCAAGGGTTTCGGTTTCGTCGAGATGCCGGACAAAACCGAAGCGGACACCGCCATCAAGGCCACCAATGAGCAGGACTTCATGGGACGCGCCCTGCGCGTCAATGAATCCCAGCCGAAACCGCGAGGTGACGGCGGCAATCGTGGCGGCGGCGGACGAAACCGCTGGTAGCCAGGTCATTGCGATAACTCGCATTGACCCGTACAAAGGAAAGGCGCGCTTTTTGCGCGCCTTTTCCTTTTTCGGGAATCTGCCACCCCAGAAAGAGAACAAGACATGATTGGCCCTGCTCATCCCTGCCCGCTTGACTGCTGCCTCGAAACGCCCTTGCCCCAAAAGTGCCTCTGAGAAGGTACACCTTGCTGAAATCCCGTAAGCAGGGTAAAGTTTCCAACTAATGGACAGAAGACGGCAATGAAGCCAGGCTGTCTTAATCAAGTCTGTACTCAGCGAGGCACTCAACACATCAGGGGACAGGTTTTACGACAAGCGCGAGAGCAGCTCCGACGCGGCGCACACTCGCGCTCTTTAACGAGACAAGCAAAGACGAGGTATGTTTCAACATGATAAAGGCGAAATTGTCTGCAGCATTGGTTCTTGTCGGAATATTCATAATTCTGGTATTCCAAAACGCCCAGCCGGTGGAAACCAAGTTGCTGTTTATCACGGTCACAATGCCCAGGGCAGCGCTGCTGGGCATAACCATGCTCATTGGCATAGCAGTCGGCATTCTTGTTTCTCTTGGATTAGCGGCACACCGCACAAAGACAAAATAGGCACGGCCAACGGACAACACAGCCGGGGATTGTCTGTTTCCGGCATAGCGCTAAACTCCCATGCGACTTATTTAGGACACTCTATGAATAAGGAGAACAGATCACATGACCCAGCTTGATGTAAGTAAGTTCATTTATTCACTCCTTGCCCTGCTTGTCCTCCAATTTCTCGGACATCTGCTGAAGAGGATTGCCAAGCAGACGCAGCAGAGGTTTGCAATCAAGACCTCTCGCTATTTCGCCATCAAGCGCCTGATCACCATGGTCACTCTCGCCCTGAGCGTGGCTGCACTGGTTGTAATCTGGAAGGTAAATGTTAAGAACGCGTGGATGTCCATAACTGGAATCCTGGCCCTTGTGGCACTCGCATTTTTTGCGGTGTGGAGTCTTATCGGAAACATTCTGGCAGGGGTGATCATTTACTTCACTTCCCCTTTCAAGATCGAGGACACAATTGAAGTCCTTCCTGACGATATAAGAGGAAAGGTGTTGGCCATCAACACATTCTACACCGTGCTCCGTGATGAAGAGAGGAACTACATCAACATTCCAAACTCCCTTCTCTTCCAGAAATACATAAAGGTACTGAAGACAGACAGCAATGCCCCAACGCGACATTCTGAAGATTCTCCGTCGTAACGGCGCCGGTCATCACGCTTTGTGAAACGAGGCGAACGAACGCATGTCTGGTTATAGACAGG
>JBFIFS010000201.1:0-4149 GCA_041602695.1 Kiritimatiellia bacterium
CGCTTCCCGAAGACCTGCTCAGTGAGACGCGCTTCCGTATGTTGTTGCGCGTGAAGCCGTCCTCGACGGCAGCCAATGTCCTTACGCTTGCCGGCAGTGATGCGCCAGTCCTGATAGAGCACGCGCTGGGGCGCGGTCATGTTTTCATGTTTACGACATCGGCGGGACCGGCCTGGAACAATATGGCAGTAACGCCCGTTTTTCCCATGCTGCTCCAGCAGATGGTGACTTACCTGACTGCGCGTGAGTTCGAGACACCTCGGCTTGTAGGTGAATCGCTTTCCCTGTCCTATGTTGATGAGCCGGACGCCGCCGACGCTGTCTTTGATTCCCCGTCAGGCGAGACCCTCGCTGTGCCTGTAAGGGACTACAGGGACCAGTATGTGGCGCTTCTCGACGGCGCCAGCGAAGCAGGGTTTTACATGGCGCGTGTCAGCCTGCAGGCGGCGGGTATGCCTGTTGCTGTGAATGTAGACACTAAAGAATCTACGACAAAGAGCATGACGCCTGAAGAAGTTACGGAAAGCCTGAAGGGCAGCGGCGTGAAGCTCGTCCGCACACGGGACGGTCTTCTAAGGGCGGGTGAAGAGGCGCGCACATCGCGTTCGCTGTGGCGCATTCTTATGATGGCAGGCCTCGCGTTCCTGGTCATGGAATCGCTTCTGGCGGAACTGCTTTATAATCGGGCACTCAGAAGGTCGGCACCAGACAGGGCTACAGAATGAAAGATCTAGAGACGAACACTTGTCATTTCGAGCGGAGCCCAGCGGAGTCGAGAAATCTCGATTGTGCGTGTGTGAGATCCCTCGGCTCCGCTCGGGATGACAGTAGGGCTGATCGGGATGACAGTAGGGCTGATCGGGATGAGAATAGTTGGAACGCTACCGCGGGGCGTGTTCGGGGCGGATGTAGGGACGGGAACTTATGAGCTGGATTACCAAGATTACTGGAATCAAGGAACTGATGTGGGGGAGACCGGCGCCGCTGGTACTCATTCTTGGCGCATTGGTCGGAGTACTGATCCTGACGATCTTTCTTTATCGAAGGCAAGCGGGGATTCCGGCTCGTATACGGGCTGGTCTCGCAGCGGCTCGCCTTATCGTTCTTATACTGGTAGTGCTTGCGCTCTTTGAGCCGATGGCGGGTATTGAGAAGAAGAAAGATGTTAAGAAGCGTCTGCCCGTGCTCATCGATGTCTCCGGGAGTATGTCGATAAAAGACCAACGCAAGCGCCCCGAGGATGTTGTTGGCGCGGCCGTGGTACTTGGCATGCTGGACGACTCGCAGACGAATGACCTTCAGAGGGCTTCAATGTCACTGGGCGCAAAGGACCGGGAAGCGATAGCGGACGCCTCTCGTATAGAGCTTGTGGGCAGTCTCCTCTCGCAGTCAGCCCGAACTGTATTTGACGAGCTCAACGAGGATCTTGATGTTGGGTACTATGTCTTCGGAACGACGCTCCGTATGCTAGGTGAGAACGGGAACCTGGCTACGAACGCGCTCACTGGCCTCCTGGCAGAGGAATCGGGAACATCGATTGCGGACTCCCTTGAGGCTGTTGCCAGTTCGGGACGGGGTGTGCCGCTTGCAGGCATTGTCCTTCTGACGGACGGATTGGATACATCTTCAAGGCGCGCCGAATCGGCCCTTCATGATCTGGGCATCCAGGGGATACCGGTGTATCCGGTCCCGATGGGACTCGCCGATCCGGACGATGTGTCCATTCGGAACATAGTCATGCAGGAAGTGGCCTTCTCCGGCGACAAGGTTCCCATACGGGTGCAGATTCGGTCGAAGGGCTACGAGAAGCGTAGTGTTTCCATCGTGGTACGCCTGAACGGGCGCAGAATGGATCGGCCGAAAAGCGTAAAGCTCTCGGGGGGGCTGCAGTTCGAGGATACATTCTTTAACGTGGACCTGCACGAAAAGGGCGCGGCTGAGGTAGAAATTTCCATAGAGCCGTTTGATGACGAAGCAACTGCTGAGAACAACGTCGTTAAGCGCAGTGTGCGGGTAGTGAATGAGCGGATCAACGTGCTCTGCATCGAGGGGAGTGCACGCTGGGAGTACCGTTACCTGCGTGCAATGCTGAAACGAGATCCAAGAATCAATGCGACATTCATTGCCACGCGCGCGGGTCCTGGAATCGCGCGTAATTCGGAGGAGTACATAGCCAGGTTCCCTGAGCGTCGGGAGGAAGCCTTTAAGTATGATCTCGTGATATTGGGTGATGTGGACGCCGATTTCTTTACGGGGGACGAGTTTCTGCGTCTGGAGGAGTTGATTAGGGATCGCGGCGGATCGCTGCTCATGCTCTGTGGTGCAAGATTCTCACCGACCAGTTACGGTGGTACCCCGATCGAGAAGATGCTCCCTGTTGAATTTGAGCCGGAAGGCGAGTGGGAGGACGTTGATGATGCAGTCTATCCGATGCTGACTCCGGAGGGACGAAGCAGTCTCGTTATGACCCTTGAGATGGATCAGGAAGAGAACGACAGTGTATGGAGCCGCGTTGCGCCGCTTGACCGTGTGCCGCCTCTCCTCGGCGCTCGTCCGGGAGCCACTGTTCTAACTACGCTTTCCGACGACGCGTCCCGTGTTGACCAGTATCCGCTTGTTGCGTGGCAGCGTTATGGGACAGGGAAATGCATGATTATGGGTACGGATCGCCTCTGGCTGCTCCGTTTCAAGACTGGTGACAAATATCACTGGCGGGTCTGGTCGCAGTGTATCCAGTTCCTGACTCTTTCCCGGCTTATGGGTGAGCACAAACGCATCCGCCTGGAAACTGACCGCACGATCTATCCGGTAGACGGACAGGCCCAGCTCTATGCCCATCTCCTTGACGACAGGTACGAGCCGATCATGCAGTCCGGGTTCGAGGTCAGAGTGATTCCTTTGGATATTCCGGGGGCACAACCGCAGACAGTTGCGCTGCGGCCGGACGCCGAAAGCCCGGGGTTATACGAAGGCTTCTTCTCGCCGACGCGTGCCGGACGCTACCGCGTGGAGGCGAGTTCGGGCAACCGCTCGATAGCGAACACCACTGAGTTTCAGGTTGCGGATGTGGAGCCGGAAATGGCGAACACAGACATGCAGATCGAGCGTCTTCGCAGAATTGCTGAAATGTCTGGTGGCAAATGCCTTAGCATGCTTGAAGTAAACCAGCTCTCGGAGTTGCTGGATCTTCAGCGGCATGAGACGACCTACACAGCAGAGGTCCCTCTTTGGGATAACGGATGGATTATGCTGCTGCTTGTCGCCCTCATGGGGTCTGAATGGATTGTTCGAAGGAGGTACGACCTGCCGTGAAGAGAAGAGATCAGTCTTCAGTAATCAGTTTTCAGTTGGGGGGTCTGTAACTGTCATGACCGACATAGACAACAAGAATCTACATGCCAGGTTGAAGGCGGTATGGCGCAGGGAACAGCGGCTCCAATTTGCGAGCGGGTTCCTGGGGTTTCTTCTCCTGGTTGTGGCCTTTTTTGTTGCATCAGTTCTGCTCGACTGGGTTCTCGATTGCCCTCCGATTGCCAGATGGGGCTTGCTTCTCCTCGTGCTTGGTCTGCCGCTTCTGAAGGGTTGGAGGGCCGGATGGCGCTATCTCCGGTCATTCAACGCAGTACGCACGGCGCTTCAGGTGGAGGAACAGATCGGCGGTATGGAAAGTCTTTTTGTTTCGGCTTTGCAACTGGGTGGCGATGAACCGCGGGACGGCACATCTTCAAATCTATCCGAGGTCGCTCGACGGAAGGCCGAGGAGCTGTCGGGCGGCATTAGTGCGAAGGATGTTATTCGGTTCGGATCACTTCAGCGACCTGCGACGATTGCGGTGGGGATGGCCTGTATCATGCTGATTCTGTCTTTCTCGCACGGGCCTATCTTTACGGCAGGTTTCAAACGTCTCTTCGCGCCCTGGTTGGAGATTGAGTACCCGACGCGCACGCAGCTGGAATTGCTCAACGGCGACATGGTTGTACAGGAAGGGAAGCCGGTGCGCATAGCAGCGCAGGTTTCTGGCACCGTGCCTCGCAAAGCAAAAGTGGTTATCCGGACAGGCAAGAGCAAGCCGCGTATACGCAAAGTCGAAATAATAGAGGGTGAGTGTGAATACAAGATTGAGACAGCTTACCGCGGCTTTGAGTACAG
>JBFIFS010000202.1:0-4091 GCA_041602695.1 Kiritimatiellia bacterium
AAGCACAACAGCCAGATCATATCCTTTTGATTCAAGGTACCGGCTTGCTGTCTCCGCAATCTCCTGCTCGAGGACGTTCCCCATATGCGACAGAATCAGCCAGACCACGTTGGTCCTGGCTCCCGTCAGGGACTGTGCCGCGGGATTGGCGCGATAGCCGAGCTCGTCTGCCACCGCGCGCACGCGCCGCACGGTGTCTTCCCCAATCCGCTTGTCGCCGCGAAGCGCGCGCGACACGGTAGACACATCAACGCCGCACTCCTCGGCTATGTCCCGGAGCTTCGCGGGCACTAGCGCTTCCTTATTTTGAAAGTCCTTATCTCGAAGGGCTTCATTGTGAGTCGGCCGCTTTTCAGGACCTTGAGGTCATTCCACTCAAGCAGGTCTGTTTCGACGACCTCGGCATCCCCCGCCGCCGGCCTGATCCTGGCAGTGGTTCTGCAGCCCTTAGTCTCTACAAGGCGTATGACAAGGCACTCTTCCTTTTCCGCCTTCTTGACGACTTCGAGGCTTACGCCGTCACCCTCAACGGAAACAGGAGGGACAAGGCCTGAGCCGTCCCTGCCGGGCACTGCCAGCGGAGGCTGGTTCAGGCACGACGCTTCCTGGATCACATTGCTTTCGACCAGCGTTCCGGCGTGCGGCAGGAGGCTGTAAGTGAATTCATGGGCGCCCTCATCCGCGTCAGGGTCAGGCCGGGTCGGCGCCCTGAGCAGTGCGAGATCGAGAACGTTGTCCCGAACGTAGTAACCGTACTTACAGTCATTCATCAGGGCGACACCGTATTGGTTGTCCGAAAGGTCGGCGTACCGCTGTCCCGCGACTTCAAACCTCGCCTCGACCCAGCTAGTGTTCGCGTGGGTGTTCCTCTTGAGGTGGGCATACTGAATATCGAAGGAGGCGTGTTCGCTCGCCACATCGACCGCGAACGAGGTCCTCAGGAACTTGTGCTTCTCGCACCAGTCCGCCGAGGTCACGAAATCGAGGCGCTTGCATCCTTCAGCCAGGTATATCTTCTGAATCAGCTTCGAGCTGCCCACCGAAAGGCGGAACTCCAGCCCCTGCCGCGCCGGCCCTTTGCCCAGCCCCCTGGCCTTCGATCCTCGCGCAGTCTCTACGACCTGCTCCCTGTAGTAGATGTCCACGTCCCAGGCGTCCCAGTTGAGGGGCCTGTCTTCGTACAGCGTCAGGACGTTGCCCTTCTCGCCCCTTGCCAGAATGCTCCGGCGCTCCTGCTTGTCGTACGCCTCAACGAGCTGCCCGTCTTCATTGAAACGGTAGCGGACCAGGTCGTTTTCCAGCAGCAGCTTGTCCTGGCCTGCGGCCTTTCGGGGGGCGCCCGCCCTCTTCAGCGTCACCGACTGCTGGGGCGCGATCTCCAGCCGCACGGAGGTCGTCCCGTCGGCCTCGACCTGTACAGGAACTTCCCCCCCGCCAGCGTCCTTCAGGGCGCATTCCCATCCGTCCGGCAGCTCTACCGCACCCGCGAACCCGACGCTCAGCGTGTTTACAAAGGTTATGCTGTTGCGGCTCGCAGACATTACTTTCTTCACGGCATCTGCCGTCAGCGCGGCGCATTCCTTAAGCCCGTCGGCGTAATCCTTTTCAGCCTGATCATTCACCAGCTTGATGCTGGAGCCCGGAATTATGTCATGAAACTGGTTCGTCAGGAGCGTCTTCCAGAGCGCGTCAAATTCCTTTCGCGGATATCCCTTAAGCCCCGCGCACGAGCACAGGTACTCGGCCTGCCTCAGGGCCAGCTCCACCTTCCTGTTTCCCCGCTTCATGCGGCTGTGACTGGTGAGGGTCGCCCTGTGTCTCTCGAAGTAGAGCTCGCCCGTCCACTGGTGCAGCCTGTCCTCGTCTTTCGCGATGATCGGCATCAGCTCCGACACTTTGCTGAATTTCACCTTCGCCGCCCCTTCGATGTCCTGTTGGCGAAGCCCCTTTTCTATGTGGGTGGCCTTGGGGCCCGCGCCTCCATCGCCTATTCCGAACAGGACCAGGTAATCGTTCAAGATCCCCTTTTCCTTGAACTTGTTCTGGCCGGCGACCATCTCCTCGGGATTCATACTCGAATTGTAGGTGTCGTTGGGAGGGAAGTGGGTGATGATCTTCGAGCCGTCCACTCCCTGCCAGACAAACGTGTGGAACGGGATCAGGTTGAACTGGTTCCAGGAAAGCTTCTGGGTGATGAAGTAGTCAACACCCGCGCGCTTGCAGATCTGCGGCAGGGCCGCCGAGTATCCAAACACATCGGGTATGAACAGGTTCTTAACATCGACTCCAAACTCGTCCATGAAGAAGTTCTTGCCGTGGAGGAACTGTCTTACCAGCGATTCGCCGCTCGTGATGTTGCAGTCCATCTCCACCCAGGTCGCGCCCTGCGTCTCCCAGCGTCCCTGCTTCACCGCCTTCTTTATCTTTTTGTAAAGGCCCGGATAGTCCTCCTTGACGAAAGTGTAAAGCACGGGCTGTGATGCGCCGAACGTGTAGCCTGGATATCTGTCCATCAGCGCGAGCTGGCTTGCAAACGTGCGGGCGGCCTTGCGCCTGCTCTCCTTAACAGGCCACATCCAGCCCACGTCCAGGTGCGCGTGGCCGACGGAATGCGCGGTGCACGCTGACGCGTTCGCAGGGCTCTTAAGAAGCGGACGCAGCCGGCTGCGCGCCCTGCGGATGGCCCCCTGGTCGGCAGCAAGGATCTCTACGACTTCCTTCAGCCCTTCGAGAATACGGGCCGCCCTCACACTGTCTTCAGGCAGGCCTTGCGCCAGGCTGAGAAGCGTGTCGACGTCCAGGCAAAGCTGCCAGCGCTCGCTGTCAAACTTTACCAGGCGAAGCTTCACGACCTGGCCATCATGCCTTCCATAACGAAGCGGATCATTGTGCGCCAGGTTTTCATCCACGTTCGCGATCCCGAAGAGCGAGTGCGACGCCATGTCCACCCACAGGTCCACTTTCTCACCGCCCCTGGCGCTGGGAAACAGCGGGTAAAGAGTTCTCCCCGAGTTCTCGGGCTTGGCCATGATGGACCTGGTCGTCAACCCCTGGACAGGCGTGCCCCTGGAATCAAAGATCAGCCCTTCACCCGTCAGATTGATTTCCGCCATGACCAGGGCGCCCTTCCAGCTCTTCGGAACCGCGCCCTTGAGGTTGAACCAGGCGTTCTCCCACGAGCCGGCGTACCGCTGCCCTTCCTTGATGGATCTATATTTCAGCTTCGTGCGGTCCTTGAAGGGAACGTTGTCTTTGGTCATCGCATACTTCGCAGTCAGTGTGACCTGCTCTTCCGCAACAACCGTCCTGTGCAGCCTGTTCCTGAACTGCTTGATGTTGTCGATATAAGTGCTTCTCGTTACGCTGGTAATCATCATAATCTCCCTGTGCAAACGTTTGTATTAAGGAAATCTAGCGCTATGTGTTCTCTTTTTCAATAGGGAATATGCTCATGGGGTAGACGGCGTAAAGCCGTCGCTGCGGGTAGGGACGAATTTACCCCGTCCACCAAACAGCGCTCAGCCAACAATCACATCTTCGAGCCCGAGCTTGGGCACGTGGTGTACGTCATCAGAAGTCCGGTAATAGGCAAGGCTCTCTCCCCCACAGGCATCTTCCAGGACAACTTTTTCAGCGGGAACACCGACCGCAACCAGGAGCTTAACGCCCATGCCGTCCGGGACCTTGAGTTCTGATGCTATGGCTGCCCTGTCGATGGCGCCCAGCATGCATGTGCCCAATCCTTTCTCCGCTGCCGCGAGCTGGATCACTGCACCGGCGATTCCGACATCTGTTGCCGGGTCATCCTCCGAGAGGATTGCTATGTAACCCGTAGGCCGCTGCCCATCCGCCGGCCCGTCCCAGTCTTTGAGGGCCCCGGCCCATTTAATGAATGGAAAGATCCGAGCGCATTCGGCCTGGCCTGAAACCAAACGATACCGCAGCTTCTGCATGTTGCCGCCGCAGGGTGATATCCGGGCGACATCGACAAGGGCAATGAGGTCCTCGCGTGATACCGGCTTCGGCTGGTCGTACCGCCTTATGCTCCTGGCTTTCCTTGCAAGATCCAATATAGACATATGCTTACCCTC
>JBFIFS010000203.1:0-4083 GCA_041602695.1 Kiritimatiellia bacterium
ACGCTGCCACTCGGGCCTGTACTTGAAGCTTGGCGGATCCATGCAGACCTGCGGCGGATAGTAGCCGGTAAGTATCGATGAACGAGTCGGCCAGCACCTGCCCGTATTGTAGAACTGCGTGAACCGCACACCGTTCTCGGCGAGGCCGTCGACATTAGGGGTCTCAATCTCGCCGCCAAAACACCCGAGATCTGAATACCCCATATCGTCCATCACTATCAGCACTACGTTCGGTCGTTTCATGCTAAGCCACTCCTAACTCACAACGCATTGATTTCAAAAAGACCAGATTACCCCTGCCACACCGAGTGTCAAGCGCCGGTGGATTGAATCGACTATCCAGCCTAGTCGGCATTGCGGATTTTATACAGGACCAGCTTGGCGTTGGGTGGCAGGTCGCCTTCGCGCGGCCTGTCCCTGTTTGAACCGAGCGATTCCCAGCGCAGGTAGTAGCTGCAGTCCGAATCCGGAGACTCGCCTTTGTCCGAGGCCCAGCGCACGGCCATCCCGGGAAACTTCGACTGCACCTTTCTCAGCGCAGCAGGATGACGCGGGGCAAGTCTCGAGGCAGAATCAACGCCGAGGCGGTCAAATGTCTCCTCGTCAAACACGAGCGATCCTCTTCCTTCCTTCCAATGTCGAAACGGAATCGCCAGCTTTCCATCACCGTGCTGCTTGACGGCGCTAAGCGCAATAAACGTACCGTAAGTCGAAGGACCCGAGCCTCCCCCTTTAAAGATATGTTTTCCCTCCCAGTCAGAGACGGCTTTCACCATCCATTTCCCTTCAACATAACGTGCCGCATAAGCCTGTGTATTGCCCTTGTCGTCATGTTTGTGATAGCTGACAACGAGACGATTCTTGCTGTCGAAGGAATGCGCAAAACAGCTGTTTATCATCCCGCCTCCGGCAGGCACCGGATCGATGATCGTCCCCGGACTCTTGATGTTGATCGGGAGTTCAAGCACTTCTCCGGCCATGTTCTCCCATTTGATCAGGTCCCTGCTTCGTGCGCAGGATATGTCATGGTTTGTTGCCGCGTCCGGCGTATCGCGCCACATCCAGACAAGATAGTACCATCCGTCGGGTCCAAGTGATGGGCCGCGCTGGTAGGCGTTCATCTTCCCGAAACCAGAGATGAGCGGCTTATCCAGAAGCCTCCGCCACTTCCTCTTCTTGGCATCATAGACATTGTGGATCTCGAGCCCGTTGCCGCTGGAGCCATCACGGTAATGAAAAATCAGGCTGCCATCCGGGCCCTTCATGAACTTGGGATAGGTGCAGCGGTCCTCGTCCCTCCCCACCATCAACTTTACCTGCACCATTGAGGTGATGTCGCCGGGCTTCTCCGTGCGGAAATAGAGGAGAGGATCAACATGCATGTTCCCTGAGAGATGGACATGCCCTTGTTCATCAACAGCCATGGTAAGGTAGTTGTGACTGTCCCAGCCCTGTATAGTACTCGTCACCTTGCTTCGCCTTGGCGGCTCATCAGATTCAGATGGCAGGACTTGTTTTACGAATTTCTGTTGACCGAGTTTGCGCATGGCAACAACCGTCCGCCGATCAGAATTGTAGTATGCCGCATACTGCGTATTCTCATGGGTGAGCAGACAGAACCCCACCCGGACGGCGGACCAGATCTCGTCCAACACGATTTCTTCAAGGACCTCCGGCTCATCACCGCAATACACTTTAATCGCCCCCAGACAAGACAGGAACACAATAACACAAACCAACATCCTGCATCTCGAACCCTGCATCTCGTACCCTCTCTATATCAGTAGTCATCTAACACGCACGGATCAATGGCCGGCATCGTTTCAAGCTTCCATATATCCACTTCAACATCATTCTGCTGCGGCTCGCCCGGAGTGCTGCGGCCATCCTGCACCAGTTTCTTGAGCATAGCGATCATGTCCTTGACCCGCTCTGCTTCCTTATCGTGAAGATTGGTTGTTTCGGCAGGGTCGGCATCCATGTCATACAGCTGCACAAGAGGCAAACCATCTTCCGCCGCGTCCCGGTCAATGGGCTCCGTCCATCCCCCGGACCCCGGACAGAGCACAAGCTTCCAGCGCCCGCTACGGATCGCGAACTTCCCGGAGATGGAGTGATGGATAACATGCTCACGCACCGGCCTCTCTGGGTTTCTGAAGAGCGGCAATAGACTCACACTGTCGACACCCGCCTCATCGGACAGATCAGCCCCAAGAATGTCCGCGCACGTTGCCATCAGGTCAGAGAGGCATGCGAGCTGATCGCATTCAGTTCCCGGCGTAATCACGCCAGGCCAGCGCGCTACACACGGAATTCTATGCCCGCCATCCCATGCATCAGACTTATATCCGCGAAAATGCGCGCTCGGGTAGTGTCCCTGCGGCTCCATCGGCGTCTCACCCCCATGCCCCGCGCTGCGACACCCAACATAGTGCGCACAACCGTTGTCGGACGCAAAGATGACCAAAGTGTTCTCCTCCACCCCGTATTCCTCGAGAGACTTCAGTATACGGCCAAACACATCATCGGTTTCGATCACCAGGTCAGCATATGGATTATCCAGACCACTCTTCCCCACAAACTCCTCGTTAACCGACAGAGGCGTATGAGGCGAAGTCATGGGCAAGTAGAGGAAGAAAGGCTCGTCCCTCTCCGAACGTTCCCTGATGTATTCATCTGCCTTCTTCGCCCACGTTGGAAGCAGGTCCTCAAACCTCCAGCCAGGGATGGCCGGCCCGCTGTGACTGGATATATTGTTCCCCACGAGTGATTCGGGCAGCCACTCCGAAGGAATCCCCACGGGCCTGTCATTTTCAATAAAGCAGAACGGAGCCCAATTCGGCACATCCACACCATAGTAGTAATCGAACCCGCATTTCGTTGGGCCGCCCTTAGTGGGCTTAGAAAACGCCTCCTGCCAGATTGCCTTCTCTTCATCACTGGCAACTCGCTCGGCATTGGGGTTGTCCTCGGTCTTACCGTAGAAGCCATCCCCTTTAAAAGGGCCCTTTGAGGCATCAAAAGCCCAGGTCTGCCCCAGATGCCATTTACCGATGCAGCCTGTATGGTATCCCTGCTTCTTCAGAAATGACGGAACGGTTTCCAGGTCAGATCTGATTAGAAGGTCCCCGTATGGCCCGACAATCCCCTTCTGCAGCGCAGAACGCCAGTTATAACGCCCTGTAAGCACGCTGTATCTAGAGGGAGAACAGACGGCCGAGCTTGAGTGTGCGTCGGTAAACTTCATGCCCTCGGCGGCCAGTCTGTCGATGTTCGGCGTCTTTATCTTGCCGTCAGGGTTGAGGCAGGACGCGTCGCCATACCCCATATCGTCGACAAAGAAGAAGACTATATTCGGCTTACTCATATCCCTTCCAAACCATTCAACCCTTTCACCATGGGAGGGACGGCATGGTGCCGTCCGGTCCGCAAAATGCGGACCCTCCCACGCAATTCACTGCTCACTTCTCATCCGGAATCCACCGCTCCACGAATCCACGCCAGCTCTCGTCACACTTCTCCCGGTCTCCAATAACTTCCCAAATGCGCGCCCAGTGATATGAAGCGCCCGCCAGCGGCAGCATCTTGTCCTCGTCTGAGCGGTTGACCAGGAACGGATCCTTTTCCGGAGGACAGCGCTTCAGCACCTCGTCCGTCAATTTCGCCGGCCGTGGCCCAACATACCAGGGCACTTTGGTGTCCTTCCTGTTCCTGTAGGTCCGCGGGGACATGTATTCGATCACCGGCTTATTGTCAGTGTTGATCGGATAATCCTCGAATAGATCTTCTGCCTCAGACAGGTTCCCGCAGTAGAACAGGAGTACGGTCTGTGGATTGAATGGCAGTTGGAGATTCGAAAGATCCCTTGCAGTCTTCCCCTTGACTGCAAACTCTTTATCGGCACGGCTGTCGAGATAAGAGGCGGGCAGAGGGTCCGTCTCAGACTGCCCCATAAACGCAACAACCTCTTCACCGGGTTGAAAATTGCTCCGCCACATCGTCACCTGATCGAATACCTCAAGCATCGTCCTGGCTATGATATGGACCTCGTATTCAGTGAGCTGATACAGAGGCAGCCATTGA
>JBFIFS010000204.1:0-4068 GCA_041602695.1 Kiritimatiellia bacterium
CATCTGGACGTTAATATCGATATGATAGTCACAGTTCCACGGGGTTTGTATCCCCTCCGCCCAAATTCCCTGCAGGTTCGCGGGCATCGTCCCGGGCCTCGAACTGCTGATCAGCAGGTAACGGCCGTAGTTGAAATAGAGCGCATTGAGCGCCGGGTCTGAAGCGCCGGCTTTCACTGCGGCAAGCCGCTCGTTGGTCGGCCGAGCTCCGGCCTCGCGACTTGCTTCCCTGCCGTCATCCAGTGCGAGTTCCGCCCGGTCATAATAGCTGCGGTAATCTTCAACATGGGCCTTCAGCAGTTCGTCATAGGACTTGCCTGCGGCCCTTTCTATGTCATCCTTTGTTGCCTGAATGGGGTCGGCCGTACCGCGCCCTGCAAAGCCCTGATAGTCCGTGCCTGCGGCCACTAGCAATGCCACTTCGTCCGAATCTTCAACATGAAGGGTCGAACCCTCTGTCCGCACCTTACCGCCGCGATTAACCGCTCGCAGACGACCTACGAACTGTAGACCGTCCTGGCCTGCCACACCGCTGCTGGTCCTTCCGTTCAGCAGGAGGCCAGCCTTCCCGTCAGCCTGCGTCTCGAAGCTCGCCAGCCGATCCAGCCTTGCTGTGAATGAGATTGATCCGGGCTTGTCTGCCGTAAAACGGAACACCATCACCTGATCCACAGCGCTCACGAAAGCCTCGCGCGTATAGGTTACGCCATTCCTGCTGTAATTTACGGTTGTTATGGCCCTGCCGAGATCGAGTGCCCGACGGTACGAGTCCGCGTCTTCCCTCGGATCCAGCGAGACTGAAAGCGGCAGCTGGCCGCGCCTTCGGTAGTTCGAGCAGTAGATTGTGATGACATTATCACCTTCTACAAGCAGATCATTTACGTCCCGCTCGAAACGCTCATGCCCAACACTCTGCCAGCCCGCGAGTTCTCCGGCCTTCTGGCCATTTACGTAGACCCGCCCGTTTCTGGCCGAGGCATCAATCCTCAATGTTCCCAGCTGCTGAAGCTGATCCTTTGTCAGGGAAAAATGATGCCGTAAAAGAACCCGATCCCACAGGCTCAGCCTGCGGCTGCCTTTGAGCGCCTTTCCATCACCAATGACATAATCTTCCCAGCCGCGGTCCTCCTTATCAACTCTTGCTGCATCGACAATCTGTCTCTCGGCTTCAGCGCGCTGCTCGCGGATGTCTTCGATGCCGGGGGTCTCAATCATCTTCAGCTTCCACTTCCTCAGAGGCATCGAGTCCACATCCGAGGCCCAGACAATATTTATATTACCCAGCTCCTGGTAGCACCCCCAGGGGCCGCGTGCACCCCCCTTGGACCCGCCACGGAGACAGGTGAATGTCTGGTTAACCAATGCCTCCGCCTCGGCATTCTTGCCGGCCAGGAGCAGCTCGCGAATCTGCGGCAGGTTGCGGGACGCGCCCTCGCGGTTCCAATTGACCCGGGCACCGGACCAAACACTTTCTTCGTTAAGCGCAATTCGCTCTTGCCCAATACCGCCGAACATCATCGCACCCATCCGGCCGTTTCCAATGGGTAGCGCCTCATGCTGCCAGCTACTCGCCGGCTTGTCGTACCACAGCATCGACGCATTATCGAGCGGACGTCGTTCCTGCGCGCCATGTGCAGCAGCTATGCTAACTGTGAGAGCTGCTCCAATGCAGAGGATATGCAGTCTCATCGGCCGTCCTACTTTCTCTTCATCACATAGAGTTCGGGAGTCCAGTCGGCCGGATGGTCAGGATTGAAACCGCCCCGCCCGGGCACGCTGAAGCCGCCGGCCTCGATGAAGAGGTAATCCTGCCCATCAATGGTCTTAGATGTCATCTTCAAGGCTACGCGGCCGGCCAAATCCATAAGCATCTCCCCCGACCAGGCATGCTGCGCACTATCGGTCCCACCATTATTGCGCAGTTCAATCTCCAGCAAGCCGCTCTTTTCTGCGGCTATTGGCCCATCAGGATCGAACTCCTTGATGCTGGCGACCCGGCCTATTTGCGACCACTTACCAATAACTGCGTTATTCTTCTTGAAGACGCCGTCGTACTGGAACATGTCCTTGGCATCCTTGGTTTCCTGCCATGCCATGCAGCGCATGGGCTGAAGCATGCGCCCTTTGGCAAAGTCTTCTTCTCTCAAGGGAGGGTTCTTCATCTCCTGAAACCAGACAGAGAAGTGCTGCCGCTTTACACCTGAATGGTGCTTGCCTCCGAAATTGTGAATGAACCCTATAGCGGCAACTGTTACATCTTTCTCAAAAGCGGGCCACCACGCTTTGTCGATATAGTAGCCATGAGGCCGCCCGCCTTCCCGGCGTCCGACGCCCCTGGTTTCTTCCTTGATCAGTTTGCCGTTCAGGTAGAGACGGTAGCCTTCACCTGACGGCACATGCGCCATTCCGCCAACCAGTACCCGGTAACGATGCCCTTCCTTGAATCGGGGAAGCTTCAGCTTAGTGCGCATGATCAGCACCTCTTTGTCCCAAAGAGTATTCATCGCCTCATAGCAGCGGCAGAAATCTGAATAACAGTGCCCGCCTCGGTCGATCACCGTCTTGTTCCCGTCCCGCTTATCAATCAGCTTGCCGTCCCACTGGCCAAATGGAGCGAAGCCCTTTCTCCAACCTGCCGCCTTTGCGTCAAAATCGGGCATGAACCACTGCTCCATACCGTTTGGGAAGGAAACGACACGGTAACGGTTGCCCGGGGCCCACAGTTTCTTCTCCGGCGGGTCGAAGGTATGGTACTCCCATTCAATCTCATTGAGGTCGGGGCCAAACACTTTCCAGTCATAGTCGTGAATGTCGATCCGGTTGTAGAGCCTGACAAGCTCAGCCATCCTGGGCTCACGCCGGTAGAAATTACCCTTGTAGGGCTTTGTGCTGTTGGCCTCCTCAAGCAGATACTCCCTGTTTGATGCTATGTGGTTGCCGGATCCCATGAACTTGGGAATTAGGTAATCCAGAACCACAGGCTTAAGAGCCGCTTTCACATCAGGCCCGAACTCAGATGCATCGGCCTTCATGTAGAGGTCCTTATGAGGCAGGGCATCGCCCGGGAACCGTGCGCGACTGACCTCGAGCAGCGCGTCGAACCCGCCTGGTATGCTTGACAAATGCGAAGCCTGCTGCCTGACGAGATAATCTTCTGCGACGTTCATGTTCTGGCCACCGGGCACGGTGATCGCTTTCGGAAATCGAGCATAAGCCGAGCCCAGGGTCTCGATGGCGAATGCCTGCACTTCCAGGGAAGCGCCCTCAAGTTCCTTAACGATTCCGTAGAGTGGTTGCAGGGCAACCGCGCGTGTGTTTTTGGCAACGATGTCGCCAATAACAGGAAAGACCTTGCGGCAATAACGCTCATCGGCCGATACCTTTGTGAGCGCGATCATCGCGGCACGCCGGAGCCACCAGTCATCATGCTTCAGCCATTCGATGAGTCGATCCACATGGGGTGCCACCTTCTCAGCCGGAGCTGTGCCGAGGGCCTCCATAGCCGACATCACGACCCACCATGCCTCCTCGGGGTCATTGACCATCTCCAGGAGAATACCGGTTTCTTCGTCAGTCATACGCAGCTTATCTATCGCCACAATACCGGCGCGCCGCACGCGCGGGTCTTTTGAGCGGAGCAACTCAAGGGTCAGGCCGTCCCATTTCTCACCTCTAAGCTTTGGCGCGCAGTAAACGCTTCTCAGGTTAAAATCGGGATGGTGCGTGTACTTGAGTAACAGCTCTTCCGTTACATCTTCGGCTTTGAGCTTTCGTAGAACAGGCAAAGACCCGTCATCGACAAGCGTTTCAGTTTCGACATCGTGCGCCTTGCCGCCCCTCACCGACGCGGCTTCCAGCGACAGGAAGACTTCATCAGCTTCCGTTCCCCAGGGGCGTTTAGGCAACTGATATGTTTTGCCGTATTTTGTTCTGGGTGCCCCGTAGATGCACAGCTTCCCGCGCGGCACTGTGTAGTTCAGTGCCATCCCGATGGCCCAGCTGTTGGGCGTGTCGTAGCGACCGCCGCCCACAATGCCGAAGCTGCCGTCAAAGCGGCGAGAGATATCC
>JBFIFS010000205.1:0-4014 GCA_041602695.1 Kiritimatiellia bacterium
CTTGTCGCAGCTGATTTCAATGACATCTCCACCGGTGGGCTCAGTGGAAAGGCCGGCGGAAGCGGCTTCTCTGGGACGTGGTATGGCTCGAGTTCACCCCAGGTCGTGGCCGGAGACCTGACTTATGCCGACTATGCGATTACTCAGTCGAACACTGCGCAGCGCATCAGGTCCAGCAGCAACACGGCCGACAGGCAGGACGTGCGTGACCTGGCTGCGGCACAGTCAGGCGAAGTATGGTTCACGGTACTCGTTAATGTGCTGACTGGAACGCGTCATGCCGGACTGACGTTCAATACCTATGGTAACGCATATGACCCAATTACGACTGACCTGAGAGTTTTCATGACAACTAACCAGTTGCAGGTTGGCTATAATGGAGGTAGTGCCAATTCAACCGGCAGCTACGCCGTGGACACCACGCATCTGATTCTTGGCCGGATGTATGTGGTTGGGGGTGACGACTCCATAAGTGTGTGGGTCGATCCTGAATTGAATGGCGTAACAGGTCCCTCGGGGCTGCCGGCAGCTGACTACACGAGTCCCGCAACCAACTTCACCGATTCGATCACTGATGTCGGTGCAGCTGGAAACGGAAACTCCAGCGGGACCAATACATTTGTGGATGCAATTCGAGTGAGCGATACAGCGACCGCGTTCTATGATGTGACAGGTTGCTCGCCGCCAAATGCCGGTACTCTTTTCGTATTCCAGTAATGAGTACCTTTAAGAAAATCAGGGCTACGCAGGTTCTGGCCTGGATTGTTGCGGCCCTCTTCGGTGTTGCAGCAGCCCATGCTGGGCTCGTTACCGCTGATTTCAACGACCTGTCTGTTGGCCCCCTCAAGGGGCAGGCGGGTGGCGCGGGGTTCACCGGAACGTGGTATGGCTCCAGTGATCCGGATGTTGAAAACGGTGACCTCGCTTACGCCGGATACTACATCACCCAGACCGGTACTCCCCAGCGTGTAGACGGAGCCAGCAATGATGCTGACCGGCAGGACGCGCGTGACCTGGCCACAGCTCAATCGGGGGAAATCTGGTTTTCGGTACTGGTGAATGTCCGAACAGGGGGAAAGTTCGCAGGCTTGACGTTCAATACTTATGGAAATTCATATGACCCCATCACTACAGGTCTGAGGGTTCTGATTACAACCAACGAACTTCAGGTCGGCTTCAATGGCGGTGCGGCGGACACTGGTTCGGGAAGCTACGCCGCCGATACGACACACCTCATTCTGGGGCAGCTGAATGTGGGGGCGGGGAGCGACGCCGTAAGTATCTGGATTGATCCGGCTTTGCCGGCGGTGGGAAGTCCGAGCGCGCTTCCAGCTGCCGCCTATGCGAATTCCAGCGTGGATTTTGCCGGCTCAATAACCAACGTGGGCGTGGCCGCTACCGGCAGCGGCTCCAACCGGGTTGACTCTGTCCGCGTCAGCGATACTCCATCCGCATTCTATGATGTGACCGGCGTGGCCGCACCGCCTTCCGGCACGATAATCATGATCCGGTAGGATTATCGCATCGACTATGCCCTGTAGGAGCCCCCGAGTGATTAGGCAGACCGACAAAATGGAGATAGAGAGATGACGAAGATGTATTTAAGGCAAATTATAGTTTTGGGTGTAATTGTGTTGATAACGGCAGGTTCAGTAATGGCTGCGCCGCTTAAGGTTTATATCCTTGCGGGGCAGTCGAACATGGAAGGGCACGCGCATGTCGATACCATCCCGGAGATCGGCAAGGATCCGGAAGCCAGGCCCCTGCTGGATATGATGCTGGAGTCTGGTGGGAAGCACCGAGTGTGCGAGCGGGTATGGATTTCATACCTGACTGCCAAGAAGGGTGAGCGCGTCCTTAAAGAAGGAAAGCTGACAACCGGCTACGGATCGCTCACGAAGGGGCCCAAGATAGGTCCGGAGTTTACGTTCGGGTTAACGCTTGAGGAGCGGATGAGCAGCCCGGTCCTGCTTATCAAGACGGCATGGGGCGGTACTAGCCTGTTCAAAGACTGGCGCCCGCCAAGCGCTGGACCAATAGAATTGAGCGATCAGCAGGTTGAGGCCGGTAAAGAGAAGGGCGCTGACCTTGATCAGATGCGGGCTAAGGCACGAGACGGTTCCGGTGCGCTCTACGAAGCCATGATTGAACATGTGCGGGATGTGCTTTCCAATATCAAGCGCATATGCCCCGAATATGACCCGGAGCAGGGCTATGAGATAGCCGGCTTCGTCTGGTTCCAGGGTTGGAACGACAAGGTGAACAGCGGGGCTTATCCGAACCGTGACAATCCGGGCGGCTACGATCTCTACACAGAGCTTCTAGCGCATTTTGTCCGGGACATCAGGAAGGACCTGGGTGTTTCCGGTATGCCATTTGTAATAGGGGTGATGGGGCAGAACGGGCCAATTGATATCAATAACCCGCGTGATAAGAACGAGCATAAGAACTACTACTTCAGAAAGGCCCAGGCGGCGACTGCCGATTTGCCGGAGTTTAAGGGGAACGTTAAGGTCGTTCTTACGGAGAAGTACTGGGACAGCAAGCTAGGCGATATTGGCCTTAAGCTGGCTGAAGTTAAGGAGCATAAGAGGGTTCTTTCACGTGACAAAAGCCTCTCCAAGGAGGCAGTTGACGCTGCAGCCGAAGAATACCGAAAGAAGCTGATCTCGGATGAAGAGATGGAGATTTACGAGAAGGGCGCGTCGAATGCCGCATTCCATTACTATGGCTCGGCAAAGATGTTTGCCCAGTTTGGGGCAGCCTTCGCGGAAGCACTGCTTGATGGAGGCTCGAAATAGAATGATTAAGCATGCAGCAGTTTTGGTGTTAATACTATCGATACTGACGGCAGTGAGCGCGGAGGCTAAGGTCGTCGTTGACGTCTTGTTCACGGACAATATGGTGCTCCAGTGTGATGCGGTGGTGCCGATATGGGGCAAAGCCGACCCCGGCGAGAAAGTGACCGTCCAGTATGTTCCTGGTAAAGATTCCGGACATGCGCCCCAGACATTAACAGTTCAGGCCGACGAGTCAGGCAAGTGGATGGTGCGGCTCCAGCCGTTGTCCGCAAGCGCGAAAGGGGCCGCAATAATCATCAAAGGCGAAGAGGCAGGCGAGACTACTGTTCTGACGAACGTTCTTGTTGGTGAAGTGTGGCTGGGCGCCGGCCAGTCGAATATGGCCTACGGTACCCGGCATTACACGGAATTTGATCCTGACCTGAAAAAGGCCGTCAGCGGCGGACCTCATCCTATGCTGCGGGTATACGTGGATGAGGCCTGGCGTATAGCGGACAGCAACAGTGTCCATGACTTTTCTGCGATACTATTTTCTTTCGGGCACGCGCTGCAGAAGGAGCTGGATGTGCCGATAGGCTTAATGTACGGGGCAAAGAACGGTACTCCTTCAGGACGATGGATGACTGAAGAGATGGCTGAAGCCGATGCGGCCTTTATGAAGATGTTCAAAGAGCAGAGCGGATTCGCCAGCTTTGACGAGATGAACGCTGACTGGAAAGAGCGCAGAGCTCAGTGGAAGGCTGAAGTGAAGAAAGCAAAAGCGGACGGAAAGAGGCCGCCCCGCTTCCTGACAAACTCGGATCCGATGGGGGATCTTTACGAGAATCATATAGCGCCCTTTGTGCCTTATGCGATAAGGGGCGTGCTCTGGGACCAGGGCGAATCCGGGACGAAGGTTCCAGGCGTCGATCAATACACGGTTATGGGTGCCCTTATCGCCGGCTGGCGCAAGGCCTGGGGGCAGGGCGACTTTCCTTTTCTCCACGTCCAGAAGCCCAGCGGCGGAGGATGTGCCTGGAATAACGAGCATCCGACTGATCGAAAGCCGCCCCTTAAATGGGAGCCGCTGCCCGCGGAAGGACTCCCGGAAGACAGGAAATGCGAAAAGAACCTGGAGCACATCAGGATGGCGACACTCAAGAATGCCCCCTTGGTGACAACATCTGATCTCGCTCCCGGTACGCATCCCCCTACGAAGTACGCGTATGGCACA
>JBFIFS010000206.1:0-4004 GCA_041602695.1 Kiritimatiellia bacterium
ACGGAAGCCGGGTGTATAGTTCTGGTTCACGCCTAAACGAGGAGGTAAGCTATGCCTTTGACCAGGGGGAACGTCCCACCGCCGCCGGGAACATCCGCGGCACGACTGCCTCAGTTTCCAGCATCCATATTTGTGGTTGTTGGGCTGATACTGTTCATTCCGATATTCATATGGTTCTTCTGCAGGATAGAACCGCGAGCGGACCAGATCGCGATACTGATCAAGAAGACCGGCGACAACCTGCCGGACGGCGAGATCGTCGCGCCGGGCTCGAAATACAAGGGAATACAGCTCGAGGTGCTGCCTGAAGGCCGCTACTTCAAGAACCCTTACGTTTACAGCTGGAAAATCGCGAAGGTCACAGACATTCCCGCGGGCAAGCTGGGCGTGAAAACGAGGCTTTTCGGCGAAGCACTGCCGGAGGGTGAGATCATCGCCGGCGAACGGGCGAAAGGAATCGTGCGCGAGCCGCTGCGTCCGGGTAAGTACAGGATCAATCCCTACGCCTTCTATGTGGAACAGTTTGAAGCGCAGACCATAAGGCCGGGCCACGTCGGAGTGGTTACGTCCCTGATCGGTAAAGACGTCCTGAGCGACAAGGATTTGCCGGACAACATGAGGAACGCGTTCCTCGTGGATGACGGCATGAAGGGGGTCAAGGCCGCGGTGCTGGATCCGGGTACCTACTACCTCAATCCTTATGTCGTGTCCGTGGTGGAGGTCAACCTGCAGAGCCAGCGCTTTGAGATGAGCGGCAGGGACGCGCTGGGCTTCTTCACTGAGGACGGCTTCACCGTCACGGTCGAAGGCACCATCGAGTTTGCGGTAATGCGTGACCACGCGGCCCTTCTCGCTCACAGGGTCGGCGACATGGAAGACATCATGAAGAAGGCGGTCCTGCCCAGGGCGCGCGGCTTCAGCCGAATCGAGGGAAGCAAGCATCCGGCAATCAACTTCATCGTTGGCGAAACGCGTCAGAAGTTCCAGGCCGACCTCGCGCAGCACCTTGCCGGGCTTAGCAAGGAATGGGGCGTGGAGATCAAGTCCGTGCTGATCCGCAAGATCATCGTTCCGGACGAAATCGCGAAGATCAGCAGGCAGAGGGAGCTCGCGGTACAGGAAACCAAGAAGTATGACCAGCAGATCACGCAGGCCAAATCGCAGGCGGAACTGACCAAACAGGAGATGCTCGCGGTCCAGAACAAGGAAAAGGTCGAGGCCGATACCGCGCGCATAAGGGCGGTCATCAATGCCGAACAGGGCCAGGCGGTGACAATAGTGTCGGCGGAGAAAGACCTGGCCGTCGCGCAGGTCCGTCTCGACGCGGCAAAGCACCAGGCCGAAGCCAAGATCCTGGCGGCGAAAGGCCAGCAGGACGCGATAACGGCGCAGAACGTCGCGGAGGCGTCGGTCATCAAGAACCAGGTGGAGGCGTTTGACGGCGGCATTAACTATGCCCGCTACCTGTTCTACCAGAAGGTGGGGCCGCGCATTGAAACCATACTTACGACGGACGAGAAAGACGGACTGGGTGCCGTCTTCAGCCCGTTCCTTCCCGGAAAGGAGGTGGCGAAATGAAGCAGGCGAAACCTCTCATAATCTTTATAGCCGCTGTCGCGCTGGTTGTGTTCATCTACGTCTGGGGCTTCTGCAGGATCTATGTGGCGCCGGGCGAGATGGCAGTAATCATATCCAAGACAGGAAAGCCGCTGCCTCCGGGCCAGATACTGGCCGGGCCGGGACAGAAGGGCATACGCGCCGAAGTGCTGGGCGAGGGCAGGCACTTCAGGGACCCCATACTGTTCCAGCGTGAGATCCACAAAGTGGTTCCGATACCGCCGGGCAAGGTCGGCATCCTCACCGCAAAGGTCGGGGCGAACCTTCCTGAAGGCGAGTTTCTTGCCAGTAAGAACCAGAAGGGAATCAGGCGGTCCGTGCTGGGGCCGGGCAAGTACAGGCTGAACCCCTATGGATACAGGATTGATGTGGTCGACGCGATAAGCATACCGATCGGGTATGCCGGGGTGATCACTTCGCTGTCAGGCAGGCAGAGCTCGGAAGGCGGGTTCGCGGGCGCGAACGAAAAGGGCGTGCGCAGGGACATCCTCCAGCCGGGCCTGTATTACGTCAACCCCAAGCAGTACAAGACAGACATAGTCGAGATCGGAGTCAACCAGGTGTCCATGCTGGGCAAGGCAGGCGTGCAGCTGTCTTCGAAGACGCAGCTCGACACAAAGAACGTCGCGATGCAGCGCCTGCAGAGCAACGCGCTTGAGCAGCAGAAACAGAAGCGCTGGAACTACCTGTCCAAGACGGTAAGCCAGGCCCTTTCGCGCTCGAGCGACTACGACGTGCGCCAGCAGCAGCAGGCGCTCGCGCAGGCGGAGAAGCAGTACCTGGAAAGCGATTCCGCCACGGCGATGGTGCTTCCCCAGTACGTGGAGTTCCCTTCGCGTGACGGCTTCCAGATCAGCCTGGACATGTCTGTTGAAATAGAAATGCTGCCGTCCGATATAGCGGGCATCTTCAGCAGGTACGGCGACCTGCCGGCGGTGCTGGACAAGATCATCATCCCGCAGATCACGTCGATCGCCAGGAACAAGGGCTCTGAATACGGGGCGAAAGACTTCATCGTGGGCGAAGGCAGGGAGAAGTTCCAGACGGAGCTGACGAAGGCGCTGGCCACAACGCTGGGCAAGAAGAAGATCATCGTGCACAACGCGCTGATCAGGCATGTCGAGGTGCCGGACGAGATACGGCAGCCGATCCAGCAGGCAAGTATAGCCGTCGAACAGAACCTGACCAACCTCGAGAAGCAGAACACCGCCAAGAAGCTGGCGCAGCTGAATACCGAGATCACGCTTATCGAGCAGAGAAAACAGCAGGTCGCCCAGGAAACGGAAAAGATCAAGGCGGAAATTAAAGCCGACCAGGAGAAGCAGGTCGCGGAGATAAAGGCCGAAGCGATCAAGAAGGTCGCGGAGATCGCGAAGGAGACCGCCGGGATCGATGCTGATACCGTGAGGATCCTCGCCGTCGCCGAGGCCGATGCCATGAAGATGGTTGAGGGCGAGAAGGCGAAAGGCCTGCAGCTAAAGATCGCCGCCTACGGCGATCCTGTCGCCTACAACATGAAGGAGCTGGCCGATAAGCTGAAGAAGGATGTGAAGATCAACATCATCCATACGGGTGAAGGCACGCTCTGGACGGATCTGGAGAAGGCCAACGCCGGCGAGCTCGGCGGCGCTGTGATCATGCGCAAGAACCAGAAGAAGTAGCAGAAAACCTGAAGGCTGAAACCTGAAACTTGAAGGTAAGGCCGGGTTCATGCCGGCCGGTGTGGGTCCTTGTGCGAGGTGGGTTAGTAATGGAAAACGGCTGGAGCAGGAACGGGACGCTGCCGTGGACAAAATCGTGTTTTGTCTGCGGCGAGGAAAACGAGCGGGGCCTGCGCCTGAGGTCGCGCATTGAGGACGACAAGGTCGTGCTGAACTATACGCCGCGCCAGACCGACCTGGGCTGGCGCAGCGCGGTGCACGGCGGGCTTACCATGACGCTGCTTGATGAAGTCATGACCTGGGCCGCGATGATAGAGGCCGGAGTCGCCTGTGTAGCGGCGGAGACGACCACGCGCATGAAGAAGCCGGTCCATGTGGACCAGTCGCTGCGTGTTGAGGCGTGGGTGACCCAGAACCGCCGCAAGGTGGTGTTGACCGAAGGGCGGATGCTGGACGAAAAGGGCGAGGTGCTGGCTACGGCATCGGGCAAGTACATGCAGATGCCCGGTGAGCAGTTCCGGATTTGTGAGGACGACTTCGTTTTTGACGGTGACACGATTCCGCCGGGCGACCTTATCCAGGGCTGCTGAGTCTTGAGCTGGTGGGTTGATGATGCGCTCTTCCCGCGTGCCGGGATCGCGAAGGCGCGCTTTTCCGCGAGAAAACCATCCCGCGATCTCCCGCCATCTGCGCAGTTGCTGAAGTTCGTCGGCATACGTATGCACG
>JBFIFS010000207.1:0-3991 GCA_041602695.1 Kiritimatiellia bacterium
TCGCGTCTGACGACGCGCACCTCAGGGAAGGACACGCCGTCTGGAACGGCGGCTGGATAGTGGTAAACGCCCCCGAGCTCACAGCCGAAGCCATACTGGCAAATATCCGGACAGGAAACTACTACTCCAGCTGCGGCCCGGACTTCCGGAGCATCTCCATGGAAGGAAGCGAACTGCACATAGAAACTTCGCCCATCAAGTTTGCGCGACTGGTAGGGCCAGGGCCTAACGGCAAGAGGCAGGGCTCGTCTGAAGTTGAGCCATTCGAATCATTCACATTCGAGCTGCCGGAGAACTGGAAATACACTTATGTTGAAATTGAAGACGCGAACGGCCGAAAGGCGTGGACCAACTCGCTCTTTGTCGGGGTTTGAACTACCTTTAAACAGGCGCTATTGTACACCATTGGTATTTTGGAATGACGGATAGAATTTCCAGAAGGACTTTCGTTGGCGGCGCCGCGGCACTTTCGGCCGCGGGACCACTGGCTATACCGCGCCTCTCTGAGGCAAAGACAGGAGAAGAAAGAGTGCGGCCGAACTTGGTTATAGTCTTCCCTGACCAGATGCGGGGCCAGGCACTGGGCTTCCTCAACGAAGACCCGGTCCACACCCCCAACCTGGACAGGTTCGCGGCCGAAAGCCTCGTCTTCCCGCAGGCGGTGTCAAACTACCCGGTATGCAGCCCATACCGCGCAATGCTGATGACAGGCAAGTATTCGCACGCAAACAAGGTCATATCCAACTGCACTAGCAACAGCGAACCGTTCGGGTCTGAGCTCCAGAAATCCGACGTATGCTGGTCTGACGTCCTCAAGCAGCAGGGTTACAGCCTCGGTTATATCGGCAAGTGGCACCTCGACTCGCCGCGCGAGCCGTATATTGACTGCTATAACAACAAGGGCGATACCAAATGGAACGACTGGTGCTCACCCGACCGCAGGCACGGCTTCGACTACTGGTACTCATACGGCACTTACGACCGCCACATGAAGCCCATGTACTGGGACAACGACGCCAAGCGGGACGAGTATCACTTCGTGGATCAGTGGGGGCCCGAACACGAGGCGGACAAGGCGATAGCATATATAGAGAATCAAGGCGGCAGACTGCGCGATCCCGACAAGCCTTTCGCACTGGTCGTATCCATGAATCCGCCGCACGGAGGAAACTTCTATCCGGAGAAGTACCGGGGCCCATACGAGGGAAAGTCCGATGCAGACCTTCTTGTTCGCCCCAATGTCGACAAGAGCGGCAAGACAAAGATGTCAAAGTATGCGCTCAGCCAGATCCGCCACTATTTCGCAATGATAACGGGCGTGGACGAACAGTTCGGCCGCATTCTGGATTCCCTGGAAAAGGCCGGCATCAAAGACAACACGATCGTGCTCTTTACGGCCGACCACGGCAACTGTGTCGGCACCCACGATCTCCAGACCAAGAACAACCAGTTCGAAGAGTCCATGCGAATCCCATTCATCCTTCGATGGCCGGAGAAGATCACGCCGCGGCACGATGACTTGCTTATATCCGTCCCTGACGTTTACCCCACCCTGCTGGACATGATGGGCCTCAAAGACCAGCTTCCCGACTCACTTGAAGGCGAAAGTCTTGCGGATGTTGTCCTCACAGGTGAAGGCAGGAGGCCGTCATCGCAGCTCTACCTCAAGATCAGATATGACAGTGCCGCGCACGGCAGGCGCGGAGTGAGGACTCTCTCCCACAAGCTTGTTTACAAGCTCATCCCCGGCGGGTCACTCGAAACAGAGCTCTCCGACCTAAGGAAAGACCCGTATGAACGGAAGAACGTCGCGGCCGACAAGGCTGAGATTGTCGCCGCGCTGACTGAAAAGGAATTAGTGCCGTGGCTCAAGAAGACTAACGATCCATGGCTGAGGCATATATCGAATGATGAAGATTAAAGGCGAACTTAAAAGCGGAAAGACCAGCCCATCACCCGAGATCGAATGCTGGATTCCTGAAAACAACCCCAAGGGGATAGGCATAGTCATCCATCCCGGCGGCGGGTACGGGGGGCTGGCAGAACACGAAGGCAAAGGCTACGCGGAATATTTTTTCAAGGAAGGCATAGCCTGCTTTGTGGTCCAGTATCGCCTCGGCTCAGCGGGGCACCGCCACCCGGCAATGCTTGAGGACTCACTGGCGGCAATGTACGCGGTAAGGTCTCGCGCGGCAGAATTTGGAGTGGACCCAAATAAGATCGGGATCATGGGCTCCTCGGCGGGCGGACACCTCACGGCCCACACCCTTGTTGCCTGGGACACTTACGAAAGCGATGTCCCGCTCAGGCCCGACTTCGGCATACTATGCTATCCGGTAATTGCGTCCCACGGAATCACAGCCCATTCCGGCTCTATGAAGAACCTGCTGGGTGATGATCCTTCGGAAGAGCTTCTGGAAGAAGTATACACAGCCCGGCACGTTAGATCAGACACGCCGCCATGCTTCCTGTGGCACACTGGCGAAGACCAGGGTGTTCCGCTTGAAAACAGCATGCTGTTCGCGTCTGCCCTGCGTGAGAAAGGCGTGCCTTTCGAACTTCATCTCTACAACAAAGGACGGCATGGACTCGGGCTCGGGGCGCATTTTGACTGGGGATCCGAATGCCTGAGGTGGATCTTAGAGACCATAGAGGACCAGGCATAGTGACAAAGCGTGAAGTCGTAAGAGCAGCACTCGACGGCGAGACCCCGCCATACGTGCCCTGGTCTTTCGGGTTCACTCATGAAGCGCGTGAAAAGCTGGTGGAGCATTTCGGAACTGAAGATCTTGAATCGCAGCTCCAGAACCACATCCTCGGGCTCGGAAGCGGCATCGGCTTTTTTGAGGACCTCGGCAATGACCGGTTCCGAGACGTGTTCGGCGTCATCTGGGACAGAAGCGTGGATAAAGACATAGGGAATGTTGAGGACCCCCAGCTCGGCTCACCAACGCTCAGCGGGTACACGTTCCCTGATCCACACGACGGCAGGTTCTTCGATGATATCCCAGTGGCCCTGGAAAACGGCGGTGACGGTTTTCGCGTTTTCCACATCGGCTTTTCTCTCTATGAGCGCGCCTGGACCCTGCGCGGCATGGAAAACCTGATGATGGACTTCATAGACAATCCCGGATTCGTCAAGGAGCTCCTGCGCGCAATTGCCGACTACAATATTGCCCAGGTCGAGAAGGCGCTCACATACGACATCGATGCCGTCTACTTTGGCGACGACTGGGGCCAGCAGCAGGGGCTTCAGATGGGGCCGCAGATCTGGCACGATTTCATTTATCCTGAGCTCGGGCGCATGTATGGCGCCGTCCGCGACGCCGGCAAGTATGTGTTCATTCACTCATGCGGTGACGTGGACGAGCTGTTCGACGATCTCATAGATATCGGGCTCAACTGCTTCAATCCGTTCCAGCCTGAAGTAATGGACGTGAAAGCGTTGATGAAACAGTACCGCGGGAGGCTCACTTTCCACGGCGGGCTTTCGACCCAGAAGACCCTCCCTTTCGGGACCGCCGCTGATGTGAAGAAAGAGACGGAAGAACTCCTGCAGCTCGGCGGCACAGGAAACTATATTCTTTCACCTGCGCATGCGGTGGAAGGTGACGTACCGCTCGAGAACATGCTGGCCTTTATCGACACAGCACTCGCACAACCGGGATATAAATGATTTAATCATGCGCGGAGGAAATCATATGACACGCACTCTAGCATCAGCCGCCGTTGTGCCGCTTCTCTTTGCCATGACTTCGGGGCAGGCAGCCGAACCTGAATACAAGCTCGTCTGGGCGGACGAGTTCGATAAGGACGGACGGCCCAACCCTAAGAACTGGACTTACGAGAACGGCTTTGTCCGCAATCAGGAACTCCAGTGGTACCAGCCGGAAAACGCGACCGTCAAGGGAGGGAAGCTCATCATTGAGGGCCGCCGCGAGCGGAAGACAAATCCCGGCTACGAAAAGGGCAGTGACAACTGGAAGAAGAA
>JBFIFS010000208.1:0-3965 GCA_041602695.1 Kiritimatiellia bacterium
CCGTGACTGGGCGGGAAGGTGAGAGTCGCTTCCGGGAGAATGGAAGAAATGCGACCACGAATGGGGAAAGAATGGAGAGCGGATGGGAAGCAGAAAGGCCCGGGGTTTGCCCGGGCCTTTTTGTGACTGTCCTGTCGCGGCTGCTTAGTCGTTCTTCTTGTCTTTGTTCTTGCGCTTGCCGTGTCCACGGCCTTTGCCGTCCCTGTGGTCAGGCCTGTTGGCTTCCATGACGGCCTTGATGTCTTCCCATGTCAGGTCTTCCTTGCCCTGGAGGGCTTCGAGTGCTGCGATGGCCGCGTTGTGGTGCTCATCGTGCTTGGCCTCCATCTCGGTGCGGTGCTCCTGCATGTTGGCGAGGATCTGTTCCTGCTTGTCGGCAGGTACTTCGTGCTTAGCGAAGATTTCCTTGGCATAAGCTACGAACTCGTCGAACAGGCCCTGCATGAACGCCTTGGTCTCCGTGTACTGGGACTTGCGGTTGGCGATGATCAGGGGGAGCGCCTCGGCCGGCGTATTTTCCTTGAGTGACTCCCTGAACTCCGCGTGTTCCTCGCGCTGTTCTTCGAAGTATTCCTTACGGACCTTGTGCTGCTTGGACCTGAACGCCTTGAGTTCTCCGAAGCCGGGATGCTTTTTTCCGTCCCGCTCTCTGCCTTCTCTTTCGCCTTCCGCGGCCATCAGTGTTCCAGCGACCAGGCAGGTGATTATTGCGATTGCGATTGTGTTTGTTGTTCCGTGTTTCATTGTCTCTTCCTCCTTCTCTCTGTTTGAGAACCTCGATCTGATGTAACAACGTTTTCGGCGCGCGGTTTATTGTTCGGCTTGTACAGAATTGTGAATATTTCAAAAAAAGACGCGGAGCTCGGTAAGTAAGCAGGATGGGGTCTGGTTATAATGAAGCTCGCGGGTTATGCTCAAGCATATGAACCTGCTGCGCATAGTCCTGTTGATTGCGGTGGCCTGGGGCGCGCCTTACGGTGCTGCTGCCCAGGATGCCGCAGTGATTCCTGAGAGGGAGATCGCCGAGTTGCGAGAGGGATTGGTCGAGAGTGGCGGGAACAAATCCCATGTTGCGCGGAGACGGGCCCTCAAGAACCTCGTTCGCAAGGGAGAAGCGCTCATCAATGCAGCGCCTGGCTCGCAGAGCCGTTTCGCGGTGCTCGAACTTATCTTAATGGCAAGGAAGAAGCTGCTATCGATCGAAAATAGTGACAGTAACAGGGATGGGCTGTTCAGGACCTGCGAGGAATTGGTAAAGGCACCGGATGAATATGCGGCTGCTCGCTTACAGGCAGATCTCATGCTCTCAGAAAAGCGGCTTGCCGCAAGTAACGCTACGATGGCAGAGCGGGCAGAAGATCTTGCACGGCTGATTCAGCGCTACGCCGGCACGGAGGCCGAAGCAAAGAGCCTGATGATGGCGTCGCTTATTGCGAAAAAGCTGGAATCAAGGGACCTTGAATACAGCATCAAGCAGGCGATGGATGAGCGCTTCCAGGGCGACCACGAGATGATCGCGTTTCGGCGTCAACACAATGTGCACCGGCTTGACTCAACCTTTACAGGCGAATATGAGCGACTCGACGGCACGCGTATCAGTTTTCCGCTGGATGTCATGGGGCAGATGTCGTTCGTTGTGTTCTGGTCGAAAGGCGACAGCGACTCCGAGGCACTTCTTGAAAAGATCAAAGAGTACGAGAACCAATATTCCGGCCGCATCAATGTCTTCAGCTTCAACATTGATGAACTGCCTGACGCCGGAAAGTCAGTCCTGAAGAAGCATGGTCTCGACTGGACTGTGATGAAGCTGCCGGGAGGCAGAAAGAACTCGGCATATAGGGCGTATGCGCGGAATGATGCGGTTGCTCTTTTTGTGAATGCTTATGGACGAGTGATACTCAAGCCGGCGGCGCATTTTGATGCTACGGGGTGGCGGTCCGAGAAAACCGCAGTTTACTCTATTAGCGGTGACCGAATTTCTGGCGAGCGCTATCTGGCGCAGCTGCAGTGGCTGCTTTCTGGCGAGTTTCTGGCAGAAGAATTGCCTCTCACGAAGGACACAAAGGAAGGGCTCTTCGTGCCTCCGCCGTTCAGGTACCGGATGGGCAGGGACGAGGTGTGGGCAATGTATGAGCGGGCCGCGGACGGGCAGGGCGGGGACCGTGTTATTGGCCTGCTGGGCATGTGGAAGCTCAGGTGCGAGCCAGAGTATCTTGAGAAGGCGGTCGCGGCAGCTGAAGAGCTCTTGGGCAAAGGGGCCGATAACGGTAAGTCATCACAGGAAGGCAGGGAAGTGTCGGGACGGGCGGACATAATTGCGCGGTTCTGCCTGGCAAAGGCTGAGTTGCGGGAGAGCATGGGGCAGGGCGCGGAGAGCGCGGAGTCGGTGGTCGAGGGTTTCTTCGAGGCCTGTGGCGGAAGCAACAGAGCGCCGGCAGCGGCGGTCGCGGCGGCAGCCGTCCTCGCAATTGACGCCGGCTCCCTCGAGCAGCACGACAGCTATCGCGGCCTGTTCCTGGAAAGGCATTCCGATGACCCTGAGTTCCACGCGTTCGCATCGTTCCTGCGTGACAGGCTGCATCGTTTCCGGCTCCTGATGCCGAACCATACTAAGCGGGAGCGCTGGGTGCGCGGCCGGATCGTCGAGTTTGGCGGCGAGCCGATGACGAACCGCCTGCCGGAAATTGAACTGACACAGCTTGACGGCAAGCCGCTCGTCCTGCCGAAGAAGGACACGGACAAGATGACGATCCTGATGTTTATTGAACCGCTTGCAGGGGCCGAGACGGATTTCCCGATTGTACTGGACAGCCATGGCAGGACCAACCACGACGCGGTAGTGCACGGCATGATGACTTTCGGGCAGCTGTTCGTCGACAAGCATATCAACGACGGCATCGAGCTGATTGCCGCGTTCATTTGTGATGACGCGGCGCGGGTGGGGCGCCTGATGGCAACGAACAACTGGACCTGTCAGGCGGCATTAGTGCCGGGCGGCCTGGAGAACCCGATGGTAAACAGGCTGGGGCTCCTGTCCGCCGACAAGTTTCCCAATGTTTTTCTTTTACGCCGTGACGGCACTGTCGCCTGGTGGGCCACCGGGATGCCCTACAGGGAGTTTGCCCGGGCCTGGGTGCATCATCTGGGCATGAAGGTCCATATCGAACAGTGCGACCTCGAGTACGGCTACGGCCTGCTTGAGAAAGGCGATTTCAAGGAAGCCGCGCGTATCTTTTCCGGTCCCTTCCTGCCCTGGCGTCCCGACCGGTACGGCTGGCGTCCGGTCCGTTATCACGGAAGGGCCGTCGCGTTGATGGAGCTTAAGGAATGGGACGCCGCGCTGGCGGCGATTGATAAAGCTATAGACGCGCACAAGGGCAGGCATTACCGGGGGCCTCGTTCCGGGAACATTGAGGACTGGCAGAAGGACGTTGCGGATTTTGAAATGGAGCAGCCCTGTAATGTCGTTTTGGGGCTATGGGAAGCCAAGGCGGTCATCCTTGATGAGTTGGGTCGGGATGAGGACGCACGGGCACTGCGCGCGCGCCTGCAGGGAGGCGGGGACGATCCAATCCTTCACGATGATATCTACCAGAGGTTCCATTTGCGGCTGGAAGAGTGGAGGGCAGGAAGAGGGCCTGCCGCACAAGGTGCAGACAGATAGCCGTGTTTCGGGCTAGCGGCAGCCGCACCGGTTCCAGGCGTCGAGGGCGGCGACCTTGTAGGCTTCGGCCAGGGTGGGGTAGTTGAACACGTTTTCCATGAAGAAGGACAGTGTTCCGCCGAGGGCCATGGCCGTCTGGCCGATGTGTATGAGCTCGGTAGCCTCTTCGCCGAAGATGTGTACGCCAAGGATCTTCTGGTCTTCCGTGCTGAATATTATTTTCAGCACTCCTTCCTGGAGGCCGAGTATCTGGCCGCGCGCGGTTTCGCGCAGGCGCGCCTTTCCGACTTCATAGGGAACG
>JBFIFS010000209.1:0-3949 GCA_041602695.1 Kiritimatiellia bacterium
CAAGACACAGGAAAGAGTGAGGACCGTCCTCTTCATGCTGGCGGTGACCCTCGTCACCGTATCGGCCGTGTCAGGACTGCACATCGCGACCGATGATATCGTGCGCAGGAACGAAAATCTTTTTCTGCGCACAGCGGTCCTCCGCTCAGCCGGCCTGGAACTTCCTTCGACTCCGGCGGAAATAAGCTCGAAATATGACGAACTGGTCAGGGCCGTGCCTGAGGTTCCAGACTGCTACACGGTCGGCGCAGCGGACGAGAAATGCGTCTTTGTTCGAACAGGACCCGGCCTTTGGGGAGACATTACCGCCGTCGTATGCTTTGACACCGCGACGGACTCCATCGTCGGCGTCACGTTCACCAAACAGAACGAAACCCCTGGTCTGGGAGGCAGGATTGACGAGGAATGGTTCCAGCACCAGTTTAGAGGCAAACAGGCGCCGGTAGAACTCGTGCCTGAAGGCACGGCATCCGCCCGGCCGGGCGAAGTGGACGCGATTACAGGAGCGACAATCACCTCGAAAGCTGTCAGGGACATTGTGAATCGGGCGTCGGTCGAAGCCGCGGCCATGGCCGCGGCGATCCGGGGACGGGCTTTATAATGGCAAAGAGCAAGACAATGAAACTTCTCACCGAGAACATGGGGAAGAACAATCCCGTCTTCACCCAGGTGCTCGGCATTTGCTCCACCCTTGCCGTCACTAACAACCTGAAGAACACGTTGATAATGTGCGCCGGACTCGTTTTCGTGACCTCCCTGTCCAACGTTACCATTTCAACGCTGCGCAAGATGATTCCCAATCGCATCCGGATGATGGTCGAAGTGCTGATCATAGCCTCTTACGTCATCATTGTTGACATAATCATCAAAGCCACACTGCCCGACATTTCACGCGCACTGGGCCCTTACGTCGGCCTGATCATAACCAACTGCATCATCATGGGCCGCGCGGAAGCCTATGCTATGGGTAATCCGCCCGGGCCCTCCTTCATGGACGGGCTGTCTTCCGGGCTGGGTTACTCGTACATCCTGCTGATCATCGCGTTCGTCCGGGAGCTCATGGGGTCCGGCTCCCTTTTCGGAATCAAGGTGATGGGCGACTGGTGGGTCAACTGGTCAATCATGGTCATGGCGCCCGGCGCCTTCTTTACTCTTGCCATACTGATATGGATCATAAAGGGCCGATTCCTGAAGCCTGAGGGGGACGACGGCAAATGAGTGAGTTCGGCACATACTTCTCTATCTTCTTTGCGGCGGTATTCACGAACAACATCCTGCTGACTAATTACCTGGGCATGTGCTCGTTCCTCGGCGCCTCCCGGGAAATCAAGACAGCGTCCGGACTTGGCACTGCCGTTGTCTTTGTAATGGCGATTACCAGCGCGCTTAACTGGCTGGTTTATAATTACCTGCTTCTTCCTTTCGGCCTGGAATACCTGCGCTTCATAATCTTCATCGTTGTTATCGCGGCATTCGTACAGCTCGCGGAGATGATTATTGAACGTGTGTCCCAGAGGCTCTACCACGCGCTCGGCATATTCCTGCCGCTCATAACCGTGAACTGCGCGATACTTGGCGTCAGCCTCTTTATGGTGATCCGATCTTACGGCTTCTGGCAGTCATTCGCCTACGGGGCCGGCAGCGGCGTCGGCTGGGCCCTTGCAATCCTTGCGATGGCCGGCATCAGGCAGAAGATGGCTAAGAGCAAGATCCCGCGCGGACTGGAAGGCGCGGGTATTGCGCTCATAATAGCGGGCATTATGGCACTCGCGTTCATTGGCTTTAACGGCATGATTTCATGACGGCATTCCTCATAGCTCTTGCGGTAACTTCAGCCGTGACAACTATCCTCGCGGTCTTAATGGTCATTGCGGACGCATACATAAATGACTACGGCGAGGTCACGATCACGGTCAATGACGACAAGAAGTTTACGGTGGAGGGCGGAAGCTCGCTCCTGTCCACCCTGAAAGAGCAGGAAGTCTTCATCCCTTCAGCCTGCGGCGGGCGCGGGTCATGCGGCCTTTGCAAGGTAAAGGTCGTCGAAGGCGGGGGGGATGTCCTGCCGACCGAAGAGCCGTGGCTGACCGACGAGGAAAAGAAAGACAGCGTAAGGCTGTCCTGCCAGCTGAAAGTACGCAGCGACATGCGCCTGCAGATTGCCGAGGAGCTGCTGAACGTCAAGCAGTTCACCGCGACCGTCGCTTCGCTCCGCGACCTTACCTACGACATAAAGGAAGTCATACTGGCGCTCGATGAGCCCGGCTCGATAGAGTTCAAGGCCGGCCAGTTCATTCAGCTGGAAGTGCCCGAATATGAGCTTACCGACGAGCCAGTATACAGGGCCTACTCGATAGCGTCGCCGCCGTCCCAGCATAACAGGATTGAGATGGAGATCCGCTATGTGCCCAACGGGATCTGCACCACTTACGTTCACAAGCACCTCAAGGAAGGCGACAAGGTCACCATCAACGGGCCATACGGTGAGTTCCACCTGAAGGATACAGACAAGGAGATGATTTGTATTGCCGGCGGGTCAGGCATGGCGCCGATTAAAGCAATCCTCCTGGACATGGTTGAAAAGGGGTCCAAGCGCAAAGTACAGTACTTCTTCGGGGCTCGCGCCGTGAAGGACCTGTTCCTGCTCGACGAAATGAAGGCCCTTGAATCTAAGCTGAGCGGCTTCAAGTTTATCCCCGCCCTGTCTGAACCGGACGCTGAAGATAAATGGGAGGGCGACACAGGCCTGATTACCGAGGTGGTCGCGCGACATGTCCCCGACGCTTCCACGATGGAGGCCTACCTCTGCGGGAGTCCATTCATGATTGACGCTTGCGTCAAAGTACTGAAAGAAAAAGGCATGCCGGAAGAAGACATCTTCTATGACAAGTTCGCTTAAAGGCAGGTGAGCCATGAAACAGAGTAAAGAGCTCGATCAGATTCAAGACCAGATGAGGCCAGGCGTTATCACGTACCAGGGCTTTCTCGGAAACGACACCCGTAAACTTCGCGACATCATTGAGTCAGACGATGAAGCCGTCAAACGGCTCGGCCTGACACACAGGAAGATAGCGCGCCGCCTGCGGGAATTCCGGGAGGCCGGCAAGAAAGGCCTCAGCATTCCCGTAAAGGTCGAAGATGCCTACGAGGTGCGGTCGGACAGCGCGCGCGGCAAGCTCCCCTGCCCGTTCATGCATGCCGGCCTGTTCGCGAAGGCCTATACTATAGTTCGATGCCTTGAGACCGAAGGTGAGATAATATTTACGGATCTTAATATCCACCTGATTGAAGAGCACGGCTTCTACGGAGGCAGGGGCTCGGCCTACCGCCTCGATCCGGAACGGCTGGCAAGCGAGCTTAAGGTCCGTATCTGAATCACGGCAAACAGCAAGGGCGCCCCTAAGAGCGCCCTTACGTTGATTCCAATAATATCCAGTACAGACTAGAGATCCGCTTCAGCCATCCACGCGCCATGGACATTACAGTATTCTACTACCTGCACCTTGCCGGACTGCACGTTCAAGTGCAGAGCGCATGCCGGGTGGCAAGCGCCCGGTGACAGCCATACGCGAGAGATGAACTTCGCATCCACGTAGTAGTCGATGCAGGTGATCAGGTGATCGTCCTGCATGACGTGCTCAATCTCGCCAACACGTACATGTACGTCCGTGCAGCAGCCGCCCGGAATAAGGCCGCATTCCTTGACTACAACTATCTGGGGAATGTGCTTCTTGTCGCCGTCCGTCAGGTTCGCCGGATCAGCAGGCTTCTTGATCGCGTCTTCCTGCTCGGCGAACGCGCTGCCAGCGGCCCTGCATACCAGGCATTTTTCAGGCGCTTCGTTGAACTCAATGTGTCCACATGTTCCGCATACCAGTGTCTTCATTCATTGCTCCTCTCTATTTGCGAGCTTCCCTCCAACAAATGGAGTTCCCATATCCTCTATAAC
>JBFIFS010000210.1:0-3944 GCA_041602695.1 Kiritimatiellia bacterium
CTGAGCATCCCCGTCTACGCAGATGTCGCCCTCCGTAACTGCCGGGGCATGATTTCAGGGGCAAATGCCGCTGATAAGCATATGCTTAACATCGATCTCAACCGAGACGCGAACGTAACAGCGTACGCAGACGTCTCGCTCGCCAGAGAGGGTGACGCCTGTCCGCGCTGCTCGAGCTCTCTGCAGGAGAAACGAGGCATCGAAGTCGGCCATGTGTTCAAGCTTGGCACCAAGTACTCTGATGCTTTCGACGCAACTTACCTCGACGAAGAGGGTGAAAAGAAGACGATGGTTATGGGTTGCTACGGCATCGGGGTCACGAGGACGGTCCAGGCCGTAATTGAGCAATGCTTCGATGATAATGGCATTATGTGGCCGGTCTCAGTTGCGCCCTACCCCGTTGCACTTCTCGCGCTGGACCCGGATGACGAGGCGTGTGCTGAGGCATGCGCAAAACTTGTCGATGAGCTTCAGGCCTCCGGCATCGATCCGCTTATAGACGACCGCGACGAGAGGCCCGGCGTGAAATTTAAGGACGCCGACCTGATAGGGCTTCCCGTACGCGTGGTAATCAGTCGCCGATCTTTGAAGGAAGCAAGCATTGAATTGAAACTGCGCGCGTCTGAAGAGAAGAAGATGATTCCTCTCGAAAACGCAGGCGCACAAATCAAGGCAATCATTGATAATCTCTTTTCTGATTTGGATGCGGGCTGATTTCAGCCTCGTGTCTAGCTGCAAGAAGGAGGTAGCAAGATGACAAAACGAGACCTTGTCGTGAGGATCTCGAAGGAAACAGGAATCATCCAGGAAGATGTGTTCACTGTCCTTCAGAAATCCCTCGACTACATAACAGAAGCGCTGGTCCGCGGGGAACACGTCGAATTCCGGGATTTCGGGGTATTCGAAGTGACAGTAAGAAAGCAGAGAATCGGCCGTAATCCGAACAGGCCCGAGAATGTTGTGACCATTCCTGAGAGGAAGGTCGTGAAGTTCAAGCCTGGCAAGAAGATGAAGGCACTGGTTCTCGGCTCAGGCAACTCTGCTCCGATCCAGTAAGTCGACGAGAATCGGCAACGAGGGTAATGAGCTCTAAGGATATTTCTTTTGCTCCCCCGAGGGGCATGCGTGATTTCTATCCCGAAGACATGATCGAACGGAGTTTCCTGTTCGATACCTGGAAGAAAAGCGCGTTGCGCTTCGGTTTTCAGCATTACGATGCTTGCGTCGTGGAGACCATGGACCTCCTGCGTCGAAAAGCGGGCGAGGAGATCTCTGACCAGATCTATACCTTCAAGGACAAAAGCGACCGTGACCTCGCCCTGCGGCCTGAAATGACGCCTACCCTGGCGCGTATGATCGCCGCCAAACAGGGCAGCCTCTCCTTCCCTATCAAGTGGTTCTCAATCCCGCAATGCTTCCGCTACGAACGGACGACACGCGGCCGGAAAAGAGAACATTTTCAGTGGAACCTTGACATAGTCGGCGACCCATCCGTCTACGCTGAAGCTGAGGTAATTGCATGCGCCGCCACCAGCCTGGCGTCCCTTGGCATTCAAAAAGACGCGTACCGGGTTCGCTTCAACAATCGTCGCCTCCTGGCCGACCTGCTTTCAAGCTACAGCATCCCCGAAGATCAGCACCCCTCAGTATTTCTGGCCCTCGACAAAAAGGGAAAGGTTCCAGACGAAAAGATAAGGGAAATCCTCTCCGAGAACGGCATTCCTGAAACAACCGTTTTCAAGATCGACGAAATGGCGGCCTGTCAGTCACTTGATGACGTCTCCAGCGTAGTACCCACCTCGCCTGGACTGGCTGAAACCGATCGATTCCTTGATGCAGCGGCAGCTTTTGGGATCGATGACGTCCTCGAATTTGACCTGTCTGTTATCAGGGGGCTCGCTTACTACACTGGCATTGTATTCGAGGCCTTCGACTCGGCCCGGCAGCTCCGAGCCATTTTTGGCGGGGGCCGATATGACAACCTCCTCTCCACAATCGGCGGCGGGGACATCACGGCCGTCGGCCTCGGCTTTGGCGATGTAGTCGTGAGCGAACTCATGCGAGACCTCGGAATAGACTCCCCGCCGATGACAGAGGACACGATTCTAGTGGGCTACATGTCCGACGAGCAACGGGAGGTCTCGACCAGGATCGCAACTGCGCTGCGTCGTCAGGGGCATAATGTATGCCTTGCATCCAAAGCCCAGAAGCCAAAAGCCTTCTTCAAGGGCGCCGGTGGAAGCAATTGTGCAAAAGCAGCCTTTATCGGGCCTGACGATGTAGATTCAGGCCAAATCAAACTAAAGAACCTTACTACGCGAGATGAGACGGTTGTCGCCATCTCAGAAATCCTCAAGGTCTAGCGACCCTCTAGTTTTCGCCCTCTTCTTCGCGCTTCCTGGGTAGATTCAGCTTGATGTGAAGTTCCCTCAGCTGCCTTTCCGACACCTCGCTGGGGGCGCTCATCATCAGGTCCTGCGCGCGCTGGTTCATCGGGAACGCGATTACCTCGCGAATATTCTCAACTCCCGCAAGCATCATGACTATGCGGTCTATCCCGGGAGCGATGCCGCCGTGAGGCGGTGCGCCAAGCTTAAATGCGTTGATCAATGCCGGAAACTTGTTGTCAACGACAGACCTGTCGTAACCGGCTATCTCAAAGGCCTTATACATGACTTCCGGTTGATGGTTCCTTATTGCCCCGCTGCCAAGCTCAATTCCATTGCACACTATGTCATATTGGTACGCTAGGACCGTGAGCGGATCCTGCTCCATGAGTGCTTTCAGCCCCCCTTGGGGCATGGAGAACGGGTTGTGAGAAAAGATTACCTTCTGCTCCTGCTCATCAAACTCAAACATCGGGAAATCCACGATCCAGCAGAACCTGAACGTCCCCTCCTCCACCAGCCCAAGATCGCGACCGAGCTTGAGGCGAATGTCACCGGCTATCGAGGCCGCCTTCGCTGCCTTGTCGCAAACGAAAAACACCACATCGCCATCTGACAGTCCGCAGCGATCCGCAATCTCTTCCAGCACTTCCGCACTCAGAAACTTGGCTATGGGCCCCTTAACAGATCCGCCCTCCCATGCCAAATAAGCCAGGCCCTTTGCGCCCAGTGACTGCGCGTATTCAACCATCTTGTCAAAGAGGCTTCTTGGCTTATCAGCGATGCTCTTAACGTCGATAGCACGCACCACCCCGCCCTTTTCGACCACGGTTCGGAACGCGTTGAACTCGGACTTCTCGAAGAGATCCGTCATATCCTTGATCTCAAGGGGAATCCTCAGGTCCGGCTTGTCCGATCCATAACGAAGGATGGCGTCCGCGTAAGTGATCCTCCTGAAAGGCTTCGCGTCAACCTTTGCGTCTGAGAACTTAGTAAACGTGTTGTGAAGGACACCTTCCACGACCTCAAAAATGTCATCCTGGGTAACGAACGACATTTCCATGTCGAGCTGGTAATGCTCTCCCGGCGACCTGTCCGCCCTGGCATCCTCATCCCTGAAGCAGGCCGCAATCTGGAAATACTTGTCGAAGCCGCCCAGCATAAGAAGCTGCTTAAACTGCTGCGGAGACTGTGGAAGCGCATAAAACTGGCCGGGATGCACCCTGCTCGGCACGAGGTAGTCCCTCGCTCCCTCGGGTGAGCTGCTGGTCAGTATAGGAGTCTGGTATTCAACGAATTTCGCCTCCTCATTCATCCAGCGGCGGATTTCAGAGACAATTTTCGAACGAAGCAGGATATTATTGTGCATCCGCTCCCTGCGAAGGTCCAAATAGCGATATTTCAGCCTCAGGTCTTCCGGGCCCTCTTCATCCCCAGCGAGATAAAGCGGCAACGGGTCAGCCGGGGCATCCACGTTGATCTGTTCTGCTACGACCTCAATGTCGCCTGTAGGCAGATCCTTATTAATGGTCTCATCCGACCGCTTCTCCACCACAC
>JBFIFS010000211.1:0-3938 GCA_041602695.1 Kiritimatiellia bacterium
TACGAAGGGGCAAGTGGAAGTACCTCGATCACAAAGGGTCCGGCGGCAACAATTATGAGCAATACGAGGAGCTTAAGCGATACGTGCTGCCGGAGCGCGAGCCGTCAGCCCCGGGCCAGCTTTATGACCTGGATTCTGATCCGGGCGAGACAACAAATCTCTATTTCAAGCATCCCGACATTGTCGAAGAGCTGCGGGCGAAACTATATGAATATCGGGACAGTGGCAGATCAGTTAACAGATAAGGAGAGAACAAGTGACAGATATAAAGTGCCTGGCTGATTATGAAGCCGCAACGGAAGCGAGCAGGGATGAACGCCTGAAATGGTTCCGCGAAGCGCGGTTTGGGATGTTCGTGCATTTCGGGCTCTATGCCATGTACGGCCGCAATGAATGGGTATGGGCATTGGAGAACATACCCAAGGCGGAATACGAGGCGCGGGTCGATGAGTTCCAGCCCCGGGCGGGCTGTCCTCGGGAATGGGCGAAATTGGCCAAAGAAGCGGGCATGAAATACATGGTGCTTACCACCAAGCATCACGAAGGCTTCTGTCTCTGGGACACCAAGATGACGGACTGGAACTCGGTCAAACTGGGGCCTAAGCGAGATATCGTCAAAGAATACGTCGATGCGTGCCGCGAGTTCGGTCTCAAGGTAGGCTTCTATTATTCGCTGATGGACTGGCATCATCCTGATGGAGGCAAGTGCGCCTATGACATGGACGCCAGGCGGCGGTTCCTTGATTTTACGCAGGGCTGTGTAAGGGAGCTGATGACCAATTACGGGCAGATAGACGTTCTCTGGTACGATGTCTCCGCGCCCATGAAGAGTTTTGAGGGATGGGAATCCCTGCAGATGAACCAGATGGTCCGCGAGCTTCAGCCGCATATTATCATCAACAACCGCTCCAAGCTCGATGAAGACCTTGGCACGCCGGAAGGGCATGTCACGCCTGAGCAGGGTCGAGACTGGGAAGCCTGCATGACCTTCAATGGACTGAGCTGGGGATACACGGACTCCAAGCAGGCCGCGCCAGACAGCTATAATGTGCGCGGCATCCTTAAGATGCTGCTGACTTGCTGTGGAGGGCAGGGGAACCTGTTGCTCAACATTGGTCCGAAACCTGACGGCTCTGTGCCGGAAGAGGCGATCAAGCCCTTACAGGATGTCGGTAAGTGGATTGAGAAGCATGAAGAGGTCGTTTATCCAGTCAGCGACTGCTGGCGCACTGGTCAGCTTGGCGGCTGGGTCAACGCGACGAGGCGTGGCAACAAGATGTATGTGTGGACGAAGATCTGGCCCCATGAGCCGGCCGGGCTGGGCGGCGTCATGACCCCGCTCAAGTCTGCCTGCCTGCTGCCGGACCGGACTCCGCTCAAGTTTGAGCAGAAAGACCAGAGGATTCTATTCACTGACCTGCCGAAAGAATGTCCGGATGACATTGCCAACAGGGCGATCATAGAACTTGAGTTCGATGAGCCGCCCGTCCACAAAGGCTGCAGCAAGGCGTCAGCACTGCACTACGGCAAGATGTTTTAGAGGGTGTGATTGGTGATGCCGGAAGTACCGAGTGCCGCCGGAGCAGCCGCGGGAGCAATGGTGCTTTCGGGATGTGATAAGGAGAGAATGGGGATGGCGCAGAGGAGGCCGAACATAATTCTGATAGTTGCCGATGACATGGGGTACGGTGACTGCAGCTGCTTTGGAAGTGACGCAATCAAGACTCCCAACATAGATGCCATTGCAAAGCGAGGCATAAGATTTACAGATTTCCATTCCAACGGTGCTGTGTGCAGTCCTACGCGCGCGGCTCTTTTGACAGGCCGTTATCAGCAGAGGACTGGCATTGAGGGGGTCATTACGGCAAAAAATCACCGTGATGTCGGGCTTCCGCTTGAGGAGTCAACGTTCGCGGAACTGCTTAAGGATAAGGGCTACAGGACAGCGCTCTTTGGAAAGTGGCATCTCGGATATAATCAGAAGTTCAATCCTGTTCACCGCGGCTTCGATGAGTTTGCAGGCTTCGTAGCCGGCAACGTCGATTACTTTTCGCATATCGATCAGGAGGGACATGAAGACTGGTGGCGGCAGAACGCGCTGTCTCCAGAGGACGGCTACACGACGGACCTTGTGACGAAGCATGGCCTGCGGTTCATTGAAGAACATAGGGATGAACCATTCTGCCTGTATCTGGCCCACGAATGTCCGCATTACCCGTATCAGGGCCCTAATGACAAGGGATACAGGACTCCTGGAAACGGACGGCCGATCAGCGGACCGCGTGAGGACAAAGCGCAAGCTTACAAGGAAATGATGGAGTCGATGGACGAAGGCATAGGGCTGATACTCGAACGCGTCCGCGAGCATGGGCTGGAGGAGAGCACATTGATCTTCTTCTTCTCGGACAATGGTCCTTCGGGTCCGGGTTCTTCGGGCGGATTGCGAGGGAAGAAAGGGAGCCTCTGGGAGGGCGGCCACCGCGTTCCGGCAGTCGCCTGCTGGAAGGGTGTGATTCCTGAAGGACGCGAAGTTGATGCGACATGCATTGGTATGGACCTCTTTCCGACAATGCTGGGCATGGCTGGAGTGACAAAGCCGGCTGGCGTGACGCTGGACGGTATGGATATCCTCCCCGTGATGACCGGAGATATTGATGATCTGAAGCGCGATCTGTTCTGGCGCTTCAAGGGCAAGCGCGCCGTAAGAAGCGGGAAATGGAAGCTGACTTTGAATGAGCAAGACGGTGATGCGAAGGAGCTTCATGATTTGAAGAGCGACCTCTCTGAGTCGAAGAACGTTATAGAGGACAATCCTGAGCTGGCACGCGAGCTAGAGGCCAGGATCGAGCGCTGGGAGGCGGAGGTATCCCGTGGCGAGGTGCTGTCATGACTCTCAGAGGGAAAGCGCTTCAGGATGGATGAAGGTCAGAAAGGATCATAATGGACAGAAGAACATTTCTTAAAGCATCGGCAGCGTGCACGGCCTGTTCCATGGCGTTACCACGTTGGGCCGAGGCGGTGAGGATTCATGGAGGCGACCTCAAATCATGCCTGCAGATCCTGAATCTGTTCGGTGAAAAGCCGAAAGAAGTTGTAGAGCTGTACAGCGCTATCTACAACGCGCTTGCGACTGATCCACGTGCCTCATTCAAGACCGTGAGCGAGGATGAAAAGGTAAGGGCGCTAGTGGAAGGACAGCGGATCGTTCATCTGGGTGGTCCAATGCTCGGCGAAATCACTGAGAGCAGCGCGAAGATCTGGGTTCGTACGGTAAAGCCCGCAAGCGTTGAGGTAAAGGCGGGGGAGAAGACATTTGGGCCTGTGAAGAGCTCGTTTGAGACGGACCTGACCGCGATTGTGCCTGTAACAGGACTGAAGCCCGGAACAGAAACTTCCTACAAGGTCCTTGTCGACGGTAAAGAAATAACCAATGCGGGAACTATGGTTATCACCACTCCGCCCGCAGGCGACTCCGGTAAAGTCAGGATTGCTTTTGGCACCTGCCAGCATCGATGGGGATTGGGTAACGAAAAGCAGGCTGATGCTATTCTGAGCAGGAAGCCGCACGCGCTTCTCACTTATGGCGATGTCGCGGTCCAGGACAGAAAAAGTAACTTCGGGATGTGCAGGGCTGACTACGCCCTGCGTGATTTTCACCCGGCATGGCAGAAGATCGTGGCGGCGACGCCTGTTTATGCGTCGTGGGATGATCATGACTACTATGCTAACGACGCGTGGGGAATTCCGCGTAATGGTTCGGACCAGGACCGCCGTGACGTACGCGCTGTATTCAAGAGCTCATGGAACAATCCTTACTACGGGCTGGGTGATGAGGGTGGCGGCATATTTCAGCATACGCGGGTCGGGCCGTGCGACATAATCATGACGGACAACAGGTATTTCCGGGAAAAGGAAGGAAAGCACTGCTTCCTTGGGAA
>JBFIFS010000212.1:0-3931 GCA_041602695.1 Kiritimatiellia bacterium
AGAGGGCTAACTGATCTCGAAGACCACGCGGCGATGCAGGAGTTCGGAGGTCGCGGGAGGCAGACGGTGGAGGGGAGGCCGTCAAAGGTCTCATACGAAGATGGGCAGGAAGGCTGGATTGTCAGGAAGGCGACTGAGTTCATGGAGAAATGTGCCGAGGACAGTGCTCCGTTTATTGCCCATGTCAGTCTTCCCAAGCCTCACCAGTGCTACACTCCCGCAAAGCAGTTCTGGGACCTTTACGACGACTCCAAGCTTACCTTGCCTCCAAATGCCGATTACGAAATGGCTGGTAAAGCTCCTCATCTCAAGGAGACGGCGAAGAGATGGCGGGATGGTAAATGGCAGCTGTTCGAGCCCAAGACCTTCGAGGCCGGCCGCCTTCGCAAGCTGCATGGGTATCTGGGGAACATCAGCCATGTTGATCACTCCGTTGGGGAGTTGCTTGACTGGCTGGATGCCAACAGCCTGAGCAAAGATACTATAGTGATCTATTCCACTGATCACGGAGATTATGCCTGTGAGCACGGCATCATGGAGAAAGCGCCCGGGATCTGCTCCGACGCGATAACACGGATTCCTCTGATCTGGCGCTGGCCGGATAAGATCAAAGCTGGCCATGTTGCCTCTGAGATTGTTGAGACTGTTGATCTCGCTAATACATTGTGCGCTTTGGCTGGCCTTGAGCAGATGGAGACGTCCGACGGGAAGGACATCTCACATCTCTTGAGGGGCGAGTCTGGCGAAGTCAGGAATATTGGCGTGACCGAATTTGCGTGGAGCAAGAGCGTCAGAAAAGGGAAGTACCGCCTTGTCTACTATCCAAGGGAAATGTTCACCGAAGACTATCCGGATGGCTTCGGCGAACTCTATGATTTGGAGAATGACCCTTGGGAAATGACGAATCTCTATTTCGAATCGGAATACGCCGGGATCATTTCCGAAATGCAGAGAGACCTGACTGACTGGCTAGTAACGACAACGCGTCCGGCAACGGTCCATCCCCCTGCGACCAGGGAGTCAAACCAATCGTCTATCAGTTACCACAACGCCATCAATCAGGATGGCAAGATACATCCGGACAGGATTCGTGAACTGAAAGAGCCAAATTATATTTAACAGACAAGCTTCTCAATAAGGTGCGGCTATCAAGCAGGCATAAGTTGATAGGCATTGAAGTGCCCGATCATTAACCTTGGTCCGAAATCGCTGAGGCGTTAACCCAAACAGGACTCGCGAAGGCAATCTCGTTGTCCTGCCGAATTACGCGCAATAGTAGGCTGCTCTCAGATAATTCACGCCCATTCAAAATCGAGCCAGATAGGGGAAGACCACGCGATGCATCCATTCTTCTGCACAGCCCGGATATAGTAGCATCGGGAGAAATTAACGTCATGTGAGGCTCCTGTGTTGTGGCGGCCACCAGGCGACTCCATCTTTCTGATACGGTGAAAGAAGTCGATCTCCGTTTTGCATTCTCGATGGTTCTTGCTGCAAATAACTTCACCGTTCGCCACCAGTTCCAGTCGGTCAACGGCGTCGGGGCAGACGACTGAGGCGGCGACATTGAGAGGGAAGAGCTTGTCGACCGTGAATTGGTTGAAGGTAAGCCGACTGCCCATTGGGTACCCGTTGATATGGAAGTCAAGCATGATCCTGTCGTTCGCGACGGCATAGCATGAACGATCCTTCATGGCCTGCCATAGGGTCGGCAGGTCCTTGCCGGAGGCAATGATGGCCGTCAAGCCGCCGTCGCCAGGCAGGGTGTTATGAACGTCGCCGCCGCCTATGAAGCCGAACTTGTGGCCGGCGGCCAGTGCGTCCTGTACCGAGGCTCCTGGAATTACATCACGCTCATGCTGCAGTTCCGCGCGGTAGCGTTCGCTAGAACCCCAGGTGGAATAGATCTCTACGAGAGGCTCAAACTCCGGATCGCTCACAGCAAAGTTGGCAAGGTGTTCCAGATAGCAGGGGTGGTGGGCGGCGCAGAAGGCCTCTACACCCAGTGCGTCGTAGTAGGGGCGGAGCTTCCCGGGGTGGTTCGTTTCGAAGGTGTTGGAATTGTGGAAGGGGAGCTCGGTGGTCTTGTAGTAGATGTTGCGGTGTCCATGTGAGTATGATGTCCACTCAATAGCGGGAATAACGGTGAGCTGCGGGAATGTCTGCTGTGCAGCACGAATCTCGGCGAAGTACTGCTTCCAGTCTTCTTCGCTCATGTGTTCACCGTGATCGGTAAAGGCGATGAAATCGTGACCGCGTTCCACTGCGACGGCGGCGTTCTCCTCGATAGACCTGTTGTTTGGAAATCCGCACTTCGAGTGATTGGTGTGTACGTGAACGTCGCCGAAGTAGATATGCTTGTCACTGGAGTAGGAATACTTCTTGGAATCCATTCCTCCGTAAACAGGCGCGTTCTTGCGAATCTCGTGGTACGGGCGAAGCATGCTTGTCATCCTGATCGGATGAACCTCGATACGAGGTCTCAGCAGGGCTTCGTTAACGTGGCCTTCACCCTCCATTGACACGCCGCACAGCAGGACGGGATGAGTTGGCTGGCGATTGGGGTCAATAGCGCATCGGAACAGCAGCGCACGGCTGGTGCTGGTCGTCGCAGGGACCTCGATCGCATAGTCATGCCAGGATAGTTCTTTCAATGTGATAGTTGTCAGCTGCTTTCCGTCAAGCAGTACGGTGAGCTCCTGGCTGACGGCATCCGGAGCTCCGTTGAACAGGCTAAGGGTAAGCAGCACGGAGCCTTCACTGAATGGGATGGCAAGGCCGAACTCCTTGTCGCAAATGCGACAGAGGCGGCCCTGCATCTCGCGGGGGACATGAAATCCGTGCGCAAGAATATGTGCATCCGATTCGGGTTTTCCGATTTGAAATGTCAGCTTCATCGATTCTCCTTCTTCACTGTGCATCAGCTGCGACATTACTCAATGCCGGTTGCATCGCTATACTCTTTTCAAAGTTCGGCCAGTGCCTTTAGGGTGGGCTTCACACCACCGTCGAAATCAATGAGCGATGTGTTGGCGGTGCATTGGAAAGTGTCGTGTCCCATCCAGAAGATGACTCCGCCACACTCAGGTAAGCGCCGCAAACAGCTTTCGGCAACGATCAGCAACGCCTGCTTGTATCGCTCCTGTCCCCACTCGGCGTAATTCTCCAAGTCGACCGGCTCTTCTCCATCGTGCTGTGGAAATACCAGTCGATCATTCAAATTCCTCACTATGGCAGTTAAGCACGCTGGCTAGAAAATATCTTATGATTTTTTGTCCGATACTGATACCAAAACGATAAATTTTCGGGTATCACGGTAATGTGCAAATAAACGTTCATGTCCGGAGAGCTGGAAATACGCGCGCCAGGGTCTCGGAGGTAAGAAAAGTATCATTTCAGGTCAAGATATCAGTGGAGGAGTTCCTGTAAAACGCACTGTAAGTTTAAAAAGCACGTTGCGTTTTGAGGCACCCGTCGGGCTTTGAAGGATGAAGGAGATGAGAGAACATATGACCCCTAAGGAGAGATGGCTGGCGGCCATACACATGGAGCCCGTCGACCGTTTGCCATTCTGGCCAAAGCTCGACGAGGCGTACCCGAAGGCGCAATCCGAGCCGTTCCGGAATATGACCCTGGACGCCATTCACGATTGGATTGGCAGCGACAAGCACACAGGCATTGCCGGATGCGTCCGTGAGGTACGCAAGCATACGGCGGTGGAGACTACGCGGCAGAACGGCACCATGTGTACCATATACCGCACGCCTTCTCGAGAACTCCAACTGGTAAGGCAGTTTGACGGGGCATCCCACTCCTGGCATCCCATACAGTTCCCGATCAAGTCGCGCGAAGACATTCTGGCAATGACGGAGCTATACCGGGACGTTTCCCTGGAACTGAACCCTACCGGTTTGCAGGAGGCAAGGCGGCA
>JBFIFS010000213.1:0-3923 GCA_041602695.1 Kiritimatiellia bacterium
CGGAACCTTCTTGAGTACCTCCCGCCCGTCTTCCGCCTCGCCCACCACGCTTAGGTCGGACTGGCGGTCTATGAGGAGCCGCAGTCCCTCTCGAATCATTATATGATCATCCGCCAGGAATATTCTGGTCGTCATACCACCGCCGCCTTTCTGCCCGGATCGTCCAGGTTCATTTCTTCAAGAATACGTGTCATCGGGATTTCAAATTCAACAAGGGTCCCGGTAACGGCCGAAGAGACTATGCGCAAGTCTCCGCCCGCGTCGTTCAGGCGCTCCCTTATACTCATGAGCCCGAACCTTGAATTCTTTTTGGACACGTCAGCCAAAGTGCTCGTATCAAACCCCTGCCCATCGTCATGGATCACGACTACCATGTTCCCATCTTCAATCTTCTGCTCCAAAGTGACCTTTTTCGCTCCAGCATGCTTGCGCGTGTTCGCAAGGATCTCCCTAATGCACTGAAATGCCATGATCTTCACGGTCTGGCGCGACGCGTCCGGCTCTGCGCAGCTCTTAAGCACAAAGTTGATTCCCTCTTTCTTCAGCTCGTCACCAAGCCATTCTACGGCAGCACAAAGTCCCAGCTCGTAAAGGATGGGAGGGCTGATCTCAAACGTCAACGAGCGCAAGTGCTGAAGCTCCTCGCTCAGCTCCGCCCTGATAGACTCAAGGAGCTTGCCGGCCTCTCCTTCCCCAATCATATCGCCGAGCACCTTCGCCTTGATGGCGGTAGCTGAAAGCGACTGAAGCACCGTGTCATGGAGGGCCGTTGCCAGCCTCTTCTTCTCCCGCTCTTCGGTAATAGCCAGCTCGGACGACATCCTCCTGAGCCTGTCGCGTGACGCCACGAGCTCCTTTTCCCTCTCCCGTATTTCGGCCAGGTTGCCCTTCGCCTGGGCATAGCGCTCAAGAAGCGTCGCGTAAAGCTGTTCAATCAGGGTCTGCCTCTTCACTTTGCTCTGCGCGCTCCATATAAGAGCCGGATTAATGTCCCCACGCTCTTCTGAAATCTGTATCACCACCTCTATGGTGTCTTCTCCTTTCCGCGAAAAGTCTACCTCCATGTGCTCGCAGACCTTCCTGATTTCCCGCAGTAGACCCCTGGGCAGCTTCTTCCTGGCTATAAAATCCAGTATCAGTTCATCACCATCTTCAAGCTCTCGGACGTGGGCCCTGACCCGGCCCTTGATGGCAGCGGACTTCAAGTGCCATCCGATCTCTGCTGTAAGTATCGCGGCCTTCGCGGCCGAGTCAGGCTTGAAAGACAGCTGACCCGTCATTGCCCAGACTTTTCCGGCTGCATCGTAGGCAGATGACGACCCGTTGAGCTCAATGTCTCCTATCTCGTAAAGCCTGCTTTTCACAGCTCCTCCCCGCCTGGTTCGTGAACCTGTCTTCGAACAGCGCGGGGCGATTGCAGGATACAGGGGTAAGGTCCGGTAAGGAAATTCGGCCCTAAGGCCTCATAAAGATCCGGCATTCGTCGCAACCAGACAGACAGACATGATGTCTTCATATGCTTGCTCGCCATGCGTTGTCGGAGTCTACCCGAACGACATCATGATGTCAATACGAGGCTGCGCCATCGGCCGTCTAGTTGCAGGCTGATGCTCGACCAGGCAGGAATCCCTTGATTTCCAAGACCTCATCGCTGGGAAATTACAGCAACGCCTTCCTTGTCGGTCTGGTCGATCACACGTACCGTGTTCTGCCCCCTGGCACCGTTGCTCTCGTACACTGCCGAACTCCCGCTTGCCGACAGGATGCCGCCAAGCGTAGGGTTGCTTACAGACCACATCAATGGCATCACGAGACTGCCCTCCGGGTCAGCAGCAACCAGGACAACCGTCGCTCCGACACCGGTGACCGTCGAGTCCTGGGGGGTTAATGTTATGTTACTTGCCGTGTCCCTGTCCTCACAACCTGATATAGAAATGACGACCAGTCCGGCCATCAAAACCAACAGTGCAATCTGAATTGCTGTTTTCATATCTCCTCCTGTTGTCTTCACTGCAGCTGCCTCCATTTTCCGAACTCCATCCTGTATACCGCGAATGCGTCATAAGCCATTATGTCCATGTCGATATAGAAATCGCCGCCGGGCAGGATCTTGACGTTCTCGCCCCATGCCGATCCGTAGAAGTTATTGCTGGGCCGGAGCTTCACCTCGTCACTGTAGGGCGCGTATATGAAGCCTCCGAAATCACCGTCGGGCTGCAGGTCAATGTTGGCATCTGAGTTTGAATAGACCCTGAAATGTGATGCGGCTCCAGATGTACCTATGACGCTCCCAGGCCAGGCCTTCATGGGTCCCGTAAGAAACACTTCCACCTCGCCGCCGCTCGCATCAACCGTGACCGTCCCCCTTATTTCTATAGAGGTCACAAAGTAGACGCCTGCCGCTATCGAAGATGTGCTGTTGTTGGCGACAGTCCACACATTACCTGCAATCTCAGGCACACTCGCGTTGTTGTTATTGACTGAGGCATCGTTGAGCAGCCCCTCATAGAAGCCGCCGCGAATTCCAAGCGGGTCAGGATCGATCCTTCCCGTGATTTCAACGTCCATCCCATCGCATCCGCTGCAGGTAGCCACCTCACCGTCCTCGTCTTCTCCAAGGAGAACGGTACCGTCAACGATTACGCCGGGCTTGAGCGTGACGTCTTCGTTTGACCCTATGGTGACCTCGCTGGTAGAATTGGAGGGCGTCGGCGAGGAATTAGACGAGCTGTGATAGCTGTATATCGCCACGTTCGGCTGAAGAGTCAGGGAGGCGTCTCCAAATACTCCCGCCACCAGCGCAGGCTCCTGGCTGATAATGAGGGAAAGTATCCTCTGATCACCGCCGTCTGACAGCGCGTCAGACAGCACAGTAAATAAACCAGGAGCGGCCACATCTTCAGTAACCGTAACGGTATAGGTACCGAATGCGGTGGAGCCGTTCCATGTTCTCGGCTCGGTGGCGGGAAACAGCGATGTGGCCGCCTCCTGGTAATTCTTGTAAGCAATCGCCCGCGCTTCCTCAATGCCCGCGTCAGCCGTCCAGAATGCCTTTGCTTTGCTGATCTCCCCGCTGACTTCCACTCCGTTGACGCGTCCCTGCCCGAGCAGCGCGGCCCCTATAAGACTAAGACCAAGAAGCACTGCCATGACCATGACCAGCATCGAACCCGATCTTTGTTGTCGGCTCATTTCGGTTTTCATGTTTCCGACCTTTCTCGCTTGCTAATTCCTATGGCTTATAAAGGTATGCAGTTCGCCTACTACGGGATCTTCCTCAAGCTGCAGGTCCAGCACTACGCCACGCGGAGTCGCTTCGACGCTGAAGTCCGTGACCCTGTTGCTCGAAACAATCAGCTCATCGCCCGGGGTGCCCGTATCGGGATCGAAGATCAGAGAGCCGGACTCGGCATAGAGCCTGCGCGGACCTGACGACGTGGCGATTAGCAGTCCGTTGTTGGTCGATGTGACTTCCCAGTGGGAGGCCTCGCGCACCCACCTGTCTACAATCGTCTGGGTCAGCGAAATGTCCCTCTGCAGGTCGACATAATCCCGGTTCGCGATCCATGCACTGTAACTGATCACCAGCATCAGCCCTGCCGTAAGCGCAAGAATCGCGGAAGCTAATGTCGCAACAAGGAGTTCGACCATTGTAAACCCATGTGTTCCAGCTCTCATTCGTCATCTCCACTGTCTGCGTAAAACGCTTCAAGTTCCACCCTGTCTGATTCCTTCTGGTGATACCCGACGGAAACACTGATCATGAGCCCGTCAAATGAAATCTCTCCTCCGTCTATGTCCGCGTACTGAAGCCTCGTCTCAATGGGCACGTCCAGGCCATGGATCACCACCGTTTCGCCGGGATCAGCAGCCTGTACAACCAACCCCCCTGAACCATCATCGGACACATAGTAGGACGTGTA
>JBFIFS010000214.1:0-3920 GCA_041602695.1 Kiritimatiellia bacterium
GCAACCTTAGCGCAGAAAGGATTTGTCTTACAAGTGGAAAGGCTCTCATCGGACCCTTATCACGGTTCCAATGTGCGTTATCCCTTTGACTCTAATGTTATCGATGCCGATTTCATCCCGTGATCCACTGCCGCCCTCGTCCTTGCCTGTCCATCGCAGTTCGAATGATTTATCCGGAGCTATTGGCCGCGGCAAGCGGAAGATGGTCTTCAGGCGGGTTCGTGTCCACTGCGGTGGCGCGTCTCGGACATCCTGGGAAGAATAGGTCATGCCAGGCAGTTTTATTGCGAGTCCGTTTGTTGACGTGAAGTGCAGCTCAATTCTTGAGGATCTGTCTGCGTTATTCAGGCAAACGGTGTCATATGAGACCTTCAGGAAACGATATGCGGTATCTGAACTGTTGGAAAATACGATCCGGAACCATCCGGGAGTGAATTCATCAGCGGTCGGCTGGTATCCCAGGGCATGATCGCCATCGGTTAAAGCCCACGCATAGCAGCCGCCTGTTGTCACGTTCCCGTCATCTATGCCGCGGAAGTCGGGGTCATCTGGCAGCATTGGCGTATTGCCGTCCTTTGATACGCAAACTCCTCTTGGCAAGGAGGAGTGCGTGCCGAGGAAGTTGTTAAAATTCTCCTGCCATCCCGTTGGAGGAAGCGACACGGGATCCGCTGCTTTCGCAGCTGCTGCGGCCATAAGCAGAAATGAGAGCATCTTGCGCATAATGGCAGAGTTTGCCATCTGTGGGCTGAAGCTGGTATCGGGGTTTCCCCTACAAGAGGCATTCGGTGAAATGGTCCCTGTCATGAAGATAGAATAGTCCCGGGACTTAACTCGGACATTGGCCGGCTTGCCCGTTAAGGCTTGCCATTCGACTGGTGGGCGTGTAAGTTTCCGCAAGTTTTTTAGAATACTGTTAGGAGGAGAGTTGATGCATTTTGTCGTGTGTATTAAGCAGGTTCCGGACACGACGGACGTAAGGATAGATCCTGAAACTAACACCCTGATGAGGGAAGGTGTTGAATCTATCATAAATCCGTTCGACATGTACGCCATAGAGGAAGGCTTGAGGCTCAAAGGCAGACTTGGCGGCAAAGTGACCGTCATTACCATGGGACCTCCCCAGGCTGAGGCCGCGCTCCGTGAAGCGATCTCCATGGGCGTAGACGAGGGTATTCTGGTGTCGGACCGCGCATTCGCAGGAAGTGACACCTGGGCGACCAGCTACACATTGGCGATGGCTCTCAAGAAGATCGGTGACTACAGTGTCATAATCTTTGGCAAACAGGCATCTGACGGGGACACCGCTCAGGTTGGACCCGGGGTTGCAACGCATCTTGATCTGCCGCAGATCACTTATGTACGCAAGGTCGAGGAGATTGATGAGAGCAGGATAGTTGCGGAGCGCCTCCTGGAGACTGGTTATGAGTCGATAGAGTCGCCTTTGCCATGTATCCTGACGGTTGTAAAGGAGATCAATGAGCCGCGTCTGCCTTCGCTGAAGGGGAAGAAGGCTGCCAAGAAAGCTGAAATAGCTAAATGGGGCGCCGGGGACATAGGCGCCGAGCCCGATAAGCTGGGCCTCCAGGGATCACCGACCAAGGTAGTGAAGATATTTACACCTCCGCCGCGCGGCGGAGGAGAGATGCTGGAAGGCGAGCCTGAGGAAGTGGTCGCCCAGCTGGTTGAAAAGCTTAAAGATGCGGTCGTATCCGCAGCGTCGTGAGGAGGGGTGAGATGTCCGAAGAGGCAATAAAGGTACTTGAAGGTCAGTGTGTAGGATGCGGTCTGTGTGTAAAGGCTTGTCCGTTTGGCGCAATAGTCATGGAGGAGAAGCTTGCAAAGATCGACCTGGGCAAGTGCACCCTTTGCGGAGCCTGTGTTGAGGCTTGTAAGTTTGAGGCAATTGACCTCAAGAAGAAGGAAGAGATAGCCAGGGACCTGAGCGGATACAAGAACGTATGGGTCTTCGCCGAGCAGTTCGAGGGCCACATCGAATCTATCACTTTTGAGCTGCTGGGAGAGGGACGTAAGCTGGCCGACGACCTGGGTGAAGAGCTCTGCGCTGTACTTATCGGGTCTGACATACAGGACAGGGTTGCTGACCTGACTGCTCGCGGGGCTGACAAGGTCTATGTAGTCGACAATCCGGAGCTCGCATACTTCAAGGATGAGCCTTACGCAAATGTGCTGATTGACCTGATCAGGAAGCACAACCCCGGAATCCTTCTCTGCGGAGCTTCGACGGTAGGGCGCAGTCTCGTCTCCCGCGTTGCCGTTTCCGTTAATACCGGCCTGACGGCTGACTGCACGGGGCTTGCCATTGATCCTGAGAAGCGGAACCTGCTCCAGACTCGTCCGGCCTTTGGCGGAAACATCATGGCTACGATTGAAACGCCAAACCATCGTCCGCAGATGGCAACTGTGCGCCACAAGGTGATGAAGGAGGCCGAAGTCCAGGAGGGCAGGGGCGGGGAGTCGGTTGTCGAGGAGATAGCCGCTGAGCTTCTGAAATCGCGTACGACCCGGAAAAACTACGTTGCCGAGGAAGAGAGCACTGTCAACATCGCCGAGGCCAACATAATCGTTTCCGGCGGCAGGGGCATCCAGGATCCGGCCAATTTCGAGGTCCTGAGGCAGCTCGCCGAGGTGCTTGGCGGCGGCGTTGGGGCCAGCAGGGCTGCTGTTGACAGTGACTGGATCCCTTACTCGCACCAGGTGGGGCAGACCGGAAAAACGGTTTGTCCGGCGATCTACATTGCCTGCGGAATCAGCGGCCAGATCCAGCATCTGGCCGGTATGTCATCGGCGGATATCATTGTAGCAATCAACAGGGATGCCGACGCGCCTATATTCAAGGTCGCCACATACGGCATTGTCGGGGACTGCCTGAAAATCGTCCCGATGTTGACTGATGCCTTCCGTAAACTGCTTAAAAAGTAGTTGACTTTGAAACAGTGCTGATAAAGGATTGGATAGCCATAAGGTTATACAATAACGGTCTGTTTACCGGGAGGTTTTGCTGATGACCAAGTCGCGTTTTCTAATGCTTTTTTGTGCTGCGCTGGTTGCGATTTCCGTAATTAATGTTGAGGCGAGCGTAGTTGAAGGACCCACCTGTGTAGTCGTTCCAACTCGACCAACGCTGGTCCAGTTCTCTTTTGATCTCCTGCGTCTGCGCAGGCAGATCTATCTGGTTGCCCAGGACAAGGAGATAGGCGGCGATGCTACGGTACTGCACGTCTGGGATGATGCGACACAGGACTGGATCAGGATTGGGGTCGAAGAGTTTGTTGCCGGGACAGTGTTTACCAAGACGCCGAAGCGCCTGATCGTAGTTGGCGGTGAGGCTGATGTTCCCGAGGAACTCGCGGCTGCACCGAGCTGGACAGAGGAAGCGTACCAGATTGAATCACTCGACCTGGTCGCCGTATTGAATAAGTTTCAGATTATCTTCAAGTTCAACGAGCGCGAATGGAAGTGGCTCGCAAAGCGTTATAACATTACCTTCGAAGACCTTAACGCTGAGCGCAGGCGTTATGGGCGTTACGGCAGGCCGGGTGAGGACAGGAACCAGGCTATGCCGGGCGAAGTGAAGACAGAGCCCGTCAATCCTGTTCCCGTCGGCCCGATTGAAATAATCAGCGCGCCAGAGCCGGAACTAGTCCAGGAAGACCCGCCACCGGAGGTGACGCCGGAAGACAAGCTCGTCGAAGCGGTTGTGACGGAAGAGGTAAAGGACATCCCGCCGGAAGACAAGTAGTTGCCTCTTCCTGCAGCCCCGTTTTCTATTTAGGCCCCGCCAGTGTGGCGGGGCCTCTTTGTCTCCAGCTGCCTTGTAGATCTGACTGTTAATTCTGAATGGAAATCGTAAACTATCTTCCGTTATGAGCGCTAAAGCCAAATCCAAGGACCGTCGC
>JBFIFS010000215.1:0-3878 GCA_041602695.1 Kiritimatiellia bacterium
GCAAGAGACAAGAGAACAGGTAGCAGAACTTGAAGAAAGAGTTGTGTTCGTAAACCGCTGTTCCAAAGTGGTTAAGGGCGGGCGCAGGTTCAGCTTTAGTGCTGTAATCGTTGTTGGCGATCGCGAGGGCAGGGTCGGTTATGGATTCGGAAAGGCCAACGAAGTCACGGAAGCCATTCGTAAGGGCGGCGAGATCGCGAAGCGTTCGATGTTTACTGTAAAGATGAGAGACCGCACGATTCCACATGAGGTAATCGGTGTGGCGGACGGAGGCAAGATCCTCCTGAGGCCGGCTTCCGAAGGTACCGGTGTTATCGCTGGCGGCGGTATGAGAGCGGTGCTGGAGACTGCCGGGATCAGGGATGTTCTTGGCAAGTCGCTGGGCAGCAACAACAAGCTGAATGTTGTTAAGGCCACTGTGGACGCTCTCAAGAAACTCAGGACCAAGGAAGAGATAGCTGAGACGCGAAGCGTCTAAGCGGGGTGAGAGAATGAAACTGCATGAATTGAAACCTGCTAAGGGTGCGCGGAAGCGTTCGAAGAGGGTAGGCCGCGGCGAGGCCTCCGGTGTTGGCAAGACGTCCGGTCGTGGACACAAGGGACAGTGGGCCCGCAAAGGCCACAAGTTTAAAGAGGGTTTTGAGGGCGGGCAGATGCCCATGATCCGCCGTATTCCCAAGTACGGATTCAAGAATCCTGCACGTAAGGAATACCTCGGCGTGAACGTTGAGAGTCTTGATGTGTTTGACGAAGGAACGGAAGTCACTCCCGAGCTGATAAAGAAGCAGGGGCTGGCTAACGGGGCGCGTTACGTGAAGGTCCTCGGACGTGGGGAGCTGTCAAAGAAGCTCGCTGTGAAGGCACACGCTTTCAGCGCGACTGCCAAGTCCAAGATTGAGGCGGCAGGCGGAACCTGTGAGGTCGTAAGCGGTTAATGTTATCTGCATTTGCCAACTCCCTTAAGATACCGGAACTGCGTAAGCGCATTTTCTTTACGCTCGGCCTTATATTTATATGCCGCCTGATTGCCAAAGTTCCGACGCCGGGCGTAGACGCCAGCGCGCTGCAGGCCATGATGGAAGAAGCGGCCCGTACCAGTACCGGCGGCGGGTTCCTCCTGTGGGTTGACCTCTTCAGCGGCGGCGCGCTGAGCCAGTGTACTGTCGGTGCTCTAAGCATCTGGCCCTACATCAGTGCATCTATCATTCTGCAGCTTCTTACGGCCATAGTGCCTGCTCTTGAGAAGCTGGCCCGCGAAGGCGAGACCGGCCGCCAGAAACTTTCTCAGTATACCCGCTACTTCGCCCTTGCGATCTGTGCGGTCCAGGCGCTGTTTCTCGCGAAGAACCTTGAGAATCCGGCCGCATTGGGCATTCCCGGGCAGGTTGTCCTGAATCCTGAGGGCTTTGCTTTCGAGCTGATGACCATACTGACGCTCACTACAGGCACAATGCTTCTTATGTGGCTTGGTGAGCAGATTACGGAGTATGGCATCGGAAACGGCATTTCACTGGTTATTACTGTAAACATTGTCAGCCGGCTGCCCAGCGCGGTAATGCAGGCTTTCAACATGTTCCGCAAGATAGACGGTGTTTCGCAGTTCGGCCCATTCCACCTGATCGGGCTGGTGATAATGATTTTCCTCGTCACGGCCGGGACGATTGCCCTTACGCAGGGGCAGCGCAGGATTCCTATCAACACGACCAAGCGTGTTGTCGGGCGCAAGGTTTACGGCGGGCAGAGCACGTATATGCCGCTTCGCGTGAACTATTCGGGCGTTATGCCGATCATCTTTGCAGGCGCGATGCTCGCGTTCCCGACGGTCATTCTCAGGAAGATAGACTGGGCCCCCGCACAGTGGCTTGCGAACAATCTCGCCATGGGTGAGCTTCTGTACCTCATTGTGTACGCCGGGATGATCCTTTTCTTCTCCTATTTCTGGGTGGCCACGCAGTTCAATCCGCTTCAGATCGCGGACGACCTCAAGAAGAACGGCGGATATGTTCCTGGAATCAGGCCGGGCCGCCCGACTGCCGAGTACCTTGACAGGACGATGACCAGGGTCACTCTCATCGGTGCTATTTCACTGACAGTAATTGCGGTGCTTCCCACGATTCTTGCGGCGCAATTCCGCATTCCGTGGCTGGTTGCCTCCTTTATGGGCGGCACGAGCCTGCTTATCATCGTGGGTGTTGCCCTAGATACGATGCGTCAGGTAGAGTCGCACCTGCTGATGCGCCATTACGACGGCTTCTTGAGGAAAGGCAAGCTTCGGGGACGCCGCTAGAAGGGCCGCTTTTAGGCGCTGTCAGCAGATCTTTTTTCGAAGTCGAAACGAATCAAAGTTGAGGAAGAGCAGATGAAGGTTACAATTCTCCTTGGGGCTCCCGGATCCGGCAAGGGAACCATAGCCGAGAAGGTTCGCGACGCCTGCGGGGTGATACATTTGTCTACCGGCGACGCGCTTCGCGCTGCGGTCAAAGAGGGCGCAGAGGTCGGCAGGAAGGCGGAGGAGTTCATGACCAAGGGCGAGCTGGTGCCTGACGAGGTCATCGTAAAGATCGTAGAGGACCGTTTTGATGCCGGGGCCGGTGACGAGCACTTTCTCTTTGACGGCTTCCCGCGCACCGAGAACCAGGCGGAGCTTCTTGAGAAGGGCCTTGAGCAGAGGGGCAGCTCAATAGCGATGGTGGTTTTGCTGGACGCGCCCCGCGATGTCCTTATGGAGAGGCTTACCGGCCGAAGGGTCTGCAGGCAGTGCGGACAGAGTTTCCATGTCCGTAACATACCGCCGAAGGTTGAAGGCGTCTGCGATAAATGCGGCGGGGAGCTTTATCAGCGTAAGGATGACGAGGAAGAGACGATTGCCAACAGGCTGGAAGTTTACAAAGAACAGACGGAGGGCCTTATTGCCAGGTATGAAGGGCTGGGGCTGCTGTGCAGGATAGACTCCACTGCTGACGCTGACGAGGTGGGCGCGGAGATATCCGCTATGATACGGGGGGCGTGACTGCTGGATGATAATCGTCAAGAACGAGTCTGAAGTTGAGCGGATGCGTCAGAGCGGGCGCATCGCGGCGATCGTCAGGGACGCTGTTGCTGACAAGGTTGCCCCTGGCGTGAAGACTATAGAGCTTGGTGATTACGCGGCGGAGCTGATAGCGGGGCACGGTGCGAAGAGCGCTTTTCTCGGTTACAGGGGCTACCCGGGTCAGATTTGTGTATCGGTGAATGAGGAGGTCGTACACGGGATACCGGGCGACCTGGCGATAGGTGTTGGCGATATCGTAAGTATAGATGTCGGAGTTGATTTTGAGGGGTTTATAGGCGACACGGCAACCACTGTAATGGTTGGCGTGACTGAAGCTGAAGTGATGAAGCTGGTTGAAGTAACGAAGCAGGCCCTTGAGGCGGGGATTTCGCAGGCGAAGTCCGGAAACAGGCTTTCCGACATCTCGCATGCTGTTGAGACTGTTGCGGTTACGGGTGGCTGCAGCGTGGTCAGGGAGTTTGTCGGGCATGGTATAGGACGGTCGATGCATGAAGACCCGCAGATTCCGAACTTTGGTCCTCCGGGAAGGGGCCCGAAGCTTGAGAAGGGGATGACGCTTGCGATTGAGCCGATGATCAATTTGGGGAACAGTGATGTAGAGGTGCAAAATGATGGCTGGACGGTACTTACAAAAGATCGCCGGCCGTCGGCGCACTTCGAGCATACGGTTGTTGTAGGGGATGCTGGTGGGGAGATACTCACACCCTAAAAAAAAGCAAAAAAAAGTGGACTAAACGGGGACAAAGGTGTAAATTGTGCGCCTTTTGTGAGTCGGAGGGAAGACGCTGTGAAAGTTAGAAGTTCAGTTAAAAGAATATGCGAGAGA